>NZ_JBBEXE010000003.1:0-225759 GCF_037645805.1 Leptobacterium meishanense
AGAGTTTAACGATGGGGAGCGGGAACCTATTGATGGATGGGTATATTTGAATAGATAAGATAGAAGGATGAGAAATAAAACTTAAAATTAAATGAAGCAGACCATAAAAAATACTATTTTGACCTTGACTGTATTAACTTTTGCAGTTTCGTCTTATGGACAGCAAGATCCTCAGTATACACAGTATATGTATAGTATGAATATTGTAAACCCGGCTTATGCAGGGTCTAAATATGCTATAAGTTTAGGGGCACTGGGAAGAAAACAATGGTTGGGGATAGACGGGGCACCCGAAGTAGCTACCTTTTTTATTCATTCACCTGTTGGAAGGAATGTTGGTCTGGGACTATCAGCCATTGCACAAGAAATAGGACCTGTAAAGGAACAGAACATATATGCTGATTTTTCATATACGCTTGATTTATCTGATCAGTCTAAAATAGCATTTGGATTAAAGGCAGGAGTCACTTTTAAAGATATTGGGCTATTATCTTTAACATTAGTAGATCCAAATGACCCTCTATTTGTAGAAAATGTGAACAGTGCAGATCCGAACATTGGTGCAGGAGTTTATTTTTATACGGAACGATTTTATTTAGGACTATCGGTGCCAAACTTTATAGAAACGCTTCATTTTGATGAAGAAAACGGTATTATTAGTAATGCCTCGGATAAAATGCATTATTTCTTAACGGGGGGTTATGTTTTTGACCTGTCGGATAATTTAAAGTTCAAGCCTTCTTTTATGGCTAAAATGGTTTTTGGAGCACCGGTTTCTATAGATGCTTCTGCTAATATGTTAATTAACGAAAAAATAGAATTGGGAGCATCATATAGAGTAGATGATTCCGTGAGTGGATTAGTAAATTTTTTTATAACACCTAACTTTAGAGTAGGCTATGCATATGATTATAGTGTGTCAGATCTCGGCAATGTAAATAATACAGGCAGTCACGAGATATTTTTGTTATATGATTTTGCGCTGTCCAGAGGAGGGCGTAGATCTCCAAGATTCTTTTAAAACTATTAAATACGATGAAACAATATTTAACAACCCTATTAGTCGCATATATATGTTTAGGCACAATAAGTGCTCAGGATATAAAAACGAAACGTGCAGATCAATTTTTTGATGCGTTGGCATATGATCGTGCAGCAGAGCTATATGAAGATATTGCAAAACGAGATAATTCTGCTCATGTACTTTCCAGATTAGGAGATTCATATTATTATAATGTTGAGATGGAAGAGGCAGCCAAATGGTATGGAAAACTTATTGAGCAGTACAAAAGCGAAGTTGATCCGGAATATATTTTTAAGTATGTACATGCCTTAAAAGGAATTGGTGATTATGAAAAAGCAGATAAATGGATGGAAGAATTTGCCAATGCTAAAAAGAATGATAGCAGGGCGGCAAAATTTGTAGAAAAGAAGGATTATTTGGAAGATATTCAAAATAGGGGTGCACGATATGAAATTAACAACCTTTCTCTTAATTCGCCACTGTCCGATTTTGGAGTTGCGCTTTATGATGATGATAAGCTAATATTTACTTCTGCAGATGTGAATGGAGGAGGTGCCAAAAAATATGGATGGAACAACCAGCCTTATTTAGATTTATTTGTCGCGAATGTTAACAATGAAGATGCTTTTTCCAAATCAGAATCATTTTTTGGGGATGTAAACACAAAATACCATGAAGGAAGTGTAGCATTTTCCCCTGGGAAAGACACTCTTTATTTTACAGGGAACAATAAAGATAAAGACAAAAATAAAATTAACAACCTTGTTTTATTTAGAGCATCTTTAGTAAATGGCGAATGGACAAATGTTGTACCAATGCCATTTAATGATAAAGATTATTCTGTAGGTCAACCAACGATCAGTAAAGATGGTAAGAAACTTTATTTTGTATCAGATATGTCAGGTACATTAGGGAATACAGATATTTTTGAGGTTACTATCAATGCTGATGGAACCTATGGGACTCCTGTAAATCTTGGGCCTAAAATCAATACAGAAGGAAGGGAAATGTTTCCTTTTATGAGTGATAAAGACATTTTGTATTTTGCTTCTGACGGGCATTTAGGTATGGGAGGATTGGATGTTTTTGCCGCCCGTTTACGTGACGGGGCATTTGAAGAACCTATAAATGTAGGGCCACCTGTGAATGGAAACTTGGATGATTTTGGTTATATCATCAATGAAGAAACCAAAGAAGGTTATTTTTCTTCCAACAGGAAAAGTGGAAAGGGAGATGATGATATTTATGCTATGACAGAGGTGGTTTCTTTATACTGTGATCATCAATATATCACTGGAGTAGCGGTGGAAAAGAACACAAAGTCTTTATTGCCTGACGCTACAATTACCTTATACTCATATAAGGATGGCCAAGAATTAGAAACCGATGTTATAACAACAGGAGTAGATGGATCATTTACTTTTAAGGTAGACCGTTCTGTAGGGAAAACATATAAATTGGTTGCTACAAAAGAGGAACATGAAGGGTCTGAGAAGAGCATTACACCTTCTAAGACAGAGAATATGGAATTTGTACTGCTAGAATTGGAATCTACAAAACCAGAAATAGTAGTTGATAATGGAAGGAAGCTTATAAATATAGAAGAAATCTATTTTGATTTAAATTCTTCATACTTAAATGCAGCTGCGAAGCAGGAGCTAGATAAAGTAGTAGAAGTGATGAAAAAATACCCAAAAATGATTGTGGAATTAAGTGCTCATGCTGATGCAAGGGGTACATATGAATACAATCAATGGTTATCGGACAGAAGGGCAAAACGAACCATAGACTATATTGTTTCTAAAGGGATTAGTGCTAACCGAATATCTGGAAAAGGTTATGGAGAAGCTAAACTTGTAACTCCTTGCCCAGATGGGGTTAAATGTCCGGAAACTAAACATCAATTAAATAGGCGATCAGAATTTGTGATCATAGAGATGTAAATCAATTAAGATATTAAATATAAAAGCAAGATGATGAGTATTAAAAATATGAATGTGTCAGTTAAAAGAGAAATTGGGATAAGTAAAAAAATCTTTATTTACGATAGCCAAAATGCACATGGGCTTTATTTAAAGAAACATTTGGACAAGGAAGGTTATAAAACCAAAACTACTGATGATGAAACATCGGCTACCTCTTATTATTCTAACCACGATGATATAGATACTGTAATATTCTTTATGCACTCTATGTCGGATTGTTTATTGTTTTTACAGTTTTATGAACCTGGGAAGAGATACATAGTAGGTGCGTTTTATGATGCTGACCATCCTTTCATAAAGAGAAGCAGTGCTGTTAAACTAATTAACCTGAACAATACCAAATTTGAAATTATAGAACAGCTAACAGCGATTTTGAATGAAGAGCTAGAGGATTAGCGTATTTATTTTTAGGAAAATAAGAGTGGGTTTCGGTATTCCCAAAACCGTATCAGGAATAATCCAAAATAAATAACAGCGACAATAAATTTTATAAAAGTAGAGGTTAGAAAGCCTAAAAAAGACCCGATAGCAGCTTTTAAAGCAGTTGTTCCGTCTGCATTATTAATTAGTTCACCAACCAAGGCTCCGACAAAAGGTCCTATAATAATTCCAAAAGGTATAGGGGCTATAATTCCTACAATTAAACCTATGGAAGTCCCTATCATTCCTGCTTTACTCCCACCAAACTTTTTAGTGCCTATAGCAGGAATAATATAATCTAATATAAAAATAGCTATAGCAATTATAAAAGTGAGGATTAGAAACCACCAATTCATAGGAACTGCTTTTGTAAGATAGAGCATCAACAAACCAAGCCAGCTAATAGGAGGGCCAGGTAGCACGGGTAAAAAGCTTCCTAAAAGCCCTAAGCACATAAACAAAAACCCTAATATTAATAAAAAAATATCCATTTTTTTCTGTTAATAAGGCGAATTTAAGGAAAGTTTGATATAATTGAATTTGTTATTTCTTTTTTATAATACGTGAATCCTCAAAAAATTGTAATTTACCACTGATTATATCTTATTTAATGCAGTTAAAATACATTATAAGGCTCTGTTTTGTCGTGCTATTAATAAATAGTAGTTGCTCTTATTTTAAAAGTAAAGATGTTCTCACAAAAGAGTTAGTTCACCAAAGAATGGATGCCATTAATTGGAATGAAATAGATAGTTTCCCTTTGTTTGAAAATTGTGATGAAATGGCTTCAAAAATGGAGCAGCAAAAATGTTTTCAAGAAACATTTGCTAGTCATATGTCAAGTGCCATTGATTCACATTCTTTTTTGGTTACCGAAACCATATCTGATACTATTTATTTACATCTCACAATTGATAATGAAGGAGCACTTTCTATTTTGGCGATAGCTAAAAGTAATGAAATAAACACTCAATTACCTGATCTTGAAAATATACTGATTAATGCCATCAATGATTTGCCTAGAATTTATCCGGCATTAAAAAAAGTGACATCTTCAGACACAAATGAAGCTCAACTAATTCCTGTGGCAGTTAAGTTAAATCTTCCGATAATAGTTTCGGTGGATTAATTTCTGTTGATTTTAAGAGGATTATATATGATAATTATGTAAATTTGCATAAGAACATATGTAAATTTACTAATAATGGAAGCGTTTACGTTAACTAATTTTGTCGATAATAAAGCGAATTCCCCACAAACGAAGTTGAAGATTATTCATGCAGCACGCCACGGGGTTACCCGTTCCGACTTGAAGAAGTTTAGTCTTCGGGTAGCATTACCGATCACTAAGATTTCAGAAATAGTACCGGCTTCCTACTCTACATTGGCTAAAAAAGGCAATTATGATAAAGAAGTGAGTGAACGGCTTTTTGAAATAGCAGAGGTATATGCAAAAGGCTTTGAAGTTTTTGGCGATGAAAAGAAGTTTGCACGTTGGCTGAATAAACCTAATACAGCAATAGGTGGAGAAATCCCTTTTTCATTGCTTGACACGAGCTACGGTGTACAATTGATTTTGAATGAGATAGAACGAATAGATTACGGGGTCTTTGTTTAATGATTGTTTATAGGATAGATAGAGAAAAACGCCGTAAAGAACTTTTATCGGGAATTGGTGCTGAAAAGGTAGGAGGCCGATGGAACAAACCGGGGACGAGAGCTGTATATACAGCTCAAAATATATCATTAGCGTATTTAGAAGTGGTTATGCATATTGATATTTCAGAAGACCTTCCATCAGACCGTATATTAATCCATATAAAAATTCCAGATGAAATTGTAATACAGGAAGAGAAACGGTTGCCTAAAAACTGGGATTGTTTTCCATACAATAGTCAAACACAAGAAATATTTACCCGGTTTGCCCAAGACAAAAAAGCGACTGTTTTAAAAGTACCCTCTGCTATTGTTGCTTCGGAATATAACTATATTGTCAATCCGTTACACGAAGATGCCAATAAAATACAAGTAATAAAAATAGAGAGGTTTACCTTTGATGGACGTTTAAAAGGATAAGCAAATAAGAAATTGAAGTCAGAAAAAATCATATTAGGTATTGATCCCGGAACCAGTGTTATGGGGTATGGCCTCATAAAAATAGTAGGTAAAAGTATGACTTTTTTGCAGCTTAATGAATTGCAGCTTAAAAAATATAACGACCATTATGTGAAACTTAAAATCATTTTTGAGCGTACTGTTGAACTTATAGATACTTATTACCCGGATGAAATAGCTATAGAAGCCCCTTTTTATGGTAAAAATGTACAATCTATGCTAAAGCTGGGCCGTGCACAGGGTGTGGCGATGGCTGCTGGATTATCGAGACAGATCCCTATTACAGAGTATTCCCCTAAAAAGATAAAAATGGCAATCACCGGAAATGGAAATGCCAGTAAAGAACAAGTTGCTAAGATGTTACAAAGCTTACTATCGTTAAAAGAGCTTCCTAAAAATTTGGATTCTACCGATGGATTGGCTGCTGCAGTTTGCCATTTCTATAATGAAGGGCAGTTAATTACGGGAAAAGGCTACTCAGGATGGTCCAGTTTTGTAAAGCAAAATCCTGATAAAATAAAATAACGACATCCTTCTTAAAAATGGCAGGAATCTATATTCATATTCCTTTTTGTAAACAGGCATGCCATTATTGCGATTTTCATTTTTCTACCTCTTTAAAGCATAAGACAGCTATGTTGCAAGCTTTAAAAAAGGAATTACGGCTTCGTAAAGAGGAACTGGCTGATGAGTGGATTGAAACCATTTATTTTGGTGGAGGTACCCCCAGTTTATTGAGCCTAGAAGAGTTACAATCTTTATTAGATGAAATTTACAGAAATTATAGCGTAATAAAATCCCCAGAAATTACTTTAGAAGCCAATCCGGATGATTTGACAAATACGAAAATAAGAGAATTGTCTACTATACGGATAAACCGTTTGAGCATTGGAATCCAATCTTTTTTTGAAGAAGATTTAAGAATGATGAACCGGGCACATAGCTCAGAGGAGGCAGAGCAGTGCTTAGAAGAGGTAATGCAATATTTTAAAAATATATCTGTAGATCTTATCTATGGGATTCCTGGGATGACGAATGAGCGATGGCAAGAAAATATTAATAAAGTTTTATGGTATAATATTCCACATATTTCCTGCTATGCATTGACGGTTGAACCAAAAACAGCCCTTAAACATTTAATCAATATAGGTAAGGTGCAACCAATTGATGAAGTATTGGCACAGCAGCATTTTTCTATTTTAACAGCGAAGCTTCAAAAAAGCGGGTATGTCCATTATGAGCTTTCTAATTTTGGCAAGGAAGGCTTTTTCTCGGCAAATAATACAGCATATTGGTTAGGGAAGAAATATATGGGAATTGGTCCATCGGCACACAGTTATGATGGGAATTGTAGAAGTTGGAATGTAGCAAACAATACTAAATATATAAGGGCATTATCAGAAGGACTATTTTCTTCAGAAAAAGAGGAACTTACACTAACAGATCAATATAATGAGTATGTGATGACAGGTTTACGCACTATGTGGGGGGTTTCCTTAAATAAGATAAAAAATGATTTTGGAGTAAATTATTATCAGCATTTTGTGAAGTGTATATCTAAATATATAAGAACAGAACTTTTAATAATGAATGAAGAAGTAATAACAGTTACTGATAAAGGAAAGTTTTTGTGCGATGGAATTGCAGCTGATTTATTTTTTGTCGATTAAATCATAGAATTACCTGTATCTTTGATAGTATATAAAAGGTATGGTTTTTATATGAAAACAATCATTAAACATAATAATCAACAGTATGAAATTGATCTGTCAAAGCCGATAGACATTTCTATTCCCATAAAAGGAACACAAGAGCATGTAACGGCTTGGGGGCTTAGTGCACCAGCTATAGACCATATAATAAGTGTAGCTAAAGGCGGTACAGTCAATTTTAATACACTTCATTTTAATCCACATGCGCACGGAACTCACACAGAATGTGTTGGTCATATTACAGAAACGTTCCATTCGGTAAATCAATCATTAAATAAATTCTTTTTTATAGCTGAAGTAGTTACCGTTGCTCCCGGAAAGTGGGGAAAAGATTATGTGATTTCTAAAAAGCAATTGGAAAATGCATTAAAAGGTCAACATCCGGAAGCGATTATTATCCGTACACTCCCCAACGATCCCAGTAAATTATCCAGAAACTATTCAAAAACCAACCCGCCTTATGTTTTAGAAGAAGCAGCTGTTTTTCTGAGAATGCTGAACATTCAGCACTTACTTATTGACTTACCGTCTGTGGACAAAGAAGAAGATGATGGTAGGTTGTTGGCACACAAAGCATTTTGGGATGTTAAAAAAAATGTTCGAACAGAAGCTACAATTACTGAATTAATTTATATCTCTAACGCTGTGGAAGATGGAACGTACCTACTAAATCTTCAATTTGCTCCTATAGAAAATGACGCAGCTCCCAGCAGACCCATTTTGTATGAAATAAAAGCTGTTTAATTATGAATATAGAAGAACTACGCGACTATTGTATTCGTAAGAAAGGAGTGACGGAGTCGTTCCCTTTTAATCAAGATGTTTTGGTTTTCAAGGTGATGGGCAAAATGTATGCGTTGCTTTCGCTAAAAGCATGGGAGGAAGGGAACCCTACAATAAATTTAAAGTGTGATCCCGAAAAGGCATTAATACTTAGAGAACAATATGAGAGCATTTATGCCGGTTATCATATGAACAAAAAACATTGGAATACCATAGCCCTGAAAAATGGAACGATCTCAAAATCATTGTTAAAAGAACTGATGGACCATTCGTATGATGTAGTAGTACAAGGGCTGCCCCGAAAAGTACAAGAAGAATTAAGAAATATAAAATAGGAAGACTTTTTAAGAGTCGGATATACGTGGTATTTGAACGATTATTATTCTATAATTGCGGTTTAACCATAAAAAAATTATTAAATTTAAATTCCCCTGAAAATTACACACTTCCCTATTTAATTGGTTACTCTCAAAAATCTTTAAAAAAAGATTTATTTAATAACTAAACATTAACCAAAAATTAATTTTTATGAAACCAACCAACCAATTAATGAAAATAGTAGTAATACTGCTATTATTTGTCACAAATGTAACAATTTCCCAAGAAGAGCAGCAGTATTTTATTACTGTAACTACCATGCACTGGAACATGGACAAAGATGATTTCAACATGGATGAATGGAAAGCCGTAGAGAAGGAATACCTAGATAAGGTAACAATGAAGAATGAGTATGTGCTTAGTACAGCAGTAGCATTACACCGTTATACCCCGGATAATTCTGAACTGCTATATGTACAGGTATTTGATTCTTGGGAGGCTATTGATAAGGCTGCTGACCGAGATGGAGAATTGATAAGAGCGGCTTGGCCCGATCAAGCAGCAAGACGTGCTTATTTTGAAAAAAGAAATGATTATTATGCTGATAAACACTCGGATGAAATATACGTTACTATGAGTGGAACCAAGGAAGTATCAGGTATTAAAGAGGGGGACGAAATTATTTATGCTATGCGAAAAAGCCGATTTGCATTTCCTAAAGAAGGTTCCGGGAAAGAATTTAATGAATTACGAGATGAATACGTGAAAAATGTAATCCATAAAAATGAATATTTTAAAGGATATTATCCACACGCGCATATGTATGGGTCGGATAGGAGAGACTATATTGAAGTGTTTGTAGTAACTTCTATGGATGACTTAGACAAAGGCTTGGATAATAATGGCAAACTTTTTAGAGAGCATTGGAGTGATGAAACTGCTAGGAAAGAGTTTGGGGAAAAAGCAAGTAAATATTTTACAGGATGGCATGCTGATTACATATATACGGGAGTACCTGAAATATCAAAACCAATGGCGCCGCAATAATGGCCTGATGAGATATAAATAATATTTGAAGGCTGTCTGAAATGATATTTTTTAGGCAGCCTTTTCTTTATAACTATAAAAACCATTCGTCGAAACTAAATTACCATTCGTCGATAGTTAGAATGTATTTAATCGAAACAGCTTATTATAGCCTCGTGTAAATAATGACCTTTATATAAAAACAAGTAAAGGGTTATGGGTTTACACATCCTATTTATTGAAGATGATACCATTGAAGTAATGAAACTAAACAGGGTCATTACTTCCTCAGGAGTCAACCATAAGATTATAGAGGCTAAAAATGGAGAAGAGGCCTTGCAGGTACTCAAACAAAAAGAGAAGTTGCCTCATATAATTTTATTAGATTTGAACATGCCAAAAATGAATGGCATTGAGTTTTTACAGATCCTGAAAAATGATGCGGTACTGAAATATATACCAACGATTGTGCTTACTACGTCTAGCAATCGTCAGGACATCATGGAGTGCTATAAAATAGGAATTGCCGGATATGTGTTGAAGCCCCTCAAGTATGAAGACTATGTAAAGAAACTAAAGTCGTTATTAGAGTACTGGAGTATCAACGAATTATCTAAAACATGAAAGGCATTGTTTTTACAGAGTTTCTAGAAATGGTAGAAACCACTTTTGGCTTAGAGACTGTAGATCACATTATTGAAAAATCGAATTTAAAATCTGAAGGAATATACACTTCTGTCGGAACCTATGATTTTGCCGAGATGTTGAGCTTACTTTCAAATTTAAGCGAAAAAGTTAATATCCCTATTGGAGATTTGTTATATGCCTATGGAAAATACTTCTTTAATGTTCTTACGGCAAGCCATCCGAATATTTTTAAACAATATAAAACGCCCATTGCACTACTCTCTTCTATAGAAAATCATATTCATGTACATGTTCGAAAAATATATCCTGGAGCAGAGCTTCCCGTATTTGATGTAATTGATGAAACGGACAAAGCAATTACGATGGTCTATTCTTCGAAAAGAGGCATGTACCGATTTGCGCAAGCACTTATGGAAAAAACATTTGAACACTATAAAATTGATGCTTCAATTCATATGGAAAAACTTAAAGAAGATGGTACAAAGGTAAAATTTATGGCCACCTACAATGAGTAAAGCCCAAATCGAAATATTAGAAAGAGCATTGCTCCGAGAACGGGCAGCCAGAAAACAAGCTGAAAAAATTCTGGAAAAAAAATCTATTGAATTATATGGTGTTACACAACAACTAAAAGAGAGTAACAGACAACTAGAAGGGTTGCTAAGTGAAAAAACTTCAGAGTTAAAAGGCGTATTTGAAAATATCGTAGACGCTTATGTAATGATGGATTTATGGGGCAATGTGTTAAAGATGAACGATGCGGCCATTGAATTGTTAGGGTATGATGTAGCAAAAGAACCCTTTAATTTAATGGAGCTAGTACACAAAGATGACATGGCATATACTACTGAAGCTTTTAGAGGCCTATATGAAAATGGATCGTTCACAGATTATCAAGCTCGCATTGTCACCAAGTCAAAAGACATAAAACTGGTACATGTAAATTCGAGAGTTATCTATAACAAAGAAGGAAAGCCCACAGCAGCACAAGGGATTGTTAGAGATATTACCCAAGAAACTATTGATAAAGAAATATTTGAGGAACAGAAAAGACAACTGGAAATCATAGTAGAGGATTCTCCGATAGGGATTGTTTTAACTGTAGATGGGAATATTGTAAAATCAAACAAGGCATTTCAAGAATTGATGGGCTATACCGAAGAAGAGCTTTTAGATAAACATGTGAAAGAGTTGACCTATCAGGAAGACCAAAAAAGCTCTATAAAGAAAATGGAAAAAATGAATAAAAGTACTGAAGAACAATTTAGTATGATAAAAAGATATAGGAGAAAAGATGCTACTATTATAACCGCTAAAACCATTGTAAACGCTGTAAGAGACCATAAAGGGAATATAAAGTACCAGGTAGCATTGGTCGATGATATTACCGAACAGGTAGCTATAGAAAAACAAAAAGAAAAGCTACTTGCAAATTTGGAAAAGAGTAATGAGGAATTGAAAGAATATGCGCACATTGTTTCGCATGATTTAAAATCCCCGCTAAGAAGTATCAGTACGTTAGCCAGTTGGTTACGGGAGGATTATAAAGATATTCTGGATAAGGATGGCCAAAACAATTTATTGCTGATGCAAGAAAAAGTAGAAAAAATGGACCATCTTATAGATGGTATTTTAAAATATTCCAGTATCAATAAAGATGCTATAACCAAAGAGGAAGTAAATGTTCATCAAGTGGTAGAAGAAATCATAAACACCATTTATATACCCGAGCACATTAGCATCTTCATAACAGATGAACTTCCGATAATAAAAGCTGACAGAATCCGTATAAAACAGCTTTTTCAGAATGTTATTTCTAATGCCGTAGAGCATATAAACAAGAAAAAAGGCACTATAAAAGTCGGGTGTAAGAATGAACAGAAATCATGGATTTTTACTATAAAAGACAATGGTAAAGGGATTCCGAAAGTATATCATAAAAAAATATTTCATGTATTTCAATCATTAAGTAATGATAATAAATCAACCGGAATAGGATTATCGATTGTGAAAAAGATAGTTGACTTATATGAGGGAGAAATATGGCTAGAAAGTGAAGATGACATAGGAACTACATTTTTTATACGACTCAAAAAATAAACAAGTATGCAAGAACAACCAAACCTAACCTACATTAATAAACTTTCTGCCGGAGACCAACAATTCAAAAAAGAATTAATAAAAATAATAAAAGATGAATTCCCGGTAGAAAAAGCGATGTATATGGAGAATATTTTGAACAAAAAATATTCAGAAGCAATACAAAATGTACATAAATTAAAACATAAGATTAGTATCCTAGGGCTTGAAAACGGTTACAAGCTTGCCGAAAACTATGAAGAAAGCTTAAAACAATCCCCTTCCCAAGACAACTTACATAAAGAATTCACCGCTTTGTTAAATCTCATGGAGACATTTATAACAAAGCTCTAAAAATGTATGTATTATGAATTGTATTATTGTAGATGATGAAGCATCTGCACGGGTTATCATTCGGCAGTTATGCGATCAGGTTAAGGAATTAACAGTGATTGATGAATTTCCTAACGCTATTGAGGCAATGAAATTTCTAAATCAGAATGAAGTGGATCTTATTTTTTTAGACATTCACATGCCTGATTTTACAGGGTTTGATTTTATACAGACTTTAAAAAACCCACCAAATGTAATATTGAGCACTTCTGATAAAAACTTTGCGATAGAGGCTTTTGGATACGAGTGCATTGTAGATTATCTCATAAAACCTATGAGCCAGGAACGGTTTAATAAAGCTATTCAAAAAGCAAAAAACGTTACGGTATCTGAACTGGGAAAAAGTATTGCTGAAAAAGAAGATATAGAAAATGACCTTTTTGTAAACATAGACCGTAGGTTGGTAAAAATCAACATCCCTGATATTTATCTGGTAGAAGCTAAAGGTGATTATATCAGTATAAAAACCGACAATAAAAATTATGTGGTACATTCTACCTTAAAAAAGATAGAAAGTAAACTTCCTGATGATATCTTCCTAAAAGTACACCGCTCTTATATCATCAATCTTAAAAAAATTATTGATATTGAAGATAATAGTGTGTTAATAGCAAAAGATGTAATTCCGGTAAGCCGTTCCAACAGACCAGAACTAATGAAGCGATTAAACCTTTTGTAAATCTACTTGTCGTTCAATAGTGTCATTTAGACAATAGTAACCCCCTATTCAATTAAAATAAGAGGCAAACTACCATCATATAAAGTAGTTTTACTAAAATAAAAGTCTGTTTTTGATTATTTAGGGGAATATAATCAAACATTAATTGTTTTAAGATGTAAAGAGTAAGTGCATGCTTATGCATCATAAAAGCTCCCACAATAGGTTCATACTTGCGGAGCTTCTTCTTTACAAGCTTTTTTTCTGGTGTTCATAAAAAGCATCGGCTTGTAATTGCATCAATTCACGGGCTTTTTCTCGCTTGTATTCATAAAGCTCTTGCTCTTCGGCAATGTCCTTATAAACATTATCGTTTATGGCAGCATCTGTAGCCATCATATTTTTCCGTTGGCGCATTTTTTGTGCTACCCAAGTTTTTAGAGTACTTTCTTCCTCTTCCAGTTTCAGGTCATACTCGCCTTTAGGAGCTAATAGTTTTGCAACAATGGGAGATGCTTCAATAGCTAAAAACAATAAGAAAATAAAAAATGAAGGTAACCAAGGGAGTTTATCTAAGGCATTAACACGTGCCATTAATCCATCAAAACCATCAATAACCGGTTGCGTATTGACAACCTTTTCATCATAAGCTGCTTTTAAAGTAGCCATTTGTGCTTCTTTTTCATTTATTTTTTGTGTATTTGTCTCCCTTAATACTTGCAACTCTTGAAGTGTAGCATCGTGCTTTTCACGTTTTTCTGCATACACAGGGCCTTTGCCAATTTTGAGTGTACCCTTTGTGCCTTCCGCCTCAGAAATATAGGTGTCATAAAGTGTATTGACTTCATTTTCCTTGGTAACAATCTCATTTTTCAGCCCTGCAATCTCATTGTTCAATGTTTCAATGGCAGGATTGTACTGCAAGGCTATTTGTTCTTGATTGTTAAGTGTCATCTGGTTTTTTTCTTCCAGCAATACCCGGTCTATTTCTTTTTGAAAAATCTTTAGCTCCAAAGGTTTAGAAATCACTATAGCGATAATGATGGCTAAAAATATACGAGGGGTTGCCTGAAGCAATTCACTTTTAAAAGAATCCCCTTTCTTGATGGTAGAAACAATAAACCGATCGAGGTTAAAAATGAGTAAGCCCCATACCAACCCAAAGAAAATAGAAGTATAGATATTATCAAAAACAGTATATAGGGCATAGGCTGAAGCAATAAAAGCCATTACTGCTGTAAAGAACACGGTGGCACCTATTCCTGCATATTTATTTTGCTCTCCAGAAGAGCAATCTTTTAAAATATGCGTATCGGCACCAGAACAGATAATAAAAAAACGTTTTAGCATAGTAGTAACTTTTTTCGATTGATGAATAGTTACAACGCTACTAAAACGTAAATTGTTGTTTTCCAGTAAGGTTATTTGCTCATTTCTGTAAAATATTGGTAGAAGTATGGAATGGTCTCAATTCCTTTTAAATAATTGAAAACACCAAAATGTTCGTTGGGGGAGTGAATAGCGTCACTATCTAACCCAAACCCCATAAGGATGGTTTTACTGTTCAGTTCTTTTTCAAAGAGAGAAACAATAGGAATACTACCACCACTTCGTTGAGGAATAGGCTTTTTGCCAAACGTCTTTTCATAAGCTTTTGCTGCTGCTTGGTAACCAACACTGTCTATAGGTGTTACGTAGGCCTGTCCACCATGATGAGGTTTAGCTTTTACGGTAATCCCTTTGGGGGCAATGCTTTTAAAGTGATTGCTAAAAAGCGTTGTAATTTCATGCCAATCTTGATTAGGTACCAAGCGCATGGAAATTTTAGCGTAGGCTTTTGAAGGAATAACAGTTTTAGAACCTTCACCGGTATAACCTCCCCAGATACCATTGACATCTAGCGTAGGACGAATGGAATTACGTTCATTAGTGGTATAACCTTTTTCACCATACACATCGTCAATATCCAAAGCTTTTTTATAATCCTCCAACGAAAAGGGTGCTTTTGCCATTTCGGCACGCTCCTCTTTTGAGAGTTCTACTACTTTGTCATAAAACCCCGGAATGGTAATATGGTTGTTCTCATCTTGCAGGGAAGCAATCATTTTTGTTAGGATGTTGATGGGGTTAGCCACTGCACCGCCATACAATCCAGAGTGCAGATCACGGTTAGGGCCGGTAAGTTCTACTTCCATATAGCACATGCCACGAAGTCCGGTAGTAACTGAAGGTGTATCATTGGCAATCATCCCTGTATCAGAAATAAGGATTACGTCATTGGCTAGTTTCTCCTGATTGCGTTCTACAAACCAGCTTAAACTATTGGAGCCTACTTCTTCTTCACCTTCAATCATGAATTTTACATTGCAGGGAAGTTGATTGGTTTTTACCATAAACTCCAATGCCTTTACATGCATATACATTTGGCCTTTATCATCACAGGCCCCACGGGCAAAAATGGCTCCTTCCGGATGAATATCGGTCTGTTTTACAACAGGGTCAAAAGGTTTGCTGTCCCAAAGATTCAAAGGGTCGGGCGGCTGCACATCATAATGGCCATAGACCAAAATGGTTGGCAGGCTTTTATTAATAATTTTTTCTCCATAAACAATGGGATACCCTGGTGTTTCACAGATTTCTACAAGGTCGCAGCCGGCTTTTTCAAGAGCATCTTTTACCATTTCGGCGGTATTGATTACATCTTGAGCATAGGCAGGGTCAGCACTAACGGAGGGGAATTTTAAAAGTTCAATAAGTTCGTTTATAAATCGGTCTTTGTGTTCCTGTAGATAGGAGCTTATGTTTTCCATGAAAGTATAATTAGTAAAAAACCAAATTTACAAAACCAAGTGTAAACAGGCAGGTTTTAATGCTAAAAATAGCGGGAAGTTTTTGAGCAAGCCTTGTTTATTTATTAAAATGTTGTTTATATTTGCAGGCACATTTTGCAATAGCGGACGTGTAATCCCGATAGCTATCGGGAGGTAGACACGCAACAGAAGCGGGCGTGGTGAAATTGGTAGACACGCTAGACTTAGGATCTAGTGCCGAAAGGTGTGAAGGTTCGAGTCCTTTCGCCCGCACAAAAGGAAGAGGCCGTCTTGATTGGATGGTCTTTTTTATGGTCAAAAATTATCATATAAAGGAAAGGACGAGAAGTTTATCCCGCACGCAGATGTGGGAAGTCCTTTCGCCCGCACAAAAGGAAAAAGCCGTCTTAATTGGATGGCTTTTTTTATTTTTTAAAAATTGCTCGATATGTTTTAGAATATTAGATCTTAATTGTATTTGTTTGGACATTGTAAAATAGGTGAGACAAGCATTATAAAGAATATATTAATAACCCAAATATACCTAAAACCCTATATTTTCTATTGCGTTAAATACGCCATAACTTTACGACTTGCCCCTTTATGTTTAGCAATATATTCGGCATTTAAGTTTCCTATTTTTTCACGAAATACATCGTCCTTCAAAAAAGGGGTAAAAGCAGCTTTAAACGTAGTAGCATCCCATACAGGGATGATACCACCCAGGGCTACAAGTTCTTCCGCCTCTTTAAACCCTTGGTAATTATTGCCAATCACCACCGGAATGCCAAACACTGCCGGTTCTAGGGTGTTGTGGAGTCCCGAAGTGCCCATGCCGCCCCCTACATATGCCACATCGGCATAACTGTACACTTTGGTCAGCAAGCCAATGATATCTATAATCAAGACATCATAGTCCGCAAGGTTTTTTCCTTCCCGTTCCGAGTACAAGATGGTTTTTCTGTCAATGGAAGCCTTCAAAGCCTGTATCCGTGCCGGTTTTATGGTATGGGGTGCAATAATACACTTTACATCTTTTGGCATTTCGTTGTTCAGGTAGGAGACCAACAGTTTTTCATCTTCCGGCCAGGTGCTTCCGGCTACCATACAAGGTTTGTTTTGTTTAAATTGATCCACAAAGTCCAACGTATTATCCCTATCGAGTATTTCCGACACCCGGTCAAAACGCGTATCACCTGATACGGTGACGTTGTCAATACCTATACTGTTCAAAAGGGCTTTTGAAGGGTTGTCCTGCACAAAAAAGTGGGAGATGGCCTTTAATGATTTCCGCATAAAGCTGCCATACCACTTAAAGAAAGCCTGGTCCTTCCTAAAAATAGCCGAAACCATCAGGGTTTTAATATTCCGTTTGTGAATTTCCAACAAGTAATTTGGCCAAAACTCATATTTGATAAAGATGGCAAGTTCAGGTTTTACGATGTCTAAAAAACGTGCCGCATTTTTTTGGGTGTCCAGCGGAAGGTAGGTGATTATAGCTGCTACCGGATGCTCCTTTTTTACCTCATAGCCTGAGGGCGAAAAGAAGGTAACCAATAATTGATGCTTTGGAAACTGTGTTTTCACCTGTTCCATCACCGGTAGGCCTTGTTCAAACTCACCTAAAGAAGCCGTATGGAACCAGATAACCGGTTTTTCTTTGTCAAGCTGCTTTTCAAGGAATTCGAAAACACCTTTTCGCCCATGTATAAATCGTTGTAGCTTTTCATTAAAAAGAGCAACTATGCGGAGAAGTCCTCCTGCTATATAGACTAATATGTTATAGATGAAAATCATAACGTATTGCTTCGTTTGCTAAAATACACTCTTATACCGAAAATTCATTGGGTATCGTTCCTTTATTTCGTAATATTGTTACACTTTAATGCATTGATGTATCCATGAGAAAAATACAGATGGTAGACCTTAAAGGTCAGTATGAAGCCATAAAGGATCGGGTAAACACCTCTATAAGTGAAGTCATAGATAGCACTGCCTTTATCAACGGTCCGGAAGTCCATGCCTTTCAAAAAGAATTAGAAACCTATTTGGGTGTAAAACATGTGATTCCTTGTGCCAATGGTACAGACGCCCTCCAAATAGCGATGATGGGATTGGGGTTACAGCCTGGTGATGAGGTGATTACCGCCGATTTTACATTTGCGGCCACTGTTGAGGTAATTGCTTTGTTGCAATTGACCCCTGTACTGGTAGATGTAGAACCAGATACTTTTAACATTGATCCGGAAGCCATACGAAGAGCCATCACACCTAAAACAAAAGCCATTGTCCCCGTGCATTTGTTTGGCCAGTGTGCCCATATGGATGCTATTATGGATATTGCTAAAGAACACAATTTATATGTGATTGAAGACAATGCACAAGGCATTGGTGCCAGCTATCAATTTAAAGACGGCCGTAAAGTAAAAACTGGAGCTATCGGTCATGTAGCTGCCACTTCGTTCTTCCCATCTAAAAATTTAGGCGCTTATGGAGACGGGGGTGCCATTTTTACGAACGATGATGCGTTAGCACATACGCTAAGAGGTATTGTAAACCATGGTATGTATGTGCGGTACCATCATGATGTAGTAGGTGTAAACTCACGTTTGGATGCCATTCAGGCAGCAGTATTAAGAGCTAAGTTACCATTGCTGGATGAATATAATCGACGAAGAAGCGTAGCGGCTTCTAAATATACGGCAGCCTTTAAAGGGCAGGACAAAATTGTTACACCGGCACAGATTGGCGATGATGACAGTCATGTGTACCATCAATATACCCTTCGGGTACTGGATACAGACAGGGATGCCTTGGTAAAGTTTTTAAATGAAAATGATATTCCATGTGGTGTCTATTATCCCATTCCACTGCATAGTCAAAAAGCATATAAGGATAAACGGTATAAGGAAGCAGATTTTCCAGTGACTAACCAGTTGGTAAAGGAAGTTATTTCGCTTCCCATGCACACAGAGCTTGATGATGAGCAAATATCCTATATTACTTTAAAGGTGATAGAATTTGTAAATGGTTAGCATTAGAATGATAAGTGTGACATTGTCATTTCGAAGGAGTGTAAAAACTGAGAAATCTAATTTTAATGACGCTAATTATTGATAAAGATTTCTCTGCCGATATCCATCGGGTTCGAAATGACTCATTATAAAGGTTTTATTCTATAGAAAAGTTATAATTAAATGAAAATACTCGTTACAGGAGGTCTTGGTTTTATTGGCTCACATACAGTAGTGGCCCTTCAAAATGAAGGGTATGAAGTAGTGATTGTCGATAACCTCTCCAATTCATCGATGGATGTTTTGGAAGGGATTACGAGGATCACTCAAAAAGCACCCTTTTTCGAGAAATTTGATCTGCGGAACCAGCAAAAAGTACAAGAATTTTTTCAGAAACATGCAGATATTGAAGGGGTTGTTCACTTTGCAGCCTCCAAAGCAGTTGGAGAAAGCGTAGAGAACCCACTTTTGTATTATGAGAACAACCTGAACACATTGGTGTACTTATTACAGGAATTAAGCAAAAAAGAAGCTGCTAATTTTATCTTTAGCTCTTCCTGCACGGTGTATGGCCAGGCAGATACGTTGCCCATTACGGAAGATGCCCCTGTGAAACCTGCAGAGTCACCCTATGGGAATACCAAACAAATAGGAGAGGAAATTATTCGGGATGTAGCAAAGGTCAATAAAAAATTTAATGCTATCTCGCTCCGCTATTTCAACCCTGTAGGGGCACATGAAAGTATTGAGATTGGGGAGTTGCCCATAGGGATCCCTCAAAACTTGGTGCCATTTATTACACAAACGGCTATTGGGCTTAGGGAACAACTATCAGTTTTTGGAGATGATTATCCTACAGAAGATGGCACCTGCATCCGCGATTATATCCATGTAATGGATGTGGCACAGGCACATGTGGTAGCATTAGAACGGTTGCTGAAAAAAAAGCATAAAGAAAACTATGAAGTTTTTAATTTAGGGACTGGAAGAGGAAGTTCCGTTTTGGAAGTGATCCGGAGCTTTGAAAGGGTTTCCGGTAAAAAACTGAATTATAAGATTGTAGGTCGAAGACCAGGAGATGTTGTGGCTGCATATGCAGATATCACCAAAGCCAATGAAGAATTAGGCTGGAAAGCAATACTTACATTGGATGATGCGATGAGGTCTGCATGGAGATGGGAACAGAAAATTAGAAAATAAACATATTGTCATTTTAAAGGAGTGTAGCGTCCCGATAATTATCGGGAGAGAAATCTGATTTTAATAATTTAACTATAATTTTAAACTTATGAAAAGTGTATTAACCATTATCATCCTATTTTTAGTGGGGATAAACCTAAGCGCACAAGAGACCTATCTGCACTGTGGTAAAATTATTGATACCGAAAAAGGAAAAACCCTTACAGAGAAAACCATTGTGGTTTCAGGGAACAAGATCAAAAGTATTTTGAACGGCTATGTAGCCTCTGAAAACCCTAACGATATAACGATTGATCTTAAAGACAAAACGGTACTTCCGGGACTTATAGATATGCATGTTCATATGGAAATGGAGATAACCCCAAAACAATATTTAACGAGATATACAGAAAATGATGCAGATGTAGCATTTCAATCAACAGTATATGCAAAACGGACTTTAATGGCAGGTTTTACAGCGGTACGGGATTTGGGAGGAACAGGTGTTAATACATCATTGCGCGATGCTATCAATAAAGGGATGATAAAAGGTCCGAGGATATATAGTGCGGGAAAATCTATAGCTACTACTGGAGGACATGCAGACCCTACTAATGGCAGTAAAAAAGAATTGATAGGTAACCCCGGGCCTAAAGAGGGGGTTATAAATTCACCGGAAGAGGCTAGAAAAGCAGTAAGGCAACGGTATAAAAATGGAGCAGATGTCATTAAAATTACGGCTACCGGAGGTGTTTTAAGTGTAGCAAAAAATGGCCAGAACCCACAATTTACCTTAGAAGAGATAAAAGCAATTGTTGAGACAGCCAATGATTATGGAATGCTAACTGCCGCACATGCCCATGGTGATGAAGGGATGAAGCGCGCAGTAATAGGAGGGATAAAAACGATAGAACATGGAACTTTTATGAGCGATGAAACCATGGAGCTCATGAAAAAGTACAATGCATACTTAGTGCCTACTATTACGGCAGGAAAGCAAGTAGCCGAGAAAGCCGAGATAAAAGATTATTATCCGGCCATTATAGTCCCTAAAGCCCGGGAAGTAGGGCCACAGATTCAAGGGACATTTGCCAGAGCATATAAAAAAGGTGTGCCAATAGCTTTCGGTACTGATGCAGGCGTGTTTCCACACGGCCTTAACGGGAAAGAATTTGGGTATATGGTAGAGGCTGGCATGCCGGCCATGGAAGCTATTCAATCGGCTACGATAACCAACGCAAAACTCCTCGGGATGGCCAATGAGCTGGGACAGTTAAAAGAAGGCTTTTTGGCGGATATTGTAGCGGTGAAAGAAAACCCTGTTGACAATGTCAAAACATTGGAGGAAGTAGTATTTGTAATGAAGGATGGAAAGGTGTATAAAAGTGAGTAGTTAGATTTTAGAATTGAGAAGATATTATAGAGCATTCGGAAAAAAAATTTACAATTCGAACCCCTTGCGAGCAGCAGGGGTGAGAAATCTAGATTCAAAAAACCTTAGCTTCCCAAATTTTAAACATCATAATGAACACTAATTTTCCGGATAGTTATACTTTATTGCAGGAGGCTAATAAGCTGGAATTATACAGTAAGCTGCTATTGCAACTCAATAAGGATTTTAATTATGCGAATATCCCGGTTGATTTTGAAACGGATATTTCACCGGAAACATTGAAAGTACAACTCCATGAAACTATTTACCGTCTTATCCAAGAGCGGTTTGCCGATTATCTCAACCTGCTTTATATCATTGACGTCCCTGAAAAACAAGTAAAAGGGCTTAGCGGAGATGATATGGCAGTACTTTCCGAACAGGTCACTTTCCTTATTTTGAAACGGGAATGGCAAAAGGTATGGTATCGGAATAAATATTGAATAATTTTTTACCCCCTAATTAAAAATCTTTTTTCCGGGCTTTGTGAACAATGCGCCATATAGGGAGCAGTACCCATATCATGAGGGCAGTCATGGAAATAAACATACCGGTGCCCGTTCCAAAGAATTTCTGAAAAATAGCCCCTGTATACCCCAAAAGCGCAGAAATATCCAGTTTAAGGAGAATCAATGTGCGCGACAGGTCAATAGGGTTGAACATGGTCCCCACGAGCGATAGTTTATCAAGTGGATAGTCTTCAAAAATGATCAAAGAGATGAGGAAAACCCCATCATAGATAACAGCCATAAATAACCATAGCAGGATGGCATACCCAAATCCTTTTATCTTATTTTCATTGGACAAGGCAATATTAAATGCCAAAGAAGTGAAGATAAGGGTCAAAAAAACACCTGTAATGAGCAGTAGTGAAAAATCCCAAATGGCCTCAGATTTAAAAATCCCATAAAATATAAAAGGAAGCCCAAGTCCCAATACAAGGCTCATGGACAGTGATAGGGAAACACCTAGGTACTGCCCTAAAAATATAGAGGAACGCCTTATCGGTTGAGCAAGCAGCAGCTCGGTAAATTCCCGTGAATTGTAGTAGTACATCACTCCAAAAATCGTCCCTATTAATGGAACTAAAATGATGATGACATTCATTAACGTTATAACGGCTTTGGAGAGGTCGTTATTTAGGAACAGGAGCACTACGCCCAGTAAAAGATAAAACAGGAAGTACACATAACTCCAGCGGCTGCGCATCAAGTCGAAAAAACTATATTTTAATATTTTAAGCATGAGAATTGGTTAAAATGGAAGCAATGGCATGTTCAAAATCGGGTTCCCCTGTTTTGGTTTTTAACGCAGCGACAGTGCCTTTAAAATAGATTTTCCCTTCGAGCAGGAACACAATCTCATCGGAGACTTCTTCTACAAAACTCATGATGTGAGAGGTAATAAGGATAGTTTTTCCTTTTTCTTTCTGTTGTTGGATGAGTTCTTTTAAGTGGATCAATGAAATAGGGTCCAGTCCCGAGGTGGGTTCGTCAAGGATAATCAAAGGGCTGTCAAACATAAAAGCAAGTACAATATTCACTTTTTGCTTGGTACCCCCAGAAAGGTTGCCCAATTTTTTATCTAAAAAAGGCGTTAACTTAAAAACATCAATAAGGTGTGCATCCTGACTGTCTTTTCCCCTTAGGTCTTTAATCATCATAATCAGTTCATTTACCTTCAGGTTATTGGGAAAATTGGCAATTTGTGGCAGGTAATCTATTTTTTGGCGGTATGCCCAACTGTTCTTTGTGGTTTCATCCAGTATTTTAATGGTGCCTTTATTGGGGATGACCATTCCCAGGATGCTTTTGATCAATGTTGTTTTTCCGGAACCGTTTGGCCCCAGTACCGTAAAAACCCCGGCTTTTTTGATCTCAAGATCTACACCGCTCAATACATTGTTTTTACCGAATTTTTTATGCAGGTTGTGGATGTTTATCATTTTATTCTTTTCATTGAAGGATGGTTATCGATTAAATTATCAGGGGTAAAAACAGGCGACACTTTTTCGGAGAAATCAATAATGTCTATGAACAAGCTTCGCATTAAGATAATAGCTTCAGGAGTTCGATTTACTACATATGAAAATAGCTTTACAGGCCTATAGGGAACGTCCCCTATATCATTTTTGTCTATGTCGTATCCTGTGTAACCACTCCAATAGTTATTATCAAATACATTATCATTTAATTTGCTATTGTAAGACACGTCAAAAGAATTGTACAAAAAATTGTTATTTATAAAAGCGTTGGTATAACAGGCACCGCGAACTTTGACAGCCCAACCATTGTTGATGAAGTCATTATTTTTATAATTGATCCTGTTAGAGCCTTCTATGTTGATGCCAATAGTATTTTCTTCGAATGTATTGTTCAGGATTTCAGCATCATTAATTTCCTTTAGTAAGAGTCCATACGATGCAGAACCCCAGTTTTCTTTAAAGATGTTATCTAGCATCTTTATTTTTTTAGAGAACATTACAGCCACTCCGGCACCATTTTTTTCAAAAGTATTGCTTCTGTATAGATTATTATTGGAAAACATAAAATGCAGGCCATAACGGATATTGTTAGTACTTATGTTATTATTGATAGTGCAGTTATCTGCAAACTCCAGGTAAATACCATCTCTGGTTCCTGAGATAATATTTTGGTCAACCTCCACATTTTTACTGTACCAAAGTTGTATGCCGTTTCCAGAGTTATATTCTTCTTCGGCATCGCCTATTATTTTATTGTGGTACACTTTTCCGTTATTAGATTTTTCGAGGTAAATCCCGAAGAACAGTTTTTCGAGCACTAAGTTTTTAATAACAAAGTTTTCACTCTTTATAACCCTTACAGCGGCAAGATCTTCTGTATAACTTTTTCCAACATTGATAATAAAAAGACCGTCAAGGGTAACGTTATTGGATATAATGGTGATGATCTTCCCTTTTTGTTCCCCATTAATTACGGGATAATCTTCCCCTATAATGGTCAGGGGTTTGTCAATAACGATGTTGAATTCCTTATAAGTCCCTTTTTTAATAAGGATGGTATCATTTGCCTTTGCAATGGCAATGGCATTTTTAACAGACTGGAATTTACAGGATGGGCAAACGGTAATTGTTGCAGATTGTGCAATAATAACAGAAAAGAGACTAAGAAAAACTACAATTGTTCTTTTCATTTATACGATTACCTAATAATTAGAAATTTTGAGTTTTCAATAGCATTGACCCAATGTTCTGTGTTTTTTGGAAAGCCGAATGTTTGATGTTTTTTAATTAGATATGTTTCTTCATTGATGTGAAAACTGATTTGGCCTTCCAAAACGATTAATTGTGCATTGTTGGGGGAAGTATGTTTTTTAAAAGCAGCCCCTTTTTCTATACAAATCAATAACACCTCACTGGCATTGGCTTCCATAGTTTTTCTTACGCTAACACCGTTGTAGTCAGTCTCATTGATAATATTTTGTATTTGATACATAATTATTTACGTTCAAAACGGTTTAAAAGTTCCTCCCATGAGAGCACAATGCCTCCTTTGTCTTTTTTTAATTTTAGAACATCTTTCTCGTCCTTAAAAGCCGAAAGGTTTTCACCCATAGGGCTTGGGACGGCCTCACTTATTAAAAAAGTAGCCTTTGTTGCATCCATCAACTCACCCGGCTGGGTATAATTAGTGGATAAAAATAAAGCAACAGGGGTATCACTTGTTTCATGGAAATGGTTGATCATACATTCAGTAGCATCAAATTTGAACACTTTCCCTTTGTTGGTCACTATTTCAGCAGCATGTAATTTATCTACAATGGTCATTTCACAATAATGACAAGAATCTGTGCCATATTCAATCTCTTTAGGTTGAATACTGCAGGCACATAATGAGTATATCAATAGTAATAAAATGAGTGTCTTTTTCATTACCCTACTTTTTGCCCTTCTTTCCGCGCTATGATGTATGCAGATAAAGTTAGCAACATTCCAATAAACATGAAATAGGCACCTAGCCTTGGATAGGAATGGGCGGTAAAATTCAGTATTTTTTTTGTTCCAAACAATGGAGGTTGATAAGCTAGCATAGTTCCGTCAGCATTGGTGAACTTAATGATTGCTTTAGGACTTAATGTATGCCCATAATCATACTCCCATAAATAAAAGTCATACATTCCGGCAACCCCTAAGAGAAGCATAATAACAAACCACACTAAATACCATTTGTAATGGGCTTTATAGCCAATAAAAAGGCCTAATAGGACCATAACCCCAATGACTATTGGAAACACGGTAAACTCAGGCATGTAGACTGGAATCTCTTTCATACCTACATAGTGGTTCATTAAATTAATATTTTGAACATCATGTGGATGCGTATCTACAATTTTAGTGATATGGATGTCCATTCCAAGAGGGATGGGATATTGAGGAGCTTCCAGTGTGATGTTCCAAAGTGGGAAAACAAACAGTGCAAGCAGTAAAAATGATCCTATGACCATCATTGATTTGGTTTTTTTCATCAGAATGTTTTTATGATTTAAAAAGCGGGAAGGGTATATGCACTGCCCGCTTTTTTGAAAGAAAAATGAATTTCATTTCTTAATTTAGAAATTTCTTAATCTTCTCCTAAAGACCAAGATAATTCAATATTGGAATTTGCCGGAGATACTCTTACATACCCTTGCATTTCTTGGTGAAGGGCAGAACAGAAATCAGTACAATAGAATGGCCATACGCCCACCTGCTTCGGTTCCCAGATGAATGTTTCGGTCTGCCCGGGCATAATCAATAACTCTGAAGTATTTGCGCCAATCATACTTATCCCGTGCGGAACGTCATAATCCTGTTCCAGATTAGTAACATGGAAATAAACCTTATCACCAACTTTTATCCCTTCAATATTATCCGGGCTAAAGTGGCTACGAATAGTGGTCATATAAATGTGTACCTCCTTACCATTACGTACTACTTTAGTATCAGCATCTGATTTGGCAGCATATTTATGATTATTATCCTCTAATTTATATATCTTTTTGGAATTTTTCATTACAATATCTGCGGCAATCCCTGCTGCATAATGAGGTTCTCCAACTGTTGGAAAATCGAGTAAAAGCTCCATCTTTTCACCTGTAATGTCATATAGTTGGGCAGATTGGGTTACTTCAGGACCTGTTGGTAAATAACGGTCTTTGGTTATCTTGTTCATGGCTACCAAATATTTTCCAAAAGGTTTTCTTGAGTTTCCTC
Organism: Leptobacterium meishanense; assembly: GCF_037645805.1. Lineage (NCBI taxonomy): Bacteria > Pseudomonadati > Bacteroidota > Flavobacteriia > Flavobacteriales > Flavobacteriaceae > Leptobacterium > Leptobacterium meishanense. The sequence continues at coordinate 26,830 of NZ_JBBEXE010000003.1, forward strand.
CTGGGATCATTAAGTGTCCTACCGAATAGTAGGTTGGTTTTCTATCGATCACTTCCCAAGTCCCCAGTTTCCATTTTACAACTTCAGAAGAAATAAAGAACGTGGTGTATGCATTTCCTTCTGCGTCGAATTCGGTGTGTAAAGGCCCTAATCCAGGTTGTTCAACAACCCCTGCAAGGACATCATCAAAATTTAAGATAGGGATCCCGTAGGCATCACCGGCTGTTTTATTGTTTTCGATAGCATCTATCATTTTTGAATATGAATGAACGGTAACATTTGCAGATAATTTGCCACTAGCCACAATATATTCCCCGGTAGGATCCACATCACAACCATGGGGAGATTTAGGTGTTGGTAGAAAATATACTAATCCGGGCAGTTCAGAAGCGTCGAGGACCAACACTTCTTTTTTCATAGTTGAAGTAGCCGTTTGTGTAGACTCGTCATATACGTTATGTGCATAATTAGCTGCCATTTTCTTTCCTTTACCGGCTTTTACATATTCTTCTGCTTTTTTCCAGTTAACGGCGGCAATAAAATCTTTGTCATTTTGAGAAGCGTTTACTTCCAGTAAAGTACTGGCTTCTTCACTATTATAGGTGGTGAAGAAAAACCATCCATGAGAATCGCCCCTTCCTGGGTGAGCCTTGTCATAATCAAATCCTGGTACAAGTATTTGAAAAGCTATTTCCATTCCGCCATCTTCAGGATCCACTTTTATAAAAGATAATGCACCTTTAAAATTCCCTTTATAATCCTTAATAGGCATATCTTTTTGAGGTACAGGGATACTAAATCGGGTACCCGCAACTACATATTCAGTATTTTCTGTAACATAAGATGAACTATGGTTCCCTGCGGTGTTTGGAATTTCAATAATCTCAGTCGTTTCAAAGGTAGTAAGGTCTATTTTGGCAATTCTAGGGGTATTGTTACCATTAATAAATACCCATCTGCCATCTAGCTCACCTGCGGTTTGGGAAATATCTGGGTGGTGGGCATCATCCCATGGAATAAAACCGTGAGAGGTATTTAGCATAGGCTTGGTTTCTTCACTATAGCCATAAGCCTTTTCGGCATCTTGAGAGAAAACAGGGATTACTTTGAACAATCTTCCTGATGGAAGTCCATACACAGCCAATTGCCCGCTAAACCCTCCGGAAATGAAGGCATAAAATTCATCTAGCTCGCCCGGGGCTACATATACCCTCTCTGCGGCATTTGTAGATAGTGCTCCATTTTTACTATTTTTATCGGTATTGCAACTACTAAAGATAATTGCCAAAGTTAAAAAAGGGAGATATAGTTTAATTATTTTTTTCATGATTGTAATTTTAGTTTTGAAATTATTATGATTAATTACTTGGAGGAAGCATTACTTTGTCTACCACATGGACAATACCATTTCCGGCAGGGACACTTGCAATAATTTTGGCACCCCCTACATAAACATCGCCACCCTTAACCTCTACGGGAACATCTTGATTATTGGCCTGTCCTAATTTTTTAAATTTCTTCAAGAAATCTTTACTATAGTTCCCCGGGGTTACGTGATACTTTAGGATATTTGCCAAAGCACCTTTGTTTTCTGATTTTAAAAGGTCTTCAACAGTACCTGGGGGCAGTGCATCAAAAGCGGCATTTGTAGGTGCAAAGACCATTAAGGGCCCGGCATTTACTAATGCGTTTTCCAATTCTGCAGCCTGTACTGCAGCAACCAGGGTTGTGTGGTCTTTTGACCCTATTGCAATGTTCAAAACATTGGGTTTGGATTCATCATCTTTAATAAAAGCCTGCCCTTGTTTAGCAACCTCTTTAGTTTCTTCATTTGATGAAGTAATGGTTTTTACGCCAGTTTCATTTTTACAACTCATTATTGAGAAAAGAAAAATAAAACTCATCAATATTTTAATAGTAATTTTCATAATGATAGTTATTTTAATGTTCTAAAATATTCCAGAACGGCCCGTGCCTGTTCTTCGGTTAAATTCTGGTTAGCCATAGGAGCTCCGTTATACTCCATAAGAAGATTTTTGGCGATAGGGTCTTCTTTTACCATCCCTTCAGGATTTAGGATCATATTCATAACCCATTCAGGAGAACGCCTTTCCATAATTCCATTAGGTGCGGGACCAATGAATTTTTTGCCAACTTTATGACAAGCAGTACACATAGCTTTGAATGTTTCCTGTCCTTTCGCAGCCAACCCTTCGTCTATTTCAGGAGATAGAGTGATAGATGTAATGGGACCAACACCTTTGTTTGTAAGATTAATGGCAGATGTATTACTTTTGTTTGCAGCTGGAGTGGTTGTCTGCTGCGTACTTTCTGTTTTTTTTCTTTCATAAGAGAACCCTTCTTTCTTTTTTTCTTTTCCTCCGCAAGCCATCATTAGAAGAATGAACAGAAAAGAGAAGATTTTGATTGTTAATTTCATATTATGTGCTTTATATTTATACCATAAAAGTAAATGGATGTGATTGGTAAAAGTATGATAAAAATCATAATTAAAGATAAAAAAGTCTTTTTATCTTTAATTAACCTAATCAAGAATAGAAATAAACAGACAGATGTTTTCAAACCCTTGTAAATATGCTATTAATGCAGTTATATATTTGGCTGTAAATTCAGGTGAGAGTCGTAAAGTAGGTGCAAAAAAGATTGCAAAAGCCATAGATGTTCCGGCAGCTTTTTTGGCCAAGCTATTACAGGATTTGGTAAAAAAAGGGATTATATCTTCTATAAAAGGCCCCAATGGGGGGTTCTATTTAACTGATAATAATAAAGAAATGAAAATGATTTCTATTGTTGAGCAGATAGACGGCTTGTCAAAATTTGATGAATGTATATTGGGCTTGAAAGAGTGTAATAGTGAACGGCCATGCCCTGTGCACCATAAGATTCAACCATATAAAAAGCAGTTATATGATGAGTTAAAAAACAACAGCATTGGGCATTTTGCTGAGAAAGTTAGCAAAGGAGAGACCTTTTTAAGTTATTGAGAAATTTTTAACCGTTAAAATCTTATTAATTACACTACAAAATATAAACCTATGTATACCAAAAGTTGTATTTTTGACTAAACTTTGCCACAAAGGTATTCTTGAAAATAACATATGGATAGGTATTCCTTTTTAAATGCTGCTCATACAGGCTTTTTTGCCGATTTATACGACCAATATTTACAAAACCCAGATAGTGTAGAACCAAGTTGGAGGGCTTTTTTCCAAGGTTTTGATTTTGGGATGGAGGGCGGAACGCTTCAGGAGAACGGTATAACTACAGTGACTATCAAAAGCACTGGAGAAAAAGTGGAGATGCCTGAAAATGTTCAAAAAGAATTTCAGGTAGTAAGGCTTATAGACGGGTATCGAAGTAGAGGACATCTATTCACAAAGACCAATCCGGTAAGAGAACGAAGAAAATACAGCCCTACGTTGGCCATTAATAATTTTGGGTTATCAGATGCTGATTTAGATACAGTTTTTAGTGCAGGGGAAATTATAGGGATTGGCCCTTCTACATTAAAAAACATTATAGAACATTTAGAACGTATTTATTGTGATGCGATTGGTGTGGAATACATGTACATCCGTAAACCAGAAGAGATTCAGTGGATACAGGAAAGGCTTAACATCAATGACAATCACCCTGATTTTACTCCTGAACAAAAGAAACATATTCTAAAAAAGCTTAACGAAGCAGTTGCTTTTGAAAGCTTTTTACACACAAAATATGTAGGTCAGAAGCGGTTCTCTCTGGAAGGTGGAGAATCACTAATACCCGCGCTTGATACTGTTATTGAAAAAGCTGCAGATATGGGAGTAAAGCAGTTTGTAATGGGAATGGCACATAGAGGAAGGTTGAGCGTCCTTACCAATATTTTTGGAAAATCGGCAAAAGATATTTTTAGCGAGTTTGAAGGAAAAGATTATGAACAAGCTGTTTTTGATGGCGATGTTAAATACCACCTTGGATGGACGAGCGAACGCATAACCAATGGAGGAAAAAAAATAAACATGAACATAGCTCCCAACCCATCACACTTAGAAACAGTAGGAGCAGTAGTGGAAGGTATTACCCGCGCAAAACAGGACAAGTATTACGAAGACGATTTTTCTAAAGTCCTCCCAATTGTAGTTCATGGGGATGCAGCCATTGCAGGACAGGGCATTATATATGAAGTAGTCCAGATGGCCAAATTGGATGGCTATAAAACAAATGGAACCATTCATGTTGTTGTGAATAACCAAATAGGGTTTACTACCAATTACCTTGACGGACGTTCATCTACCTATTGTACCGATGTAGGGAAAGTAACACTTTCACCCGTACTACATGTCAATGCTGATGACGCAGAAGCGGTAGTACATGCTTCTTTATTTGCATTAGATTTCAGGATGACCTTTAAACGGGATGTTTTTATTGACCTATTGGGCTATCGAAAATACGGACATAATGAAGGAGATGAACCTCGTTTTACACAACCCAAGCTATACAAAGCTATCGCAAAACAGAAAAATCCTAGGGATATTTATGCAGAGAAATTAATCTCAGAAGGAATCATCGATGAAAACTATGTAAGCAAATTAGAAGCAGCTTACAAAGAATCACTAGAAGAAAAGCTGGAAGATTCCCGAAAAGAAGAAAAAACAATCATTACACCTTTCATGCAAGATGAATGGAAAGGCTATGAGGTGGTGAAAGGAAGAGCAATGTTGCAAGGAACAGACACTACATTTGATAAAAATAAATTAGGTAAAATAGCGGAAACAATTACCCAATTGCCGGAGGATAAAAAATTTCTTCGAAAAATAGAACGGCTTATTAAAGAACGGCATGCGATGTTTTTTGAAAAAGATCGGCTTGATTGGGCAATGGGAGAATTATTGGCCTATGGAACGCTTTTGAGCGAAGGCTTTGATGTCCGTATGAGTGGGCAAGATGTAGAACGGGGGACGTTCTCTCACAGGCATGCCGTATTAAAAGTAGAAGATAGTGAAGAAGAAGTAGTGCTCCTTAATCAACTAGGAGGTGACCAAGGAAAGTTTTACATATATAATTCCTTACTTTCTGAGTATGGCGTAGTAGGGTTTGATTATGGTTATGCCATGGCAAGCCCAAAAACACTGACCATTTGGGAGGCACAATTTGGCGATTTCAGCAATGGTGCCCAAATAATGATAGATCAATACATCTCTTCAGCAGAAGATAAATGGAAATTACAAAATGGACTGGTAATGTTACTCCCTCATGGTTATGAAGGGCAAGGGGCGGAGCACTCATCGGCACGTATGGAACGGTACCTACAGCTTTGTGCAAAAGACAATATGTATGTAGCTGACTGCACAACCCCTGCGAATTTTTATCACCTGCTGAGAAGACAGATGAAAGCTAATTATAGAAAACCTTTAATTGCTTTTACGCCCAAAAGCTTGCTACGTCACCCCAAAGCAGTTTCCACTGTAGATGAATTGATCAATGGAACCTTTCAGATGGTTATTGACGATAACGAGGTAAAACCGAATGAGGTAAAAACAGTTGTTTTCTGTACTGGAAAGTTTTACTATGATTTATTAGCTGCAAGAGAAGAAAAAGGAAGAAAAGATATCGCCTTAGTGAGAGTAGAACAATTATTCCCTTTGCCTTGCAAACAAATGAAAGAAATAATGGCAAAGTACAAGAATGCAGACGATTTTGTATGGGCCCAAGAAGAACCCAGAAACATGGGGGCATGGGGCCATATTATGATGCATTTTGAAGAAGCCCGAAAATTACGGGTTGCATCCAGAAGATTTTATGCATCGCCTGCAGCGGGAAGTGCTACAAGAGATAAAAAACGACAAACGGAAGTGATAGAATACGTGTTTGATGCACAAAAAGATAACATGTACGATCAAACAGAAAAACAGAAAATAACAACATAAAACATAATTTAAAATTATAAATCATGGTTTTAGAAATGAAAGTCCCCTCGCCGGGAGAATCCATTACCGAAGTAGAAATAGCACAGTGGTTAGTGCAAGATGGGGATTATGTGGAGAAAGACCAAGCCATTGCAGAAGTGGATTCAGATAAGGCTACTTTAGAACTTCCGGCGGAAGCAAGTGGTGTTATCACCTTAAAAGCCGAAGAAGGAGATGCAGTAGCTGTGGGGGAGGTTGTATGCTTGATAGATACTTCAGCAGAAAAACCGGCAGAAACCGATAAAGCCAAAGAAGAAAGCACAGCAGCAAACAAAGAACCAGAAGCAAAAAAAGAAGCCCCTAAAACAGCGGCAGCCCCTTCAGAAGAAGCCAAAACCTATGCTACAGGAACGGCGAGTCCGGCAGCAAGAAAAATATTAGCAGAAAAGGGCATCTCCGCAAGTGATATAAAAGGTACTGGTAAAGACGGACGAGTTACCAAAGAAGATGCCGTAAAAGCAGTTCCCTCAATGGGAACACCTGGAGGCGGAAAACGTACTTCTGAACGTAAGAAGTTATCCATGCTCCGAAGAAAAGTAGCAGAACGTTTAGTAGCAGCTAAAAATGAAACGGCGATGCTGACCACGTTCAACGAAGTGGATATGAGTCCCATCTATACATTGCGAAATGAATACAAAGAAACTTTTAAAGAAAAACATGGTGTAAGCCTTGGCTTTATGAGCTTCTTTACCAAAGCAGTAGTGAGAGCACTACAGTTATTTCCCGACGTAAACTCTATGATTGATGGTGATTACAAGATTACCTATGATTTTTGTGACATATCGGTAGCAGTTTCCGGGCCGAAAGGATTGATGGTTCCGGTAGTAAGAAACGCGGAAAATTTAAGTTTTAGAGGAGTCGAAGAAGAAATTAAACATTTAGCCATTCGTGCTCGTGACGGGCAAATAACGGTGGATGAAATGACAGGCGGAACCTTTACCATTTCTAATGGAGGTGTATTTGGTTCTATGCTCTCCACGCCTATCATCAACCCTCCCCAAAGTGGGATCTTAGGGATGCACAATATTGTAGAAAGGCCTGTGGCAGTAGATGGCAAAGTAGAAATCCGCCCTATAATGTATGTAGCATTGTCATATGACCATAGAATTATTGATGGCCGGGAATCTGTAGGGTTTCTGGTAGCCGTAAAAGAAGCCTTGGAAAACCCTGTAGAACTGTTGATGGACAATGATCCTAAAAAGGCATTGGAGTTATAAAATATAGACGGATTTTTTTATTTTATATAAAGATACTTTTTGTCATAATCAATGACGGCTTTCCCCTTTTTTAGGATATCAGCACCAATAATTCCATCTATTGGTACGGCATCATGATCTTTTAAAGCTTCATTAATGTGAGTCATATTAAAAAGAACGATGGCTACTTTCTTCTTTTGCCATTTCCCCAGTTTCAGTCGGTTTTTTTTAGCAATTTGCGTATCCATCTCTCTGGCTCCCGCACCAGAGGCTTTTATTTCAGTAGTCTCAGGAGCTAACTTAAAATGGCTAATACTATTAAAATCAACACAGGTATTGGAAGCACCGGTATCTAAAATAAAATGCCCTTCTACACCATTAATAACAGCGGTAACCTCAAAATGCCCAGTATGGGTGAGTGTTAAGGGGATCTTTACATATCCTTTTTCCTTTAAGAAACGTTTAAGAGAAGCCATTAAATAAGTTTTTACAAAGATAATCAACCGAAACTATTAATTTTGCTTAATGATTATAACCGATACCCACACGCATTTATATAGTGAAATGTTTGATGAAGACAGAGATGAAATGATCCACCGTGCAATGGATGTTGGTGTAAAGCGCTTTTTTGTTCCGGCTATAGATTCAACATATACGGAGGCCATGCTAGCGCTCAAAACCGCATATCCTGATAATATATTTTTAATGATGGGATTGCACCCTACCCACGTAAAAGAAAATTATAAGGAAGAATTAAGTCATGTAGAAGAAATGCTTTCTAAAAGAAAATTCTATGCTGTAGGAGAAATAGGGATTGACCTTTATTGGGATAAAACGTATTTAAAACAACAACAAGAGGCATTTCAATACCAAATACAGCTTGCAAAAAAACACCACCTTCCTATTGTTATTCATTGCAGGAAATCTTTTGAGGAGATATTTGAGGTTCTGGAACAAGAAAAAGGGGATGATCTTTTCGGGATCTTTCATTGCTTTACAGGAACCAAAGAACAAGCGGCGCGCGCGATATCCTATAATATGAAATTGGGAATAGGAGGAGTAGTCACATTTAAGAACGGAAAGATTGACCAATTTTTACATCAAATATCACTTGAACATATAGTTTTAGAAACCGATGCCCCATATCTGTCACCTGTCCCATATCGTGGAAAGCGCAATGAAAGTACATATATTATAAATGTGTTGGATAAATTAAGTGACATTTATCAAACAACGCCCGAAGAAATAGCTAAAAAAACAACGCAAAACTCAAAAACTGTTTTTGGAGTTTAATACAGTTTGAACATATAAATCCGATTATATTTTGTTCATTTGTCATATAAAAAATAGAGCTTTTTGACACAAAATAGCCACATACGCCCATATTTAGATACCGAAGTCAATACTGCATTAAAGGAGCTCAGGGAGCACCCAATGATAAAAGCATTGCTTTACTTTACATTTCCCGGGAGAGAATACGGAGAAATAGTAAATATTTTGGACAGCTGTCGCTCTATAAGGGATTTTCAAACAAAGGTCATCTATTTTGCTGTTAAAAATGTGTTACATAGAAGCTCAGAAGGACTTACTGTAAGTGGGTTTGAAAAGTTAAAACCCAACACCTCTTATTTATTTGTATCCAATCATAGGGATATTATTTTAGACACCTCTATACTCAATGTAGCTTTGTTTGAGCATAATTTAGTGATGACAGCTTCCGCAATCGGAGACAACTTAGTAAAAAAACCATTTCTCTTAGAGTTATCAAAATTGAATAGAAACTTTTTAATACTTAGAGACCTACCCCCAAGAGAGATGCTTAAAGCTTCAAGAGAAGCTTCTCAATACATACAAGACTTATTACTGAACGAAAAAAGATCGGTATGGATAGCACAAAGAGAAGGGCGTACAAAAGATGGGAATGACCGCACTCAGCAAGGAGTTTTAAAAATGCTGGGATTGGCCAATAATGAGAAATATGTAATGGACTATTTTAAAAAATTAAAAATAGTGCCCGTCTCCATATCATATGAATTTGACCCTACTGATATTTTGAAAATGCCGGAGCTAATGGCCCGTCATTATGATATAGAGTATATTAAAACAAACAACGAAGATTTTGATTCTATATTAAAAGGTGCGTTAGGGCAAAAAAAACGTATCCATATTGCAGTGGGAGAAGTACTCAACAAAGAATTAGAGGGTATAAAAAACAGCAAAGAACCATCTAACAAGCAATTTCAGCTATTAGCAGAATTAATAGATGGCCACATTCATAAAAATTATAAATTATGGGCTTCAAATTACATTGCCTATGATTTGTTGCATAACAAAAATCAGTTCGAAGAAGAATACTCAAAAAAAGAAAAACGCCAATTTGAGAGAAGGTTAGAAAGACGAGTAGAAGAAGGAAACAGAGTAGCCTTAGAAAATTTTTTAAGGATGTATGCGAACCCTGTAATAAATAAAATAAAAACTAGTTGAATAAAAAATCCAACATACTTCTTATTTACACTGGGGGTACTATCGGAATGATAAAAGATTATAAGACTGGGGTACTCAGGGCTTTTGATTTTGAAAAACTATCAGAACGGATACCAGAACTATCACATTTGGACTGTAAAGTACAAACCATTTCATTTGATGTTCCAATAGATTCTTCCAATATGAACCCTGATTATTGGGTTCAAATAATAGAAATAATAGAAGAGAATTACGATAATTTTGATGGTTTTGTGGTGTTACATGGTAGCGATACCATGAGCTATACGGCATCTGCGGCAAGTTTTATGTTAGAAAACTTAAACAAACCGGTAATTTTTACAGGATCGCAATTGCCTATTGGTGATCTGCGTACCGATGCAAAAGAGAACCTTATTACTGCTATTCAAATAGCATCCTTAAAAGAAAATAACCAACCTAAAATCACAGAAGTTTGCCTTTATTTTGAATACAAATTATATAGAGCAAACCGCACTACAAAAATTAATGCTGAACACTTTGAAGCTTTTGCTTCTTTAAACTATCCGCCCTTGGCAGAGAGTGGTGTTCATTTGAACATCAATGATGAATACTTATTTCGACCTTCGGAAGAAAGAAAACCTGTATTTCATAAAAAATTATGCAATGACATTATTATTATCAAGCTATTTCCGGGAATTGGCCAAAAAAGCATAAAAAGCATTATCGAAACCCCTTCTTTAAAAGGGATTATTTTAGAAACCTATGGCTCCGGAAATGCCCCAACAGATGAATGGTTCAGCGACCTTATAAAAAAAGCGATTGGTAAAGGGGTTATTATTGTAAACGTAACCCAATGCTCTGGAGGAAGTGTTATTATGGGACAATACGAAACCAGTGTTCATCTTGAACAGTTGAAAGTAATAAGCGGAAAAGACATTACTACAGAAGCTGCAGTGGCAAAATTAATGTATTTATTAGGCAAAGATGTGGATAAAAAAGAAATCAAGACGATCTTTGAAACATCCCTTAGAGGAGAAATCAGCTAAAAATAACCACATAAATTTTATCAAATAACTTTTTTTTTGTTATTTGCCGGTCCGTTAAGCTGTTTGCTAATTATAGAGAGGTGGCCGAGTGGTCGAAGGCGCACGCCTGGAAAGTGTGTATTCCGTTATCGCGGAATCGAGGGTTCGAATCCCTTCCTCTCTGCTTGTAGTTTAACTTTTTTAAGAATTATAATTGCAAAATTTTTTTATCTTTAACCCAATTAACTAACAAATTTAAGTTTGAAAGAAATGAAAAGATTATTCTCTATTCTGGCGATTGCCGGATTAATGGCCTTTAACGCAACAAATGCAAACGCAAGCGCTATTGCTATAGCTGCTGATAATACAGCAGAATATGTTGCTTCAACAGAAAATGCTTCTGCAGTCATTTTACAAGAAGAACCTGCTGAAGAAAGTAAATCATTCCACCAAGTATTGAAAGAACGTTTTATAGAAGGTGGAGCTGGATTCATGGGAATCGTTCTTCTTTGTTTGATTTTAGGATTAGCGGTTGCTATTGAAAGAATTATATTCTTAAACTTAGCAACAACAAATACTAAAAAACTAGCACAACAAGTAGAAGAAGCTTTAGCTTCAGGAGGTGTTGAAGCTGCTAAAGAAGTATGTAGAAATACGAAGGGTCCCGTTGCCTCTATTTTCTATCAAGGATTGGATAGAGCTGATGAGGGGATTGATTCTGCAGAAAAAGCAGTAGTAGCATATGGTGGTGTTCAGATGGGCCAGCTAGAGAAAAATATATCTTGGCTTTCTTTATTTATAGCTATTGCCCCGATGCTTGGGTTTATGGGTACAGTAATTGGTATGATTCAAGCATTTGATAAGATTAGTGCTGCAGGTGGATTGGATGCATCATTAATTGCAGGTGATATTAAAGTGGCATTATTGACAACGGTATTTGGTCTTGTAGTGGCTATTATACTCCAAATCTTTTATAACTATATTATTGCGAAGATGGATAGTATTGTTAATGATATGGAAGATTCGTCTATCACATTGGTAGATTTATTAGTAGATCACAAAAAATAAATTTAAGACAAATACAAAGATTATGTATAGAGGAATAAAAATAGCAGTATTAATAATAGGAGCATTAAGTATAGTTCTATGGTTCTTGCTTTTAGGATCTACAGACCCTTATTCTGACTTAATGATAAATATTGCAAAATATCTTGTTATTATAACTGCAGCAGTCGTATTGTTGTTTACACTAAAAAACCTTGTTTCTCACCCTGATAAGCTTAAAAAAGCATTGATAGCTGTTGTAGGGTTTCTAATAGTAGTAGGCATTGGTTATGCATTAGCAGATGGAGAAGCAACAGATACTACTAGTGCCTCAGCATCAAAATGGGTTGGAACAGGATTATATACATTTTATGTGCTAACCTTCATAGCTATTGGTGCAATGGTAGTTTCAGGAATAAAGAAAACTTTAACGAAATAATATATTATGGCTAGAAGAACAATACCGGAAGTAAATGCAGGTTCTATGGCAGATATTGCTTTCCTGCTCCTTATTTTCTTTCTGGTAACAACGACGATTGAGACGGATGCCGGGCTAGACCGTAAGCTTCCTCCAATGGAACCGCCAGAAGAAGATGTTGTAATAAAACAAAAGAACATTTTTACTGTTGTTGTAAACAAAAACAATCAGTTGTTGGTTGAGGATCAGTTAATGCAATTAAAAGATCTCCGTACAGCAGCAGTAGAGTTCTTGGATAATGGTGGAGGTACAGGAGATGATGCTTGTAGCTATTGTAGAGGGGCTAAAGACCCAAACTCTTCTGATAACCCTGAAAAGGCAATTATCTCTTTACAGAATGACAGGGAAACATCGTATAAAACATACATAGCAGTACAAAATGAGTTAGTGGCAGCATATAATGAGTTACGTAATAGAGAAGCACAACGAATATATGGCACTGATTTTACAGCGATGGATGCATCATACAATGACCCTAGGACTAAGGATGATATAAAAGAAGAGTTAAAGCCTAAAATTGAGCGAATACAAAAACTGTTCCCTCAAAAATTATCCGAGGCAGAACCAAAAAGTAACTAAAATAATTTTATACGATTATGTCTAAATTCACGAAGAAAAAGAGCGGAGATTTACCACCAGTGTCAACCGCCTCATTGCCGGATATCGTATTCATGTTACTATTCTTTTTCATGACGGTAACCGTTATGAAAGACAGTTCACTTTTGGTAAAAAATGAATTGCCTTTTGCAGACCAAATTCAAAAACTGGATAAAAAAGACAGAGTTATTTATATCTATGCAGGGAAACCAAGTGAACGCTATCAGCAGAAATATGGTACAGCCGCTAAAATCCAGTTGAATGATAAGTTTGCAGATGTCTCAGACGTAGCAGCGTACATATTAGAAGAACGTTCTAAGAAAAGACAAGAACTTCAAAATTTATTGACTACTGCACTAAAGGTAGATGAGGATACAAACATGGGACTTATATCTGATATCAAGCAAGAATTAAGAAAAGTAAATGCACTTAAAATCAATTACACTACCCGAAAGGGAGATGCTTTTAAGAATTTACAATAACATATTCTTTTAACTTAATGTTATTAAAAGCTTCAAAGTAATTTGGAGCTTTTTTGATTTTCCTCTTTAATTTAAAAGTATATTTGTTATAATGATGCGAGGAATGAAAGTTTTTTTATATAGCTACTTTATACTTTTTATAAGTACAGGATGGGCTCAGGTTACTGATTCTAAAAGCTCTGATAGCAGGTATTTAGAAGATCAGTTTTACGTAGGAGTTACCTATAATATTCTATTAAACCGCCCCTCGGGTGTAACTCAGAGCAGTTTGCCTTACGGACTTCAAATAGGGTACATAAAAGATCTTCCTGTAAATAAAAAAAGAACTATTGGATTTGGTGTGGGGATTGGCTATGCGACAAATTCGTATTATCACAACCTTCGGGCAATTGAGCAACCAGGAACGAATAGATATCAATTGATTCCGGATGATATTTCTTTTAAAAGGAATAAGATAGAAACCCATTTGATAGAGCTCCCTATAGAATTTAGATTACGTACTTCTACTTCCGAGACATATAAGTTTTGGCGCATCTATGGAGGGGTTAAATTTGCATATATATTTGCTAATTCAGCCAAATTTGTAGGTGACGAGCGTGTTTCTTTTTCAAATGATGATTTAGAAAAATTTCAATACGATTTATATTTCAGTTTCGGGTACAATACATGGAATTTTTATGCAGCATATGGTTTAAACGATGTGTTTAAATCAGGTATATTTACCGAAGGGGGAGAGGAACTAAAAATGAACACATTGAAAATAGGGTTGATTTTTTATTTATTATGATACTTTCACTACTTATAACCAATAAGAAAATGTTATAAACTGGGGAAGCCCTCCAATTAAAAAACCTAATGCCAGCTCTATTCCCGTATGTGCTTTTAAGAAGAGCCTTGCAGAAGCAATCATTCCTGACAGGAACATTAAGACTGCTAACCCAAAAGTAATATTTACTTCATAATGAAAGCTAAGGCCTAGTACAAAAAAAAACAATGCAGCAATGCCCATCATGTGCATACTGGCTTTTATTTTAAAGAAAACGAGCAACAGGCATGCTATTAAAGCCCCTAAAACGCCAATGAAGTAATAATATAACTCTATAGATAAAACAGGGGGCACAACTCGTTTTATAACGATGAATATGAGAAAAATATAGATGTACAAAGGCACTCTCCGTTCATTAATATCTTCCAGATAAATAGACTTGATCCATCCAATATTTTTCAGTAGGAAGAAAAAAATAATGGGGATTAACACGGTTAATATAACCACAGCACTGATTACAGATTGTAACATGGATGGTGGGTGATATTTGGGAGAAATAATATAGTAAACAATGGTGCCAGCCAATGGGAAAAACAATGGATGAAAAATATAACTAATGAGTTTAAAAAATCGTTCCATTATAGCTTTTTTCTAAGACGTGCTACGGGGATATCTAATTGTTCCCGGTACTTAGCTATGGTCCGGCGAGCTATCGGATAGCCCTTCTCTTTAAGGATAGTTGCTAATTTATCATCAGTTAACGGCTTTTTTTTATCTTCTTCTTCAATAACCATTTCCAAGATTTTTTTTATCTCTCGTGTGGAAACGTCTTCTCCCTGTTCATTCTTCATGGCTTCAGAAAAGAAATCTTTTATGAGCTTTGTACCATAAGGCGTATCTACATATTTACTGTTGGCCACCCTAGAAACCGTTGAAACATCCATATCAATTTCATCTGCAATATCTTTAAGGATCATAGGTTTCAATTTCCGTTCGTCACCTGTTAAGAAATAATCCGATTGATAATGCATGATGGCATTCATAGTTATATACAACGTTTGCTGGCGTTGTTTTATCGCATCGATAAACCACTTGGCGGCATCTAATTTTTGTTTAATAAATTGTACAGCTTCTTTTTGTGGTTTGGATTTGTCTTTAGACTCCTTATACCCCTCAAGCATGTTGTTATATTCTCTTGAAATATGTAATTCGGGAGCATTTCTTGCATTGAGTGTCAATTCCAGTTTTCCTTCCCGAATACGGATCGTAAAGTCAGGCACTACATGCTCTATGACCTTTATATTTCCGGCATATGCCCCTCCCGGCTTTGGATTGAGTTTTTCTATTTCATGAATGGCATCTTTTAGCATTTCTTCATTTACATTATGCCGTTGAAGTAATTTATCATAGTGTTTTTTGGTAAAGTGCTCAAATGACTTGTTCAGGATTTCAATAGCTAATTTTATGCTGGGAGAACTTTCTTTTCGGTTTAACTGGATAAGTAAACATTCTTGCAGATTTCGGGCACCTACCCCGGGAGGATCCAATTCATGAATAATCTTCAATACCTTTGCTATTCGTTTTTCATCAACATAAATGTTTTGGGTAAATGCCAGATCATCTGCTATATCTGCTAAAGAGCGCCTGATATAACCAATGTCATCAATACTTCCTACTAGGAATTCTGCTATTTCGAGCTCTTCTTCATCAAGGCGAAATGTGCTTAATTGTGATGACAAATGTTGATTAAAAGATATTCCGGAGGCATAGGGAACCCTTTTTTCATCATCGTCAGCACTATAGTTGCTAGTTTGTAAACGATAATCTGGGATCTCATCATCACTTAAATAATCATCTATATTAATATCATCAGCCTCAATAGAATCGGTACCTGTGTCATCTTCATAGGTGTTTTCATAGAGGTCATCAAGCGCATCTTTTTGCTCCTCTTTGCCACTTTCCAGTGCCGGGTTTTCCTCCAATTCCTGCTTTAAGCGCTGTTCAAAAGCCTGTGTAGGCAACTGGATCAATTTCATTAATTGAATTTGTTGCGGAGAGAGCTTTTGTGATAATTTAAATTGTAGGTATTGTTTAAGCATATATCAATGATGATGTTGTAAAAATATAACTTAAACAAAAATAAGCAATTGGGATAAGTGTTTTTGTTTTATGAAGAAGAAAAGATTTGTATAAAATACCATGCTAAAAAAACTAAGTGTTGCTTTTAATTAAAAGCAACACTTTAGAGAAAATTAACCATCCATAATTATGGTAACACTCGCATCAGTAGTATCAGGAGGTGCAGAGGAAGATCCTCCATTAACAGTTGCCATCTGTTGTACATTCAGTTTTTCTGCATGAAATTTTTTAAAACACATAATGTATTTTTTTATGTTAGTAAATACTAATATACAAATTATTAATGAATTATCTTACATGTGTATATTGATGGGAGAATATTTCTCATTTAACTTTCGAAAAATCATATTTTAAATATATTTTCCGGGACTTGTTGTTGCCATAAGTTGTAGTAATGCCCTTTTTTTGAATACAATTCTTTATGAGCTCCTTCTTCCAATATATTACCTTTGTCGAGGACTACAATTTTATCAGAGTGTATGACAGTGCTTAACCGGTGAGCGATAATAATAATTGTTTTTTCTGCTTCCCTAAGCCTTTTAACTGTTTTTTGAATGTAGTTTTCAGAACTGCTGTCCAGAGATGAGGTAGCCTCATCCAACACTAATATTTCGGGGTTTTTGTACAATGCCCTTGCAATGGCAATACGCTGCTTTTGCCCACCGGATAACGTAGCTCCGTTTTCGCCCAGATAGGTGGCAAATCCTTGTGGTAGGCTTTCCACAAATTCCAAAATACCAATGTCTTTACAAATTTTAATGATATGCTCCATATCAGGTTGAAACTCCCCTACAGCAATGTTTTCAACGACGTTCCCCGCAAATAGGTCAATTTTTTGGGGCACTACGCTCACTAACGACCGCAAACTGTCATTTTTTATGTATTTTAGGTCTACATCTCCTATAGTAATATGCCCTCTTTGGATAGGATAGATGTTTTGCAATAATGAAATGAGGGTAGATTTCCCCGAGCCGCTTTCACCTACAATGGCGGTTATCTTTCCTTTTGGAACGCTTAAGTTGAAATCGTTAAATACCTGGACGCGGTTACCATACCGAAAAGAAACATTTCTAAAATGAATGTCACCCATAATTTCTTTTTTAAGGGAGATCTTATTTTCAGACTCTTCCCGTTCCAAGTCCATGATTTCAAACAAGCGGTCTGCGGCAATAAGGGCATTTTGTATTTGCTTGTTAGCATCGACTAAACTCGCTACCGGCCCTGTGAAATATCCTATGATGGCATAGAAAGACAATAATTCCCCCGGGGTGATTTCCCTTTCTATGACAAAATAGGAGCCACTCCACAAAAGGATGATGGTAAACAGCTGTGCAAGGGAATTGGAAGAAGTTGTTGAAAATACAGAGTTAAGGGCAGATTTATAACCGGTTTTCAACAAATCTATAAACCGGGTTTCGGTTTTTATGTTAGCAAAATCTTCCAGTCCAAAGCGTTTTATGGTACCTACGGCATTGAGGGATTCTACCAACTGACTTTCCAAATCGGCAGCACGTTCCATAATTTTCCGTTCGGTTTTTTTGTTTAAACGGTTGGTGATGTAATAAATAATAATGTACAAAGGAATGATCGTCAGCATAATTAATGCCAGCTTCCAATAATAGGAGAACATAATGGCAAAAGAGAAAATCAAAATTAAAACATTGACCGTGAGTGATAACGCAACCCCATTGATGAAGGCCCTTATTTTAACAGCATCGTTTATCCGCGATATAATTTCACCTACGCGCATAGTGTCGAAGAATTGTTGAGGCAGTTTTAGCAGGTGTTTGTAGTAACCAAGGATCAATCGTGCATCTATCTGCTGCCCAGTTTTGATAAGGAAAACATCTTTGAAGGCCCCGATGGTTATTTGCAGCACCAACAGGGCGAGCATCACAACTCCTAGCAAGTTTAAGAGGTTGGTATTGCCCTGTACCAATACAAAATCGGTGATTTTTTGTACATAAATGGAGGTGGAGAACCCGAGCAGGGTATAGACTACAGCCCCTACAAAAGCTTGCAGTAAAATGTATTTGTGTGGCCTTAACAAAAACCAAAAACGCTTTAAGATGGAGACTTTTTCATTACCGGCTGCAAATTCTTCTTCGGGGAGGAGGATTACTAGGACACCGGTCCATTCTTTTTTGAAAGCTTCATGTGTTTTTTTATGGAACTTCCCGTCCCCGGGATCCATAATTTTGATATAGTTTTTGGTTACCTCGTAAATAACCACATAATGCTGTAGCTGCTCTTTTACAATAATATGCGCTATGGCAGGTTTGGGAATTTTAGAGAGACTGTCCATATCACCCCGTACACCCTTTGCCTGAAAGCCCAGTTTTTGGGCGGCTTCCAACAGACCTAATACGTTAGTCCCCTTTTTATCGGTGCCAGCATATTGGCGTATGCGTGCAATGGGCAACTGTAGTTGGTAATGTGCAGCTATAGAAGCTAGGCAAGCCGCCCCACAATCGGTAATGTCGTGTTGCTTGATGGTGATTTTTGCCATTTCCCTATTCTTTTTTAGAATTAGGAAGGCTAATATAAGGGGCTTCCCTGCATATGTTGTGCAGGGAAAAAATAAAGTAGAGAACAAAGGGGGCTTAAAAGCCCAATTGGTATAATTTTTTACCCATAAAATAACCCACCACAAAGGTAATAACGATAATTCCAATCATGATGGCTATAAGCGTGTACACTTGTTTTTTTGTCATTTTTATCTATAGATTTTTTGAATAGTTATTTGGGGCTGCCCCACCCTTCCTTAAAGGCATTACTAATAAATAAAACAAAAAGAACCATAATCGTAAATGAAAAGATGATGTCTATTATTTTAAATATTTTAGAAAAATACGATTTCATTTATAGAGTACCTTTTATATTTTTAGTATTACCACCAATATAAGGATTAGGTTTGAAAACTGATAACCTGACTATTAAAAAAGAAATTGCTCCATGGCATCCCATTGGAATAATAGAAAATAAGTAACCACAACGGTTAACAAAAATAAGAGAACCTTTGTTTTAAGTGTTTTTTCATTTTAAGGTTTAAAGGAGCTACTATCTCTTTTTCTTTTTATCTGATAAAAAAGAAATAAAGCTTAAAAAAAGCGCCAAAAGTACTACAATAGGCCACTCTTGTAAGCTATCTTTTACAGCGATATGCAGCCTGTCTTTATCCACAGCCATTTGAGTTATCGTCCCTGCAAAAAATAGAAAAATAAAGTATTTTAAAAACTTTATAGAAAGTTCTTTTATAATGGCTTTTGATTTATGGATAAGCATAAACAAAAATAAAACAATTTTTATAAAACTTTGCCCAATGCCTTCCCAAAGGCATATGCAATCTCACTTATAGCATAAATGATAAACAATATCATTACTACTTGAAAGAGAAACGCTTTTTTTATATCATGTATTTTTTTCATAGTATTATTAAATAAAGGATAGTTAATGTACCCAGGGTGCTTTCTAAATTTTATTTATGACTATTGACAGTATGCTCGGAAATATTGTTTTCACCATCATATTTTCCAATATCATAGGCCGCTTTTATAAAAAAGAATAAAAGCAAAAAGAAAATAAGCACTAGCCATTTATATTTATTGAGTAAAGAAAGATTATTAGTTTTCATGATTATTTTTTTAATTCAAACAAAGAGTCAAATAACATAGAAAGAAGGTAATACACTATTATTGCTAGCAAAAAACTAAATATACTAAAATCTTCTTGTCTAATTAAAAAATAAACGATAGAAAATACAATACCTTCAATTAGACGCCTGACATAAATATTTTTAATTATTTTCTTGAATTTCATTATCTAATTAAAACTGTCATTATTCAACCCTCTTGCTGCCGCCAGCGTCTCGCTGGTGGTCTTGTTATAACATATTAAACCTAATAAATATCCATCACTATCTATTTTTAAAACAGTATGGTCATCCTGATAATTTCTAGCACTAGAATATTTCCAATCTAGAGCATCAGTTACAAATCCTGCTTCTACAGGATTATTATGGATATAATTTATTTTTTGTTGAATTACCTTATCGCTCCATAGTTCTATGGGTTTGTTGTGATGTTGCCATAATTGCCTGCCGGATACATTTCTTTTCTTTTTGGCTGCCTGTCCCATCATCCATAACAACCATTCCTTTCTACTTTCCTGAGGGTTTTCTTCTATCGCATATACCAGTTTTCGGGATGTATAGCCTTTAAAGTCTCTGATTAGCCCGGAAGGATCCTCGTTTATACTGCGAAATACTAAATGTACATGGTTTGGCATAAAACAATATGCGTACACTTCCATACCTTTGTTTTTCCTGCAATAGTTTATGCTTTCTGCCAGTATCGAGAGATAAGCCTCTCTTGTAAAAATATCTATCCAATATACTGTGGCAAAACTTATAAAATAAAGGCCATGTTTGTTATGAAACTTATAATTTCTGCTCATCGTATAAAAATAGATAAAGTTCCGATTATCTCATAAACTATGGCATGTATTATTGTATAAGTCAACTTAATCACAAGCGTGGACGCTTGCGGTAGCGGGGGTATTAACTTTCCTTATCTGAAATATAGTTTAAATAAAAAATCATAATAAAAGCACCAAACAATAGAGCTATTGTATCTGTTATATAGTTCAGATTCTTTTTAAAGATAAAAAAATCTACTGTCATTATAGATTGTATTATGAGATAACAAATAATTGTATAAATTTTATATTTATTTCTAGATTCCTGTATAAAAAAATAGATAATCATATATAAGACTGGAACCGAAATTACCCTTTTTATAATCATATAGGCTCCTTTTGATTCAATATAAAAATCAAAAATCATATTTATCAATAGTAGGATAAATAAAGCATAAAAAAATAATTTTTTTTTCATTTTTTTAAATATAGCATGCTATTATTTTTCAAAAAAAGCCCGAGTGATTAATAATCACTCAAGCTTAAATAATGAATCATGTTATTCTCCAAATCTATTTAATCCTCCACCAGTACGAGTTCCAGGTGAGTCTTTGAAAAGTCTTCTCGACCAACTTAAGCCATAAGCGAACCAATAAACTATTTTTTCACCTAATTCACTTCCTCCTTCAATTTCTTTTATTTCATCAGAGGATAACTCAATATAATATTTCGAATTTTTCATTTTTAATTAGTTTTATAATTATACATTTATTGACTACCTGCTGCCCAACCATCTTTCCATGCCTGTACATGTGAAGATGGATTAATTGCAGCATCAGCTACTAGTAACCCCCCGACCCATTTTAGTAGTCTAACTAGAGGCCCAACCCACCATCCTCCACTAATATTTTTAAGCTCTTGTGTGCTTAATTCACGTACACCTAGTATATCCATACTTTTCATAATTTTTAGTTTTTAATTAAACAATAATTTTAAGCCAGTTACCTCCTTAATTTCTATGTAGCTACTTGTTTAAAAATACGTGCTGTAACCAACATGGTTTACAAAACATTTTGTGCACATTTTTTGTTTTGTTAATGCTAATATAAAAGGGTTCCCTGCACTATCTGTTCAGTAAACCATTTTTTTGCAGAGAAGTAGCTGCCACCATAAATATTCACTACCTCATCGTTGTGCAATATCTGTACGGAAATGTTTACCCGCATGTCAAAATCATTTATATAGGTGTAGGTATAGTTTGTCCGGTCGTACTGTATAGGGGCTTTCATGTCTTTGAGCATGTCCATTAACCTATAAACCATCCGTTCGCTTATGTGCATTTGTTTTGCCAATTCGGCCGGGGTGCCGGTAGCTCCGTTTTTAATAAGGTTGTGCAACTGTTGTAAATTTTCAAGTGTTTTTAGGGTTTTCATATTACTGTTTTTTTACTGTTTTGTATTTGTGCCCTATAATTGGTTGTTCATTTGTTTAAGGTTTAAGGTTTAAGGTTAAAAGTTTAAAGTTGCTAGTTGTTGCCCTTCGACTGCGCTCAGGGTGACATATAGTTGAGGTGTTTCTTATTTTAGAGTTTAAAGTTGTTGGTTAATAATATTTTTTGTCTAAATTCTCTGATAGCTATGTCCATTCATTGGTGTTTTTTAATTTCAGATCATTAATTTTCAACGGTTACTTCGTTTAACCTGCTAGGGTTTAGCCAGTCATCCACTTTATCGTATAGCAAGTTAAACAAGGAACGTTCGGTTAGTTTAAAAGTGGAGGTAAGTACCATGCCTTTACTCAAATACCCTTTAAAGCCGTTTTTAAGGGAGAGGTGTTTTTGGTCTATAGTAGACCGCACTTTAAAAGCGGGGCGGTTATCGACCAGTTGGATATCGTTGCCAATATCGATAATTTCCCCTGAGGCCGTTCCCCACTGATTGTAATTATAGGCTTCAATTTGGTAGAAGACTTCTTTTGCCTCTTTTATCAGGCCAATGTCTGACGAGCTGATATAGGATTCTACGATTAAGTCTCCATCCGGAGATATTTCGGCAATGGTGGCCCCGGCAGCAATGTTGCTACCGGTTTCTATCCCTAGAATATTGAGTAAAGTACCATTTATGGGTGCAGTAAGTATGTATCCGCCGTTGTTGGCCGTTAGTTGATTTTTATTTGATTCGAGCTCCATCAAGGTATTTTTTATAGTGATGAGTTCTGACTGCCACTGGGTTTGTTGTTGCTTTCTATAGTTTTGTAGGTTGGCGACATTTATGTCGTATGCCAATTTTTTAGTTTCGTATTCAGACTTTGAGATCACATTTTTGCCGTAAAGTTGCTTGTGCCGGTTTTCATCTTTTTGGGATTGTCGCAATTGCGTGGTCAATTCAGCAATTTTTTGTTGGTATTCTATATAAGCTGTCCGGTATTTTGCGGACGTGATGCTATCTATACTACGATTGGTTTTTTGGGTAAGGAGGGTTAGGTCGTGAACAAACTGTCTGTTAAGTGTTAGTTGTGATTGATACAAATGAAGCTGTTCTTCGGCTTGTTTGTTTTCTAGGATTAGAAGTGTATCCCCTTTTTTAACAGGTTGGTTGTTCCTGAGGTTTTTATAGGCAATTTTTCCGGAATTGATAAGATTAAGGGGAACACGTTCGCTTTTTGGTTTGATAATACCGGAGGAAGAGGTATAGACCGTTACGTTAATAAATGGTAGTGCCGTAAATGTAAATACAATGCCTAAAAGGATAACAGTGTAGATGATTTTCCCGACATGCCGGTGCTTAAATTGATGTACTTCTACGGTCTTTTCGATAACTTCTTTCGGGAAAATTGATTTCATCGTTATTTTTTCTAAATATAAAGAAAAAAACTACATTTAATATATTTTAAAGTTTACACAAAAAAAAAGTTTTTTCGGTTTTTAATATAAAATATTGATTGTCAGAAATATAATAGTAGCCATAACCTCTTTTTTTAAAAAAAGAAAATAAGAAATTACAAAATACACATGGCAGGATTATGGTTTTTGTACAGTGAAAAATAAAGAATCGTATTTCTTTTTTATAGACTGCCTTCCAGCGGAGGCATTTTTACAGTAAGAACCCGGCTATTTTCTTAAAACTCCGCATTTTGTGGTGTTCTGGGAAATGGTATCACATCGCGGATGTTGCCCATACCGGTAACAAACTGGACCATACGTTCAAAGCCCAGCCCAAAACCACTATGTACCGCAGTACCAAACTTCCGGAGGTCGAGGTACCACCAAAGTTCTTTCTCGTCAATACCCAGGGCTTTAATCTTTTGTTGTAAAACGTCAAAACGCTCTTCACGTTGCGAGCCGCCCACAATTTCACCAATCCCTGGAAATAAGATATCCATGGCGCGTACTGTTCTCCCATCTTCGTTTAGGCGCATATAAAAAGCTTTTATGTTGGCAGGGTAATCAAACAAGATAACAGGGCATTTAAAATGCTTTTCTACCAAATAACGTTCGTGTTCACTTTGCAAGTCGGCGCCCCACGCGTCGATAGGATATTGGAATTTTTTCTTTTTATTGGGCTTGGAATTTTTTAAAATGTCAATGGCCTCCGTATAGCTTACCCGTTTAAAGTGGTTATCGAGGACAAAACGGAGTTTTTCGGTCAATGCCATTTCACTGCGTTCGTTTTGAGGCTTTGTTTTTTCCTCGTCCAATAGCCTTTTTTCCAGAAAGGCTAGATCGTCCTGGCAATTATCTAATACATATTGCAGGATATATTTAATAAAGTCTTCTGCCAGGTCCATGTTTCCGTTGAGGTCTGTGAAAGCCACCTCAGGCTCTATCATCCAGAATTCTGCTAAATGGCGCGAGGTATTGGAGTTTTCTGCTCTAAACGTAGGCCCGAATGTATAGATCTTTTGGAGCGCCATGGCGTAGGCCTCACCTTCTAACTGGCCGGAAACAGTAAGGTTGGTCTCTTTGCCAAAAAAATCTTGTGTATAATCAATTTCACCGGCTTCCGTAAGCGGAGGGTTTTTTGGCGGGAGGGTGCTTACCCGGAACATTTCGCCGGCTCCTTCGGCATCAGAACCGGTAATAATAGGGGTATTGACGTAATAAAAGTCGTTTTTTTGGAAATAGGCATGCACTGCAAATGCGAGTGCCGACCGTACGCGCATCACCGCAGAGAAGGTACTGGTACGAACCCTTAAGTGTGCTTTCTCCCGAAGGAATTCCAGAGAATGTTTTTTGGGCTGGATAGGGTATTCTTCCGCATCCGCATCGCCCAAAACTTCAATATCGGCCACTTGGATTTCTACTTTTTGGCCTTTTCCCTGACTTTCTACCAAAGTTCCGGTTATTTTAAGTGCAGCTCCTGTAGTGATGCGTTTTAACAGGCTTTCATCCGTATTTTCAAAATCAACTACACATTGAATGTTATGAATGGTGGAACCATCGTTCAAGGCAATAAAACGGTTTGCCCTAAAGGTCCGCACCCATCCATAAATAACGATTTCTTGTAGTAAATTTTCAGCAACAAGGAGTTCTTTAATACTGTGCCTGGTCATTTTAATAATGGATTTTTAGTGCTGCAAAGATATGTTTTTATAGTAAAAAGTGATCATTAAAAAACGGGTCTTTGTCTATAGAAAACTATTTTTTAGCATCTTTATCCGGAAGGATATCAAAGTTAGGTTTTTTGAGGACTTTCTTATTGGCAATATTTTTTTCCAATGATAATAACAGTGAGGGTAAAAGAACAAGATTGGCCAACATAGCAAACAGCAATGTGGCAGAAACCAAGCCTCCGAGGGCTACAGTACCTCCAAAGCTGGAAATCATGAACACAGAGAACCCAAAGAAGAGTACAATAGAAGTATAGAACATACTTACACCGGTTTCCCTTAAGGCTGCATAGACAGATTTGGTGATACGCCAGTGGTTTTCAGTCAATTCCTGTCGGTACTTCGCCAAAAAATGGATGGTATCGTCTACAGAAATTCCAAAAGCAATACTAAATACCAATATAGTGGATGGTTTGATGGGGATGCCGATAAAGCCCATCATCCCTGCAGTAATTAGAAGTGGAAATATATTGGGGATCAATGAGATGATGATCATTTTGAACGACCGGAACATGTAGGCCATAAAAAGGGAAATCAGAAAAATAGCAAGGGTCAAAGAGATAACTAAGTTCTTTACCAGGTATTTGGTGCCTTTGGTAAATAAAAAAGCTTTTCCGGTCATGGTAACATCATAACGGTCGGCAGGCAATACTTTATTTATTTTATTCCAGAGGTTTTCTTCAATACGCTCCATTTTTTCCGTGCCAATATCTTTCATAAAGGTGGTGATGCGCGTTACCTGTCCGGTAGAGTCCACAAAATTTTTAAGCAAATCAACCTGATCAGAGGATTTTTTGGCATACGACAGTATAAAACTGTTTTCCTGGCTTGTAGGCAGTTGGTAATAATTAGGGTTTCCGTTATAGTAGGCTTGTTTAGAATATTTTACCAAATCAACTACCGAGATGGGGTCAGAAAGTTCCGGTGTTTCGGAAATCACTTCTTCTACTTGTTCCATTCTGCGGAGTGTAGCTAATTTAAGGACGCCGTTTTTCCGCTTGGTATCTACCATGATTTCTAGTGGCATAATGCCGTCAAATTCTTTTTCGAAAAACCGGATGTCTTCAAAGAAACCAGTTTTTTGAGGAATGTCTTCTATAAGACTTCCAGAAATACGTATTTGATAAATGCCAATAATACTCGCAATTAATAAAATTAAGGAAGTAGTATAAACTGCTATGCGGTGATGTTTCACGGTTTTTTCCATCCAACTGACGAAGCGCTCTATCCATTTTTTGTTAAGGTGCTTTAAATGCTTCTTTTTTGGTAAAGGCATAAAGCTGTAGATAATCGGGATGATAAGCAACGATAGAATAAAAATAGCTAGGATGTTGATGGAGGCTACAATGCCGAATTCTTTCAATAGCGTACTTTCAGTAACAATAAAGGTGGCAAAACCGGCTGCTGTTGTAACATTCGTCATTAAGGTAGCATTGCCTATTTTAGAAATAACCCGTTGTAGTGATTTTGCTTGGTTACCATGCTTTTTTATTTCCTGTTGGTATTTGTTGATGAGGAAAATACAATTAGGAATTCCTATGACAATAATTAAAGGAGGAATGAGGGCAGTTAATACGGTAATCTCATATTGTAGCAATCCTAGGATGCCAAAGGCCCACATGACACCAATAATAACAACGACCATCGATATGAGGGTAGCTCTGAATGAACGGAAAAAGAAAAAGAAAATTAAAGAGGTTATACTAAGGGCTGCAACAATAAAAATGCCTATTTCATCAACAATGCTTTGCGCATTGAGGGTACGGATATAGGGCATTCCTGAAACACGGACATCAAGGCCGGTTTCTTCCTCAAATTTTTTAATGAGCGGATTAAAATCGTTGAACACAAAGTCTTTTCGAACAGAGGTGTTTACAATTTCTTTGTCAATATAAATAGCTGTCCGGATGGTCTGTGTTTCTTGGTTAAAAATCAAATTTTCATAGAACGGGAGCTTGTGGAACAAGGTGTTCTTTAACGTATTGATTTCATTTACTGTTTTTACAGTGTCTTCCAGAAAAGGGTGTAATGCAAATGCTTGCTTTTTTGTGTCTTTTACCAGGGTTTGGAGATTGTCTGTAGAAATTACAAAATCTATCTCTGGGAATGCATTTAGCTGCTTGCTGAGTTTGTTCCAACGATTGAAATTCTCAGGAGTGAATAAAGAGCTATCTTGAACGGCAATCACAATTAAATTCCCTTCTTCTCCAAATATTTTCAGGAATTCATTGTATTCAATATTAACAGGATGATGATCGGGCAAAAGGTTTGCTTCAGTATAGGTAAAGCGCATGTTCTCCCATTTTGTGCCCAAAAAAACAGTAACTCCTACAAGAATAATAAGTATGAATATCCGGTTTCTTAGAATAGTACGCGCTACTCTTGCCCAAAAACTTTTATTGATCCATACATTCATTCGGGAAAATTTCAGCGCAAAGGTAAAAAATGAAGGGGAAGCAGCCTAGAAACCAAAACTAAAATAGTAAGTAAATTAAAAAATGATGTGATATTAAGCTTGGCAATTAATTAATAGGCTTATATGAGGCATTGGATTAAAAAATATTGAAGAAAGGGTATATTGTTAAAGTTACTGATTAGCATGTGCTTTCAGCAAAAAAAACCAAATACTTGTTTTTCTCTGAGAAGATTACCAAAATAACCCTCTACTTCCTCTTTTGTTATACTCGGAGTTTTTATTTGTAGTGATCTTAGAGATTTGTCTTTTTTTGAATTTATCAGGATTGTATTCCCATGATTTAAATCAAATAAGCGCATGTTAACTATCGCATATGAGTTTCCATCTGCTGTTATAAATGCTACATAATCAATTTTTAAATCCTTGTTTTTATAACTTCCTTGGGCAATATAGTTTGGATGGTTTCTAGATGAAATCATCGTTGATAATTGATCATTATTATTTTTTATAGAGTCAACAGGTATAACTATACTGAAGAATATTTTATTTTTCTTATCCTTTAGTTCTTTTTTATTTATATCATTTTTATTGAAATAGAAACTTGTTATGAGAAAATTTTTGTTATTTACTTTTTTTATGTCCCTTACATATCCTAACCCCTTAAAACTATCTTTTCCCAATAAATTATATTTAGGAACTGGATAAACACCATATTCAATTGGGTTCTCTGATTTTTCATTAATATATTTGATATCTTCTCTTAGCATTTTGATATCCCATTTAGATGAATCGTTAAGATTTTTTATATACTCTTCCTTTTTTTCAAAAGTCCAAAATCTATTTTTGTCTTTTTCCATGTGTTGATTAGAAAAGTTACACGAAATAAAAAAAACCATTGTGAAAATTATTGCTATTCTCATAGTTACCATTTATTATGAATAATAAGCTTAACATATTTAAGAAAAAGGAAGATAAGCTTTAACTTAAACAGTCATGATGTCTTTTTCTTTGATAACTAGGATATCCTCTACTTTTTTTATGTAGCTGTCGGTCAGTTCCTGGACATCTATTTCGGCATTTTTTGTCAAATCTTCAGAGATATCTAATTTTTTAATTTCCTTATTAGCATCTTGCCGGGCATTTCGGATACTTACTTTGGCATGTTCTGCTTCTCCTTTTGCCTGTTTTACCAAATCTTTTCGTCGTTCTTCTGTCAATGGCGGCACATTAATAATGATATTTTCACCATTGTTCATGGGATTAAACCCCAGATTGGCCACTATAATTGCTTTTTCGATGGTTTGTAGCATGCTTTTTTCCCATGGTTGGATACTGATAGTCCGTGCATCCGGGGTGTTTACGTTTGCTACTTGGTTTAAAGGGGTCTGCGTACCATAATAATCAACAAATACGTTACTGACCATGGAGGGGTTGGCCTTTCCGGCACGAATGTTCACGAGTTCTTTTTTAAGATGGTCAATGGCTCCTTCCATTGCTTCTTTGGTAGTGTCTATGATAAAATTTATTTCTTCGTTCATGACTATATTTTTATAGTTATACGTCAGTATTAATTGACCGTGGTTCCTACAGTTTCTCCCGAAACTACTTTTATTAAGTTTCCTTTTTTGTTCATGTCAAAAACGATAATAGGGAGATCATTTTCCTGGCTTAAGGTAAACGCAGTCATGTCCATCACTTTAAGACCTTTAGTCAATACATCATTGAAAGAAAGCTGATCAAACTTAACAGCATTTTTGTCTTTTTCAGGGTCAGCTGTGTAAATACCATCTACACGGGTGCCCTTTAAAATAACATCTGCGTTAATTTCTATAGCCCTTAATACAGCAGCAGAGTCTGTAGTGAAAAAAGGGTTTCCTGTTCCAGAGCCAAAAATAACCACACGCCCTTTTTCTAAGTGCCTTACAGCCCTTCTTTTTATATAAGGTTCTGCAATGGCTTCCATTTTTATGGCAGATAATAAACGTGTATATAAACCGGCAGCTTCTAAGGCACTTTGTAGGGCTAGCCCATTTATAACAGTGGCCAGCATTCCCATATAATCACCTTGCACACGGTCTATACCATTGCTGGCACCGGCAACTCCTCTAAAAATGTTTCCTCCTCCTATGACAATAGCGACTTCGATACCTTTGTCCACAACTTCTTTAATCTCTTGGGCATATGCTTCTAGCCTTTTCGGGTCTATTCCATATTGCCTATCCCCCATCAGGGCTTCGCCACTTAGTTTTAGTAGGATTCTCTTGTATTGCATATTTTTCGGGATAAGTTGTGCAAATATAGTTATAATCTTAGATTGTAGAAATACAATTTTCTGAATGAAAAAAACCGTGTCACAAAATTTTGTGGCACGGCCTTGACTTTTTCTTATTATTTCAAATATGCTACTTAGAGCACTTTTTATCCTAATGCAACTCGTTCAAAACCTACAACGGTTAAGTCATTGTTTACAGATTTTACGTAGGCAGCCACACTTTGTTTGCTGTCTTTGATGAAATCTTGATTTACGAGTGTATTGTCTTTAAAGAAACGTTTTAGCTTTCCTTTGGCGATGTTATCTAGCATTGCTTCGGGCTTTCCTTCTTGTCGCAACTGATCTTTGGCAATTTCAATTTCTTTATCTATAACGGATTGATCAACGCCTTCTTCATTCAATGCAACAGGGTTCATTGCTGCTGCTTGCATGGCAACATCTTTTGCTACTATAGCAACACCTTCTACATTAGCAGAAAGACCTGCAAGAGTTGCTATTTTGTTGCCTGCATGGATATAGGCACCAACATATGGGGCATCTAATTTTTTAAATGCACCTATTTCAATCTTCTCACCGATAACACCGGTTTGTTCGGTCAATTTATCAGCAACGCTCATGCCACCAAAATCTGCCGCCAAGAAATCTTCCTTTGTTGCAGTATTTAATGCTAATTGTGCTAATTCGTGTGCTAGGTTCACGAAGGTTTCATTTTTTGCAACGAAATCTGTTTCGCAGTTCAATGATACGATGACACCACTTGTATTGCTATCGTTCACTTTTGCAATAACAGCTCCTTCAGAGGATTCTCTGTCAGCTCTTTTTGCAGCTACTTTTTGTCCTTTTTTACGGAGTATTTCTATCGCTTTATCAAAATCTCCATCTGCTTCTACCAATGCATTTTTACAATCCATCATACCAGCACCGGTAGCTTTTCTTAATTTGTTTACGTCTGAAGCCGTAATAGTTGCCATTTCTGTTTTCCTTTTTTAGTTTACTTAATGTTGTTGTACTAAGTAGTAATTATTTTTCTTCTGAAGTTTTTTCTTCCGTTTTTTTAGTAACCTTTTTAGTGGTTTTTTTTGGTTTTTCTGCTGCTTCTTTTTTTGCTGTTGTTTTCTTTTTGGTAGCAGAAGCTTTCGTAGTCTTTGCTTTTTTTGTTTCTTCTTTGGCTTCTTCCTCTTCTTCTTTCTTCTTTGGTTTTGCTACTGGTTTTTTAGCCTTTGCTTTCTTTGCAACTAGTTCTTTCTCTTCATCCTCATCAACAACAATGTCTTTCTTTGATTCTACTGTCTCTTCCTCTTCTTCTTCCGCTTTGTTGTTTTCTTTTTCTGCTTTTCGGTCGCTTAGGCCTTCTGCAACAGCTTCTGTGATATGGGTCAGTATTTTTTCAATAGATTTTGAAGCATCATCATTGGAAGGGATCACAAAATCAATATCCCTGGGATCTGAATTGGTGTCAACCATTGCAAAAATAGGGATGTTCAGCTTTTGCGCTTCTTTTACTGCAATGTGTTCTCTCATCGTATCTACAATGAACAATGCCCCGGGTAAACGGGTCATATCGGCAATCGACCCTAAGTTTTTCTCCAGTTTAGCTCGTAAACGGTCTACCTGTAAACGTTCTTTCTTAGAGAGGGTATCAAATGTTCCATCTTTTTTCATTCTATCTATCGCGGCCATTTTTTTGACAGCTTTTCTGATGGTAACAAAATTGGTGAGCATACCCCCGGGCCAACGCTCAGTAATATATGGCATATTTACATTGCCTGCTTTTTCAGCAACAATATCTTTTGCTTGTTTTTTAGTAGCTACAAAGAGAATTTTTCTTCCGGAAGCTGCAATTTTTTTAAGGGCTTCACTAGCTTCTTCAAGCTTTGCTACGGTTTTGTATAAATTGATAACGTGAATTCCGTTCCGCTCCATGTAGATATAAGGAGCCATGTTGGGATTCCATTTCCGGGTGAGGTGGCCAAAATGCACACCAGCTTCAAGTAAATCTTTTACTTCTGTTTTATTTGCCATTTTTAAAATAGTTTACGTTCCGTTGAGTTAGCAATGATAAAGTGGCGGTATTTCCGGCCTTTACCATTTGGATGCTAAACTAAGTTCTGCATGTGCAGAGCAACAACAACAATGATTAATAATTAATTTTTCAGTGCCGTTCCGATTTTTTCGGGTTTTAGCAATATCAATATGTCAAAAAAGGTTCTGAACCGAAGTTCAGAGCATATATTAACGTTTAGAGAACTGGAATTTCTTACGCGCTTTTTTCTGTCCGAATTTTTTACGCTCCACCATTCTCGGATCTCTGGTCAATAAACCTTCAGGTTTTAATGTGCTTCTATTTTCGGCATCTACTTCACAAAGTGCCCTTGAAATAGCTAAACGAACCGCTTCTGCTTGCCCTGTGATACCACCTCCATAGACAGTTACTTTAATATCAAAGGTTTCAGTATTATTTGTTAACTCAAGAGGTTGTTTTACTTTGTATTGTAAGGTAGCAGTAGGGAAGTAGGTGTTTAGCTCTTTTTTGTTGACAGTGATGGCTCCTTTTCCTTCGGAGACATAGATACGTGCAACAGCAGTCTTTCTTCTACCTATTTTGTGAATTACTTCCATTTACTTAAGATCGTTTAAGTTAATTACTGTTGGTTTTTGTGCTTCTTGCTTATGCTCAGCACCTTCATATACTTTTAAGTTTCGGAATAGCTCAGCGCCCAATTTGTTTTTAGGGAGCATCCCTTTTATTGCTTTTTCTACAATTCGAACGGGGTGCTTTGCTAAAAGCGCTCTTGCTGTAATGCTTCGTTGTCCGCCGGGATAACCTGTATGGCGAATGTACTCTTTAGCATCCCATTTATTTCCGGTCAAGTTGATTTTTTCTGCATTGATGATCACAACGTTATCTCCACAATCAACATGAGGCGTAAACTCAGGCTTATATTTACCTCTAAGTAGTTTAGCCACTTTAGAAGCAAGGCGACCCAATGTTTGGCCTTCCGCATCTACAAGTACCCACTGTTTGTTTACCGTTGCTTTGTTGGCCGAAACGGTTTTATAGCTTAATGTATCCACATTAACTCTTTTTAAGTATTAAACATTTCAATCTACCTTAGTATAGAGGTGTTTTTATGCTAAGGGGCTGCAAATGTACATTTTTAAATTTTAATTACAAATAGGAAAAGCAGAATTTTCTATCTGATAAATAGATTCATTCTTTAACTATTAATGTGCCTCTAGCCAATTTGTGCCTAAGCCTATTTCCACATCCAACGGAACAGCTAATTGATAGGCGTTTTCCATAGCAGTTTTAATAAGGGGCTTTACGGTTTCCAGTTCGGCTTTATAAGCATCAAAAACCAATTCATCATGGACTTGCAAAAGCATTTTAGTTTTAAAATTCCCTTCTTTTAGCTTTCTATGAATGTCAATCATGGCGAGTTTAATAATATCGGCTGCACTTCCCTGTATGGGGGCATTCACGGCGTTGCGTTCTGCGGCACCTCGCACCACCTGATTTCGGGAATTGATATCAGGCAGGTAACGCCTCCGGCCTAAGACGGTTTCTACATATCCATGGTCTTGTGCAAAATGGATTTGATGGTTTATGTAGGCCCGTAATTTTGGATAGGTTTTGTAATAGGTGTCGATAAGCTCTTTAGCCTCACTACGCGAAAGGGTGGTCTGATTGCTAAGCCCGAACGCCGACACCCCATAAATGATGCCGAAGTTTACGGTTTTGGCATTACTGCGCTGCTCCCGGGTAACTTCTTCCAACGGAACATTGAATACTTTGGCTGCTGTTGATGCGTGAATATCTTCCCCATTTTGAAATGCTTTGATCATAGTTTCTTCTTCACTTAAAGCAGCAATGACGCGAAGCTCGATTTGGGAATAATCGGCGGCTAATAAAAAGTAATCATCACTTCTTGGAATGAACGCTTTCCGTACTTGCCGGCCACGTGCTGTCCGGATCGGGATGTTTTGTAAGTTGGGATTGTTACTGCTCAACCGTCCGGTAGCAGCAACAGCTTGGCTATAGATGGTGTGTATTCTATTTGTTTTGGGGTTTACCTCATTGGGTAATGCATCTACATAGGTGTTTTGTAATTTTTGTAATTGCCGCCATTCCAATATGTCGGCTATGATTTTATGGTCTTTTGCGAGATATGAGAGTACATCTTCTGCGGTAGAATACTGTCCGGTTTTGGTTTTTTTAGGTTTATCAACTAATTTCAACTTATCAAATAAAATAGGACCTAATTGTTTGGGAGAGGCGAGATTAAATTCTTCGCCTGCTTGTTCATAGATAGTTTTTTCAAGGTTTCTAATATCAATGGTCAGGTCTTTAGATAGGGATTTAAGGAATCCAACATCAATATTGATGCCTTCAATTTCCATATTGGCCAACACATTCACTAACGGAGACTCCAATTCTTTAAATAGTTTTGATGCATTCCGATTGGGGAGCTCTTTTTCAAATAGGTGTTTTAATTGCAGTGTGATGTCAGCATCTTCAACCGCATACTCAGTTTGTTGTTCTACGGCAACAGTACGCATGGATTTTTGGTTTTTTCCTTTCTTTCCAATAAGTGTTTCGATGGAAACAGGCTGATAGTTGAGATAGGTTTCTGCTAAAAGGTCCATATTGTGCCGCATATCCGGATTGATAAGGTAATGGGCAATCATCGTATCAAAGAGTGTTCCTTTTACAGGCATTTGATAGTTGGAAAGCACTTTAATGTCATACTTTAAATTATGCCCAATTTTTTCAATGGTTTCTGCTTCAAAAAAGGGTCTGAATTCTTCTAGGATAGCAGTTGTTTCTTGCTGATCTTCCGGAAAGGTTACATAATAGCCTTTACCAACTTCCCAAGAAAAGGCAATGCCGACCAGTGCTGCCTGCAACGATTTTAGGCTGGTAGTCTCGGTATCAAAACAGACACTTTGTTGTTTCACAAGCTTGTTTAGCAATAGCTTTCTGGCAAGCGGGGTATTTACATATTGATAAAAATGGCCCTGATTATCAATTGTATTATAGGTTGATGATGAAGTTGTCTCTGAAATATCTTCATTGGGCGTGTTAAACAAATCAAACTGCACATTTTGGGGAGTAGCTTTTTGCTCTGGAGCTTTTGATAAGTTGGTATTGTGCTCTACAACTTCTTCTTGCCCGAATATTTTTAAAAGGTTTTCAGTGAGCCTCCGAAATTCAAGCTCCTGAAATAGTTCTTTTACCTTTTCAATGTCCGGAGTGTTCAGTTCAAAATCCTCTTCATGGAATGTAACCGGGACATCGAGCATGATGCGGGCTAGTTTTTTAGAAAGGATTCCCTGTTCGGCATTTGCTTCTACTTTTTCTTTCATCTTGCCTTTCAGCTTATCGGTATTTGCCAATAGGTTTTCCATACTTCCAAATTCTTGGATGAATTTTTTAGCTGTTTTTTCACCTACGCCGGGGAATCCAGGGATGTTGTCGACGGAGTCACCCATCATTCCAAGAAGGTCAATGACCTGTTCGGGGTGTTCTACTTCAAATTTTTCCTGTATTTCTTTTACACCCCAAATTTCAATGCCATTGCCCATACGGGAAGGTTTGTACATAAAAATATTGTCTGAGACCAATTGAGCAAAATCTTTATCGGGGGTCACCATATAGGTTTTATACCCTTGCTTTTCAGCTTGTTTAGAGAGTGTGCCAATGATGTCATCCGCTTCATAGCCGGGTTTTTCCAACACCGGGATATGCATGGCTTTAAGAATGTCTTGAATAATCGGAACGGCAATTTTAATGGCCTCCGGAGTTTCATCCCTGTTTGCTTTGTAGGCTTCAAACAGTTCTGTCCGGGCTTCAGAACCTCCTTTGTCAAAAGCAACTGCAAGATGGTCGGGCTTCTCACGTTTGATGACATCGAGCAATGAATTCATGAAGCCCATAATGGCAGAGGTATCCAATCCTTTTGAGTTGATACGGGGATTTTTGATGAATGCATAGTACCCACGAAAGATTAATGCATAGGCATCAAGTAAAAAAAGGCGTTTTTGTTCAGACATTATTTTTAGTATTGAGTATTGAGTGCTTGGAAGTTGGCATGAAGCACTCGCTACTAATTATTTTTATGCTATTTTCAAAACTACAAAGTAAATAGGAGGTGCTAAAATGTTTTTTTATATGTAACCCTGTTAATCTTAATATAAAGATGGTATAAGTAAGGAATGGATGTAATATTTTTGTAAAAAAGATAAAATTGCTCATGATTCGTTGGATCATTTTTATCCTGATTTATGTGATTATTGACTGGTATGCTTTCCAGGCAGTAAAGACCGTTACTAAAAATGTGTGGATACACTATGCACATATTTTAGTATCTGTTTTGGTGGTCGGAAACTTCATATTACAATTCGTAATTAGTAATGATACGGGAAGGGTATTGACACCTATAAAAAGTTATGCGTTTGGTTTTTTGTTGACGTTGATGGCGCTTAAACTTTTTGTCTTGCCATTTTTGTTTGGTGAAGATATTTACAGGCTTGGCGCAGGCTTGTATAGCAAATTATTCGGTACTGCTGAATCATTTAGTATTCCTTCCAGAAGAAAATTTATAAGTACAGTAGCATTAGGGATTGCAGCGATACCCTTTGCATCTTTGCTTTATGGTATGTATAAAGGAAAATATGATTTTAGGGTTTTAAAATACACACTTCATTTTGATGACCTTCCGGAAAGTTTTGATGGCTACCAGATTACACAAATAAGTGATATCCACTCCGGTAGTTTTGATAATAAAAACAAGATAGAATATGCCATAGACCTTGTTAACAAGCAGGCAAGTGACCTTATTCTATTTACAGGTGATATGGTAAACAACATGGCCACGGAAATGCTCCCTTGGAAAGAAACCTTTGCAAAATTGGAGGCAAAAGATGGAAAATATTCTGTTTTGGGGAATCATGATTATGGTGATTATGTAAGTTGGGAAAGCGAAGAAAAAAAGACAGCGAACCTGGAACTTTTAAAGGAGATTCAGAAAGAAATTGGTTTTGATTTGCTATTGAATGACAATCGTTATCTTGAGAAAAACGGCGAACGTATTGCTATTGTTGGTGTTGAAAACTGGGGAGCAGGGGGATTTAAAAAAGCAGGCGATTTGAATACCGCCATTACAGGAATTGCGAAAGATGATTTCAAAATATTAATGAGCCATGACCCGTCACATTGGGAACATGAGGTGGTAAGCCATGACCATCATTTTCATTTGACACTAAGCGGGCATACCCACGGGATGCAGTTTGGTATTGAAATACCCGGTTGGATAAAATGGAGTCCTGTAAAATGGCGGTACAAGTATTGGGCCGGCATCTACGAAGAAATGGGGCAGTTTATTAATGTAAATAGAGGATTTGGCTTTTTGGCGTATCCTGGGCGTGTAGGTATTTGGCCTGAAATTACCGTAATAGAACTTAAAAAGAGATCGTTGGTATAGAAATACTGCATCAGTTTAAGTTTTCAATTCAATAAGGAGGTGTAAACACCTCTAAAAGTAATAGGTGTACAAATTATTTAGCTTTTTTTATTACATTTGATTTGTTAAGTTGTTAAAACCAATAAATGGATGTCTAAGTTTGGTGAATTAATAGACATAAATGTACCGATACTCCTTGATTTTTATACAGATTGGAACGATGCTACAAAAGAAATGCATGCCGTTCTAAGGGATGTCGCAGCCGCTATGGGTGATAAGGCAAAAGTGATTAAAATCGATGTGGATAAAAATCAGGAACTTGCAGAAGCGCTCCGGGTAAAAGGGCTGCCTACACTTATGATCTATAAAAATGGAGAAATGGTTTGGCGCCAAAGCGGAGAGCAGGATGCCAATACTCTCATAGGGTTATTACAGGAATATGTATAAACCTATTGTCTTAGCTTTTAATTTCCCTATTTATATAAGTTAATAGACCTCACAGGTTTTTAAAACCTGTGAGGTCTTATATTATTTTATACTTTTAAAAGTATAACCGCTATTATGGAAATAGGCAAGTGTTTCACTAAGCGCATGCTTCATATTTCTTGAAGCTTTTATACTGTCATGAAAAACAATGATACTTCCATTTCTGGCATTTTTTATCACATTTGAAACACTTTTTTCCGGAGAGATTTGAGGCTTCCAATCGATAGCTAAAACATCCCACATAATGATTTTGTAACCTAATTTTTTGAGTTGCCTGCCTTTTGGAATCGTAATTTCCCCATAAGGAGGGCGGAACAATTTGCTATCGATTATTTCCGACGCTTTTTCTATATCTTCTATGTAGTCTGAAACTGATGTCTTCCAACCTTTGATATGTCCATGCGTATGATTGCCGACTGCATGTCCTTCATGTATAATTCGGTGGTATAGTTCTGGATGTTTCGTTACATTTTTACCAATACAGAAAAAGGTAGCCTTAGCATTGTATTTTTGGAGTTCTTCCAATACCCAATCCGTAACACCAGGTGTGGGCCCGTCATCAAAAGTAATGAAAAGGGTTTTGTTTATAGATGGAATGTCCCATGTATAGCCCGGCATAAGGAACTTTATTAATTTGGGTATTTTGGCAGGGATATACCTCACAAATTATTCGTCGTCTCTATAAAAATGATTGAACTTTTCGAGATAGGTATTGAATTGATCTACTTTTTCTCTCCCTATTTTCTCGTCATCATTTATTACGAGGATATCTAAAATTCCCCGATAACGTTCTATATCCGATACAATATCTGAAGCCATCTGGTATTGAAGGTCTAAAGGGAGCGTGCTGTAATAATCTAAATTTTCCTGATATTTTACAGCTATTTGGTTAAAAATAACACGTGCCTTCTCCTTTTTATCAATTTTATAATATCCTTCCATGTAGGGTTCAAGGAATACATAATAACCAAATTTATCAACCGGCATTTTTTCCATGGCAAGATTCAGAATATCTTCCGCTTTTTCTTTTTCATCTTCTTGTAATAATGCTTCAACCAAACGTGCAAGATTGCTTCTATAATTAATGCTGTTTTTGCGTGTTTCAGGATCGTGGTATATGTCGGGACTCCCTGAATTTCCCCAACCCCATTTCATGACAACATCGTACATAAGCTCTGTATCAATCCTGCCCATTTCAAAAGGATTATTTCGATTAATGGGTGTTTTTATGGGAACCAGTTTATAAACCAGCCCATCCAGTTGTAAATAATCCTTCATCCATATGTATTCGGCTTTATCGAAACTACCCCCGGTAAAATAAATAGGTCGTTTCCAATTATTATTAGCAATAATGTCGAGCATTAGCAACCGGTTTTTATATAAATAACTTTGAGGTAATTCAATGTCAATATGATCAACAATCAATGCTGAATCCTTTTCTTTTACCAAACCACTTTTTAAAACATTTTCTTTGTTTACTGGAATCCGTATCTTATTGGTAGGATAGTATACCAGATCTGCAGTACTTTCAGGATATTGGCTTAGGTCAGCACCAAACTGCTTGAGCAAGTATCCGTATTTTGTTTTTGGGTCATCACTACCTACCCAATTCATAAAATTTTGGATGGACCATATACTATCTTTGAGTGGTAAGGGCTCATATTTAATCGCATCCCGGACTCCCCAAGCATACTTGTCATGTGTGAGCTGTGACGGGATGGGTTCACTCTCATACGCTTTTCGCTTCATTTGATCGATGTACCAATCAGTAGCGAAGAGGCTTGTATTAATGGTTCGTACATCTGTTCGGTACCCTTCAATTTCTTGCGCATACCATAGCGCAAACGTATCATTGTCACCTATAGTAAATAAAAGGGCTCCTGCATCTTCTTGTACAGAATCGAGGTACGATTTTGCCATAGCCTGTGCTGTATAGCGATTTGAACGATCGTGGTCATCCCAATTTTGATACGCCATTACTGCCGGAACTGCTAATAAACAAACAGCAGTAATTGCCGGGGCTACTATTTTTGGAGCTAAGAATCGTTTAAATTCATCAAATAAGGCATAAACACTCATGCCTATCCACAGGGCAAAAATATAGAAAGACCCAACCAATGAATAATCGCGTTCCCTAGGCTCAAAAGGGCGTACGTTTGTGTAAAACTGGATAGCGACCCCGGTAAATAGAAAGAACAATAAAAGTACCCAAAATTGTTTTCGGTCTTTTTTAAATTGAAAAACAAGCCCAATAATTCCTAAAATTAAAGGAAGAAAAAAATAGGTGTTACGGCCTCTATTGTTTTTAACATCGGAAGGAAGATTGTTTTGTGGCCCTAGGTGCCATTCATCAATAAATTTGATACCGCTTAGCCAGTTCCCGTGATTGTCATATTTCCCCTGAAGATCATCTTGCTTACCAACAAAATTCCAGAAGAAATACCGCCAAAACATGTACCCGAACTGGTATTCAAGCATAAATGAGATGTTTTGTGACAATGTTGGGGGCTGTACATCAATATATTCTATAAATTGCCTTAAGAACGAAACATAGCCTTCCGCATCTACTTTTCCGGAAGCATAATCATTTTTAAATTCGTTAACAGCTGCCCTGAGGTCATTATTTGACAGGTATTCAGATTTAATTTTGAAGTCAAGAGGAGCAACATACTTAATATAATTTTCAGCATGTTCGGCACTCCACATCCTTGGCAAGAAACCAACATGGTCTTGATGTGAATTGGGCACAGCATCTTTGTAGTTATTAACAATGATATATTTACCGGCTTTCTCATCACGCTCATATTTGGGT
Organism: Leptobacterium meishanense; assembly: GCF_037645805.1. NCBI lineage: Bacteria > Pseudomonadati > Bacteroidota > Flavobacteriia > Flavobacteriales > Flavobacteriaceae > Leptobacterium > Leptobacterium meishanense. The sequence goes on from NZ_JBBEXE010000003.1 coordinate 67,462, forward strand.
TTATCATCCTTATAAGGATTGTCAGGGTCTTGCCCCGCAAACATGTCAGAATACATGGCACCATAAACGGGACTATCGACGCCGGGATATTGTTCCCTGTTGTAATAGGCTAGAAGGGCACGTGCATCGGCAGGATTATTTTCATTAATAATTACATTAGCATTTGCCCGTATCGGAAGCATGACCCATGAAGAAAAACCAATAAACATAAAAAGAAAACAAAGCACAATAGTATTTGCCAATTTATACCCTTTATTCCGGGTATAACGAAGTCCGTAATAGAAGGCTGCTACAAAAAGTATAAAAATGATTAGGGTCCCTGAATTAAAAGGTAAGCCAATAGTATTTATAAAGAATAGCTCGCCCCAACCAAATATTTTCAATACATATGTCAAGGAAAATTTATAGACAAACATCAATAGAGCAACTACCGCAATATTTGCCAAAATGAAATTTTTGGTAGTGACTGTCTTGTATTTTTTGAAGAAGTAAAGCAACCCTATGGAAGGAATGGCTAAGAATCCCATAAACTGGATGCCAAAGGTTAGCCCAATGACAAAAGCGATAACAACGAGCCATTTATTACCTCTGGGAGTATCTATATTATCAATCCATTTAAGCCCCAACCATAATTGCAGGGACATAATTAAACTAGCCATGGCATATACTTCGGTTTCTACAGCATTGAACCAAAAACTATCAGAGAAAGTAAGGGCCAACGCACCAACAATACCGCTTCCCAATATAGCAATGGCTTTACTGTTTGTGAATTCATTATCTGTTTTAACAAGCTTTTGAATCAGGTTAGTAATGGTCCAAAAAACAAATAAAATAGTGAAAGCACTGGAGGATACGGACATATAATTGACCATTAAGGCTACATCTTCAGGGTTAGTGGCAAACAGGGCAAAAAATGCTCCCATCATTTGAAAAAAAGGCGCTCCCGGGGGATGTCCTACTTGTAGCTTGGCCGAAGTGGAAATATATTCACCGGCATCCCAGAAACTGGCAGTAGGCTCAACAGTAAGCCCATAGGTAATAAGTGCTATAAAAAAAACGATCCATCCGAAGACCGTATCCCATTTTCTAAATTGCTGTGCAATCATATATCTTATTTTTCTGATATGTTGGCGAATTTAATAATAAATACGCTATGAGGGTACTTTTTTGAAGAAACGTTAACAAGGAAGATTAATTATGGTGAGACAAATAAAAATAAAAAATTCTTGTTCAAATAAAAGTTTGTCTTAAATTTGCACCTGCTCAGTGAGCGCTTATAAACACTGGCCCATGGTGTAACGGTAACACTACTGATTTTGGTTCAGTCATTCAAGGTTCGAATCCTTGTGGGCCAACAAAAAGCTACTTTATTTTAAGTAGTTTTTTGTTTTATATACGGTAGGTCATTACCGGCCGCATAGCGTGATTGGCGAGATCTTCACCAATACTTCCATTAAAGAAGTGTGCCAACCCCTTCCTTCCATGTGTGCCCAAACATATAAGATCAGCATTTATTTTTTGAGAAAAATTAAGAATACCCCGTTCCACAGAAACATCATTAAAAATGTTTGAAGTATAGTTAGTCATGCCAGTTTTATCTATAACAGCTTTCATTTGGTGTTCGGCCTCTAAAGTGGTTAAAAACAAATGAGGGGTATTTACATATAAAAAATGAACAGTACCTTCAAAACCAGTCATTAAGGCAACACCTTTATTAAGGTTTTTTTGGGATGTAGAAGAAAAATCACTTGCTATTACAATGTTGTTAATATTAAAATTTTCATGCTCTTTTTTTATGATCAACACAGGTACTTCACATGTCCGGATTATTTTTTCGGCATTAGAGCCTACAAACATTTCTTTTAATCCGGATGCTCCGGTAGAACCCATTACAACTATATCAATAGCATTCTTCTTAATAGTTTCTGTAATACCGGAATGTGCAGTTCCGGAATCGATAGTTTCATGAATGGTAATGTCCTTTAGAAAAGGTTCTTTCTTAAGACCCTCAAATTTTTGATGTGCCAATTTCATATAAAAAACAGCTTCAGGGATTTTTCCTGTGTTTGTGGTAGCAAGATGGACAGGTAGTTCTAAAGCATGGAACAAGTAAATTTCCGCATGGTGTTTTTTGGCCAATTGTGCGGCTACTTTCAGAGCATGTGCAGCAGGAGTTGAAAAATCAGTAGGAACAAGTATTTTTTTCATGTGATATAACAAAAAATATTTTCACCTAAAGTTACGAAATATTTGAAGGGTAAAAAGAGTTTTTAGGAGATTAAAAAATATTGTATATTTGCCATCTGGAACGAAGATTAAAACAAATGAGGGGACGAAAAGTCCCCTCTTTTCATACTAAAAATGGCGCTCAAAGAAAAGCTATTATCGATTCTTGATGAAATTTTTAAAAAAAACGAATCGTTATTTTTAATAGATTATATAGTGTCTCCGGACAATAAAATATGTATAACTATTGATGGAGATGAAGGAGTTACACTAAATGACTGTATAACAGTGAGTCGAGAAATAGAACAAAATCTGGATAGGGAAGAAGAAGACTTTTCATTAGAAGTGATGTCGCCCGGGGCAACGGAACCAATAAAGCAAGAAAGGCAATATAAAAAGAATATAGGGAAGCAACTGAAGATAAAAACATTAGATGATGGGGCGTATGAAGGAGAATTGACCGCAGTTGCACCAGAGGGAATAAAAATAAAATGGAAAACCCGCGAACCTAAACCAATAGGAAAAGGTAAGATAACTGTAGAAAAAGAAAAAGAACTTTCTTTTGCTACGATTTTGGAAGCTAAAGTGAAGATAAAATTTTAATTTAAAGTTTGACATGGAAAATCTTGCATTGATCGAATCATTCTCAGAGTTTAAAGATGATAAACTCATAGATCGTGTAACGCTAATGGCTATTTTAGAAGACGTTTTTAGAAATGCGTTGAAAAAAAAGTATGGTTCTGATGATAATTTTGATATTATCATTAACCCTGATAAAGGGGATTTAGAAATATGGAGAAATAGGATCGTAGTTGCTGATGATGAGGTAGAAGACCCAAACCAGGAAATATCATTGACCGAAGCAAGAAAAATAGAACCTGATTTTGAAGTAGGTGAAGATGTGTCTGAAGAAGTAAAGCTAAAAGACCTTGGAAGGAGAGCTATACTGGCCCTTCGCCAAAACCTTATTTCAAGAATTCATGAGCATGACAATACCACCATATATAAGAAGTTCAAAGACATGGTGGGGGAAATTTATACAGCAGAAGTTCACCATGTTCGTCACAAAGCAGTTATTCTTTTGGACGATGAAGGCAATGAGATTATACTTCCTAAAGAGAAACAAATACCTTCCGATTTCTATAGAAAGGGGGATAATGTAAGAGGAATTATAGAAAGCGTTGAATTGAAGGGGAACAAGCCGATGATCATTATGTCCAGGACATCTCCCGATTTTCTGGAAAAACTCTTTGAGCAGGAAATCCCGGAAGTGTTTGACGGTTTGATAACAGTTAAAAAAGTAGTTAGGATACCTGGAGAGAAAGCCAAAGTAGCAGTTGATTCATATGATGATAGAATTGACCCTGTTGGAGCTTGTGTAGGGATGAAAGGTTCTCGGATTCATGGAATTGTACGGGAATTAGGAAATGAAAATATAGATGTAATAAACTATACCAACAATTTACAACTATTAATTACTAGAGCACTAAGCCCAGCAAAAATTACTTCTGTAACTTTAGATGAGGAAAATAAACGTGCTGAGGTAACCCTTAAGCCGGAAGAAGTCTCTAAAGCCATTGGTAAAGGAGGGTATAATATCCGGTTGGCAGGCCAACTAGCAGGATATGAGATAGATGTATATAGAGAGGGGATTGAAGAAGATGTGGAAATCACTGAATTTTCAGATGAAATAGAAGAATGGATCATTGAAGAATTCAAAAAGATAGGTTTAGATACGGCAAGAAGTGTCTTAGACAAAGATGTTGATTATCTGGTAAAAGCAACAGATTTAGAACAAGAGACAATAGTAGAAGTATTAAAAGTTCTCAAAGAAGAGTTTGAAAACTAAAAAATATAAATAGTATATTATACTGAGAGATAATAATTATGGCTGGAAACGCAACTATGAGGTTAAATAGAGTGTTAAGAGAATTAAACATTTCTCTGGATCGCGCTGTAGAACATCTTGCTTCTAAAGAAATAGAAATAGAAGCAAGGCCTACAACGAAGATCACAGAAGAAGTGTATCAAATTCTTTTGGATGAGTTTCAGACAGACATGAGCAAAAAAGTGGCCTCTAAAGAAGTAGGGGAAGAAAAAAGAAAAGAAAAAGAAGCTATACGCCAAGAACTTGAAAAAGAACTTGAAGAAAAACGATCTCAGAAAGAAGAAATTGTAAAAGCTAAAGGTATTGTTTCAGGCCCAAAAACAATAGGGAAAATTGATCTGGAACCAAAAGAAGAAAAGCCTGAAGAAGCATCGCCGGAAGAAACGGTTGAGCCTGCTGAAATAAAAGAAGATCCTAAAAAACAATCTGTTATTGTTGATGATGAAAGTGTTGAATCTGAAAAGATAGATACAAAATATCAAAAACTCAGCGGCCCTAAAATGACAGGGGAAAAGATAGACCTTACACAATTTAATAAACCTAAAAAGAAAAAAGAAGAACCAAAAGAAACCAAAAAAACTCCTTCTGGAGATAGAAAACGTAGAAGAAGAAGGATTAGCAAAGAATCATCAAGACCGTCTAACGGATTATCAGGGAAAAGCGGATTTAACAAAAAAGGAGGACGAAAAGAGAGTGGAGTAGCTAGAGTAGAACCCACAGAGGAAGAAGTACAAAAACAAGTAAGAGAAACACTTGAAAAACTTCAAGGGAAAACAAGCAAATCTAAAGGAGCAAAATACCGCAAAGAAAAAAGAGATTCACGACGTCAAAAATCAGAAGACGAACTTGCACAACAAGAGCTAGATAGTAAAATATTAAAGGTTACAGAATTTGTTACTGTGGCCGAAGTAGCCACTATGATGGGAGTTCCAACTACACAAGTTATCTCCGCATGCATGGCATTGGGAATTATGGTGACAATGAATCAACGGTTAGATGCAGAAACACTTTCCATTGTAGCAGAAGAATTTGGTTATGAAGTAGAATTTGTGACAGCTGACATCGAGGAAGCAATACAAGAAGAAGAAGACAAACCAGAAGATCTTCAGGCTAGAGCACCTATTGTAACTGTAATGGGACATGTAGACCATGGAAAAACATCATTGTTAGATTACATAAGAGAAGAAAACGTAATCGCCGGGGAGAGTGGAGGAATCACACAGCACATTGGGGCGTATGGAGTAACCCTAGATGATGGGCAGAAAATCACCTTCTTAGATACACCGGGACACGAAGCGTTTACAGCAATGAGAGCTCGAGGAGCTCAGGTAACAGACCTTGCTATTATTGTAATTGCAGCTGATGATGACGTTATGCCACAAACCAAGGAAGCAATAAGCCATGCGCAAGCAGCAGGGGTACCTATTGTTTTTGCAATCAATAAAGTGGATAAGCCCACGGCAAACCCTGATAAAATAAAAGAAAGCCTAGCCAATATGAACCTGTTGGTAGAAGATTGGGGAGGAAAAATCCAATCACAAGATATATCTGCCAAGACAGGTGAGGGAGTAAAAGAACTCTTGGAAAAAGTGTTGTTGGAAGCTGAGATATTAGAATTAAAAGCAAACCCAAATAAAGCAGCTTCAGGAACAGTTGTAGAGGCATTTTTAGACAAAGGAAGAGGATATATTGCTACAATATTGGTACAGACAGGTACCCTTCGTATAGGAGATTATGTTTTAGCGGGTAAAAATAGCGGGAAAGTAAAAGCGATGCATGACGAGAGAGGAAAATCTATCAAAGTAGCAGGACCATCTACCCCTATTTCTATTTTAGGTTTAGACGGAGCTCCACAAGCAGGAGATAAGTTCCATGTATTTGAAGATGAAAAAGAAGCCAAGCAAATAGCTACCAAGCGTACTCAATTACAGCGAGAACAATCGGTGAGAACGCAACGCCACATTACATTAGATGAGATAGGGAGACGTATAGCACTTGGAGAGTTTAAAGAATTGAACATTATCCTAAAAGGAGACGTGGATGGTTCTGTAGAAGCATTGACGGATTCTTTCCAAAAACTTTCCACAGAAGAAATACAAATTAATATCATTCACAAAGCAGTTGGCCCGATAACTGAATCTGACGTATTATTAGCCTCTGCTTCCGATGCGATCATTATAGGGTTTAACGTTCGGCCTATGGGGAATGCCCGTTCATTAGCAGACAAAGAAGAAATAGATATCAGGACTTATTCTATTATCTATGATGCTATTAATGACCTTAAAGATGCTATGGAAGGAATGCTATCTCCTGAAATGAAAGAAGAAGTGACCGGTACGGCAGAGATCAGAGAAACCTTTAAGATATCCAAAATAGGTACTATTGCTGGATGTATGGTAACTGACGGTAAAATATTCAGAAACTCAAATATCCGGTTAATACGTGATGGCGTTGTTATATTTACAGGAGAATTAACATCATTAAAGCGTTTTAAAGATGATGTAAAAGAAGTCTCTAAAGGGTACGACTGTGGTATGCAATTGAAGAACTATAATGATATTAAAGAAGGAGATATATTAGAAGCATTCCAGGAAGTAGCTGTAAAGAAAAAACTAAAATAATTATAATTCTTGTTATATACCTGCCTTGTTTTTTGACTTTGTAGGGTATAAATTAGTTGATATAAATAGGAATCTCAATAGCTTTTTAGCTATTGAGATTTTATATTTTAAAAGAACGCTCCATTTATAACTTGAAGTTCATAACAATTATTAGCATATATTTAAAATAAACAAGTAAAAAATATAAGGATAAAATATAATATTACGTAATAAACGTATAAAATATAATCTTTTTAAGTAAAAAATATTTTCTTATTATTTAAGTTTTTAGATGTAAAAAAGTAAGTTTAATTCTACGTATCAGAAATAATTTAGTTATATTGCCAGTAGTTAAACTTAAAAACAATCTATTATTATGAAAATCAAGTCAATTATTCTAATTGTTATGCTAATTACTTTTAGCGGCACCTTTAATGTTTCAGCCCAAGATCAATATATTGGGGAAATAAGAATGTTTGCAGGGAATTTTGCTCCCAGGAATTGGGCTTTTTGTGATGGGCGTTTATTGCCGATATCTCAGTATCAGGCATTATATTCATTATTGGGGAATACATACGGAGGAGACGGAAGGACTACTTTTGCTTTGCCAGATTTAAGAGGAAGAGCACCGATGGCTCCGGGCAGGGGCCCTGGATTGTCAAACAGAATTTTAGGCGAAAAAGGTGGTACAGAGACAAATACTTTATCTACGCTTCAGATGCCACCCCATTCACATAACGTAAATGCTGTTTCTTCTGATGGAAGTGAATCTGTTCCTACTAATAACTTATTGGCAGGCAGTGGGGCTCTAGATAGAGAATATTCAAATGCAAATCCGGATACCACTATGAAATCCAATATGATTTCAACTTCAGGAGGAGGACAGCCGGTAAACAATATGCAACCTTATTCTGTAGTTAATTTCATTATTGCATTAGACGGAATATATCCGCCTAGAAATTAATGCATAGATGAGAAAAATTATATTCTTTTCTGTGTTATTGTTATTGATAATGCCATTTACAATAGCACAAACAATAACCTTTAACGGTTGTAATGCATTATTTGAAAACCAAAACTATTTGTTTAATATGGTCACAACTGATGCAACCGGACGGAATGTATATGAAACAACCCCTATAAGTGGAGATCAAGGGTGTGGGGGACTTGGGGTCTGTGAGTTTAGAATTGCATGGAATGATTTGAATAGTCAATGGGAATTTCTAGCTGACAGTGGGAGCGGGGATTTTAGTTCACCATTTCTTATATATGCAAATACAGCAGCATCTACCCCTAACCCCCCAAGTTTAAATCTTGGGATATGGTCTGAAAACACAGCTGTAACAGCAGGAGGTTGTGGAGGAGATTTAACGAATGCAAATTCAACGCTTACCGGAGAGGTTCAGGATACTACATTAGGTATTTCAGAGATTTTAGCTTCCTATGGAGTTCAAATATATCCGAACCCTGTTTCTGACATACTATATATCTCTGACAAAGAGAATGCTATATCAGAAGTTCAATTATATGGGAGTGAAGGAAAAAAGATTGAACATATAGAAATATCAGGCAAGAAAGACATTAATCTTGAGGGTCTGTCTCCAGGCATGTATTTTATTAAAATAAATTTTAAAGATAAAGTAGTGACCCAAAAACTATTAAAAGAATAACTAATTACAAATTTTAAAATCAAATGTCTGTCTCTGGAATATCCATGGCAGACATTTTTATTTAAATACTTTAGGGGATTAAGATAAAAGCATTAGGGTATTTTTTTTTAACCTCTATAAGCTGTCGATCTGCCTCAATGCGAGTACGAAATTTTCCTATACGTACTTTATAATTAGGTGTTTCAAAAGAAATATCACAAGACCATCCCAAAAATTGATTCCGAAAATCAGATTGTGCTTTTTTAGCACCCTCTAAATTGCCATTGTATATTTGAATTCGGAATATCTTTTCAATAGGCTCTGTACGGTTTATTTCTTTTTTTATAGCAATTAGCTTATCAAGCCTTGGGTCACCTTCAATAGTTATAGTACCTTCTTGCGAAAAAGCCAAAGGAGCTGTAAATATCATAAACAATAACAATTTGACAGTATGTCTTGTACCTAATAATTTCATAGAATAAATATTAACAATCACAAAAATAGCGCATTGAAACGATATGTTATTAAAAACATTATTTAGAATTGTTATAAATTATAAATTAACACTTCACTAACATTTTACAAATCGAGTCTATATTGTATTTTTGTGCTCGAATTTTATGGAAACGGTATAAAATAATGATAGTATATGTTGAAAATACCGTGCCAAACAAAGGAGGTAATACATATTTTAATATGAAAAAGGTGATACACCGCAATTCAGCTTCAAGAATTCTTATCATAAGTATAGCAGTTCTGCTAACATTTTCAACCAGTCTTTTCTCGCAAGAAGAACAACCACAAACAGGACCAGACCCTGTAAAAGGGAAGGCATTATTTAATTCAAATTGTGCTGCTTGCCATAGGTTAGATAGAAAAATGACAGGCCCTGCATTAGCTGGAGTTGGTGAAAAATATGATAGAGAATGGCTTTATGCATGGATTAAAAACAGTGCTGCACTTATAAAATCTGGAGATGCTGATGCTGTAGCCATATGGGAAGAGTACAACAAAACTGCTATGAATGCTTTTCCGCAGTTATCCAATGAAGATATAGATAATATATTAGCATATACAGATGCACCACCTCCTATACCTGTTGGTACAGGTACAATAGTAAGCACACAATCTGTGGCAGAAGGCTCAGGAATTTCCAATGAAGTAATATTAGGAGCATTAGCTTTGGTTTTTGGAATGTTAGTGGTAATGCTTTTCTTAGTAAACAAAACATTACGCCGGATTGCTGAAGCTAATGGTGTTCAAGTAGTATCAGAAGAAGCCGAAAAACGTTTACCATTATGGAAAGCATTTGCTAAAAACCAGTTTTTAGTATTGGTGTCAGTGGTGTTTCTAATGTTGGTAGGGGCATATTATGTATACGGATATTTTATGCAAATAGGAGTTGACCAAGGTTATATGCCGGTTCAACCCATACATTATTCACATAAAATACATGCCGGAGATAATGAAATAGATTGTAAATATTGCCATTCCTCTGCTAGAGTCTCAAAACATTCGGGAATTCCTTCCCTGAATGTTTGTATGAATTGCCACAAGAGCATTCAGGAAGTAGCAGAGACAACAGCTACTGAAGAATATTCTAAAGAGTTTTATGACGGAGAAATACAAAAACTATATGATGCTGTAGGCTGGGATGTTGAAAATCAACAATATACAGGTAAAACAAAACCGGTAAAATGGGTGCGTATTCACAACCTGCCTGATTTTGCATATTTCAATCACTCACAACACGTTACAGTAGCAGGAGTGGAATGTCAAAAATGTCATGGTCCGGTAGAAGAAATGGAAGTAATGTACCAGTATTCACCCTTAACAATGGGATGGTGTATTAATTGTCACCGTGAGACAAACATAAAGGTAGAGGACAATGAGTACTATTCGAAAATCCACGAAGAATTGTCCAAAAAATATGGTGTAGAAAAGCTTACTGCCGCTCAAATGGGAGGATTAGAATGTGGTAAGTGTCATTATTAAAATAAAGAATAAAAAAATTGAAAGATAAAAATCGTTACATCTTTCAATCACTATAAATAGAAAATTAAATGGCATCAAACAAAAAATACTGGAAAAGTGTTGAGGAGCTAAATCCTGAAAGCTCCGTTATGCAAACACTCAGACAGAATGAGTTTGTTGAAGAAATTCCGGTAGACGATTTTCTTGGAGATAAAGAAAACCTAGAAGCTTCTTCTACCACTCGTAGAGACTTTCTTAAATACGTAGGCTTTAGTACAGCAGCTGCATCGTTGGCAGCTTGCGAAGGTCCGGTAATAAAATCCATACCCTATGTAGTGCAACCGGAGCAGATCCGCCCGGGAGTAGCAGATTATTATGCCACTACCATTGCGGACGGATATGATTTTGCGAGTATTCTTGTGAAAACAAGAGAAGGCCGACCTATAAAAATAGAAAATAATGCTGAGGCAACAGTAAAAGGAATTGCCAATGCGAGAGTACAAGCATCTGTTCTGTCTTTGTACGACAGCTTAAGGGTACAAGGTCCTAAAGTAAATGGAGAGAATATCTCATGGAATGATTTAGACGCGAGTGTTGTAAGCCGGTTAAATGGTTTAAAGGATTCTGGAAAGCAAATAGTGTTGTTTACACAGACATTTTCCAGTCCTTCCACCTCAAAATTGATAAATGAATTCAAAGAAAAGTTTGGCAACGTAAAACATGTTCAATATGATGCTATTGCTGAAGATGCAGCGCTGGAAGCTTTTTATTTAAAATATGGAACAAGGGCTCTACCCGACTATGATTTCTCAAAAGCAGAAGTAATTGTATCTATTGGGGCAGACTTTTTAGGTGACTGGCAAGGGGGAGGTTATGATGCAGAGTATGCAAAAGGACGTATGCCACATCATGGAAAAATGTCGAAGCATATTCAGTTTGAAGCAAACATGACATTGTCTGGAGCCAATGCCGACAAACGAATTCCATTAACTCCCTCACAACAAAAAGTAGCTTTAGCTAAATTATACGGACACCTTAATGGTATAGCAGTCTCAGGAACTCTTCCTGAAGCTGCCGAAGCTGCCGTAAAAACTGCAGCAAGCCAATTAAAGAAAGCAGGCAACAAAGGAGTGGTAGTAACTGGAATCCAGAATTTGGATGCACAAATGCTTGTATTGGAAATGAATGAAAGCTGGGGAAGCATAGCATTTGACACAAAAGCTCCGAGATTGATCCGTCAAGGAAACACCAAAGAGGTTGATGCGCTTATAGCTGATATGAAAGCAGGAAACGTGGGTGCATTGATCATGAGTGGTGTCAATCCTGCATATACGCTCCCAAATGCAACGGAGTTTATAGAAAATCTAAGCAAAGTAGCTCTTTCTGTTACATTTTCTATGAAAGAGGATGAAACATCAACAACTACACAATACATAGCAGCAGCACCTCATTACCTGGAGTCTTGGGGCGATGTGGAAATCAAGAAAGGACACTATAGTTTGACGCAACCTGCGATTCGCCCATTGTTTGATACACGGCAATTTCAAGATGCATTGTTGAAGTGGATAGGGAGTGATAAAACATATTACGATTATATAAAAGAAACTTGGACAACAGCTGTACTAGGAGAAACCAAATGGAACAAAGCATTGCATGATGGTGTGTTTATTGCGGCAATGCCTGAAGTTCAAACAACAGAAGAAGATACAGAGACTAGTACCTTTTCAATAAGCTCTGCTTTGAGCAGCCTTAGCCGTGCAACGGCCAGTGGAATAGAACTTGTTCTATATTCAAAGACAGGCATGGGAGATGGCCAGCAAGCTAACAACCCATGGTTGCAAGAATTCCCCGATCCGATTACACGGGTATCTTGGGACAACTATTTAACAATTTCAAAAGCAGATGCAGATGAATTAGGACTTAAGAACTGGAATGTTGCTAATGGAGCCCTTAATGGTGACCGTGTTGAATTAACAGTAAACAATATCCCTATTACAATTCCTGTTCTTATTCAACCCGGTCAGGCCAAAGGTTCTGTTGGTTTAGCTTTAGGGTATGGTAGAAAGAAAGGGATGAAAACAGAAATGATGACAGGTAAAAATGCCTATCATTTCTATAAAGACTTTAATAATGTTCAATCTGAAGTACAATTAAAGAAAATTTCAGGAGCACATGAATTTGCATGTGTGCAGCTCCAGAACACCTTAATGGGGCGTGGGGACATTATAAAAGAAACCACTCTTGAAATATTCAATACTAAAGATGCACATGAGTGGAATCCTATACCTGAAGTATCATTGAACCATGAAGAGGTGCCAGCTACATCTGTAGATTTATGGGATAAATTTGACCGTTCTATAGGGCATCACTTCAATTTATCGATCGACCTGAATGCCTGTACCGGATGTGGTGCTTGTGTCATCGCATGTCACGCAGAAAATAATGTTCCCGTTGTTGGAAAAGCTGAAGTGAGAAAATCACGGGATATGCACTGGTTGCGTATAGACAGGTATTACTCTTCCGAAGACAGCTTTGCAAAAGATAATGAAACTAAGGATGGTATATCAGGATTGGGTGATTCCTTAACCACGTTCAATGAGATGGAAAATGCTGCAGCGAACCCTCAAGTAGCATTCCAACCGGTAATGTGCCAACACTGTAACCATGCTCCGTGTGAGACTGTTTGTCCGGTGGCAGCTACATCGCATAGTCGGCAAGGACAGAACCATATGGCATATAACCGTTGTGTAGGAACACGCTATTGTGCTAACAACTGTCCATATAAAGTACGTCGTTTCAACTGGTTCTTATACAATAACAATGATGAGTTTGATTACCACATGAACGATGACCTTGGTAAAATGGTTATAAACCCTGATGTGAATGTACGTTCTCGCGGTGTCATGGAAAAATGTTCCATGTGTATCCAAAAAACACAAAAAACCATTCTTGATGCAAAACGAGAAGGAAGGACTATCAAAGACGGAGAATTTCAGACAGCATGTTCTGCAGCCTGTGGAAATGGAGCGATGGTGTTTGGTGATGTAAATGATAAAGAAAGCAACATAGTAAAACGAAAAAAAGACAAGCGCATGTATCACTTGCTTGAACAAGTAGGAACACGGCCCAATGTGTTCTACCATGTAAAAGTGAGAAATACAGAAGAAGCTTAAAAAATAATAAAGAAACAATTAAACGATTATGGCGTCGCATTACGAAGCACCTATACGTAAACCCTTAGTTACCGGAGATAAAACATATCATGATGTAACTGTAGATATTGCTGCACCGGTAGAAGGGAAAGCCAATAAACAATGGTGGATTGTTTTTTCCATTGCAATGGTAGCATTCCTCTGGGGAATTGGAAGTATCATTTACACAATTTCAACAGGAATAGGTACCTGGGGGCTCAATAAAACAGTAGGTTGGGCTTGGGATATTACCAACTTTGTATGGTGGGTAGGTATTGGTCACGCAGGAACTTTGATCTCCGCAGTATTATTACTATTCCGCCAAAAGTGGAGAATGGCGATTAACCGTTCAGCAGAGGCCATGACTATTTTCTCGGTAATACAAGCCGGTTTATTCCCTATTATTCACATGGGTCGCCCATGGCTAGGTTATTGGGTGTTACCAATCCCTAACCAATTTGGTTCCCTATGGGTAAACTTTAATTCACCATTATTGTGGGACGTATTTGCGATATCCACATACCTTTCGGTATCCTTAGTATTCTGGTGGACAGGATTACTTCCTGATTTTGCCATGATACGGGATAGGGCCATAAAACCGTTCCAAAAGAAAATATACAGCATGCTCAGTTTTGGGTGGAGCGGTCGTGCTAAAGATTGGCAACGCTTTGAGGAAGTATCACTTGTGCTAGCAGGATTAGCAACACCGTTAGTACTTTCGGTACATACCATCGTATCGTTTGACTTTGCTACTTCGGTTATTCCCGGATGGCACACCACTATTTTCCCGCCTTATTTTGTTGCAGGGGCTATCTTTTCAGGATTCGCAATGGTAAATACACTGCTGATCATCATGAGGAAAGTGGTAAACTTAGAAAACTACATCACCGTTCAGCATATAGAATTGATGAACATTGTCATCATGATTACCGGTTCCATTGTGGGATGTGCATATATTACAGAATTGTTTATTGCTTGGTACTCAGGAGTAGAATATGAACAGTATGCATTCCTTAACCGTGCAACAGGACCTTACTGGTGGGCATACTGGGCCATGATGACTTGTAATGTGTTCTCTCCACAGTTTATGTGGTTCAAAAAATTGAGGACTAGCATTGTATTCTCGTTCATTATATCCATAGTGGTAAACATTGGAATGTGGTTTGAACGTTTTGTAATTATTGTGACTTCATTACATAGAGATTACCTTCCTTCTTCATGGACCATGTTTTCACCAACATTTGTCGATATAGGGATATTTATAGGAACAATAGGATTTTTCTTTGTATTGTTCTTGTTATATGCCCGGACGTTCCCTGTGATTGCCCAGGCAGAAGTAAAAACAATTTTAAAATCATCCGGAGAGAAATATAAGAAGCTACGTGAGGCAGGTAAGCCATTATATGAGATGCCAAAAGTTGCAAAGCCTAAAACAGCGAGCACTAAGAAAAAGAAAGAGGATGATGATAAAACTAAAAATAACTAATGTATGAGTACGAAAGTAGTACAAGCATTATACAATGATGATGACATCCTGATGGAGGCAGTCAAAAAAGTAAAAGCTGCACATCATCATATAGAAGAAGTATATTGTCCGTTTCCGGTGCATGGCTTAGATAAAGCGATGGGGCTGGCACCTACCCGAATTGCCATTACATCATTTATGTATGGTTGTTTAGGATTGGCAGTTGCTATTGTCATGATGAACTATATAATGATCCAAGACTGGCCTCAAGACATAGGTGGTAAACCAAGCTTTAGCTATATAGAAAATATGCCAGCTTTTGTACCTATTATGTTTGAAATGACCGTGTTTTTTGCAGCACACTTAATGGTAATTACATTTTACATGCGCAGCAAATTATGGCCCTTTAAAAAAGCAGAAAACCCTGATGTAAGAACTACGGATGACCATTTTTTAATGGAAGTGGCCATTCATGGAAATGAAAAAGAACTAACAGCTTTGTTGAAAGAGACAGGAGCAGTAGAAGTTAAAATATCAGAAAAGCATTAATATACGATATGAAGAGCTTTATAAATATAGGAATTGTACTTGGAGTTGCTTTATTGCTAACTTCATGTTTTGACAGTTCGCGTCCAAACTATCAATATTTTCCAAACATGTATGAACCGGTAGGGTATGAGACCTATGCTGAGTCAAGTGCATTTGCAAATGGTGTAGAAGCACAACTTCCACCGGAAAATACAATAAAAAGAGGATGGATGCCATATGCGTATGAAAATACATTGGAAGGGAAAGAACTTGCTACGTTAGAACTAACAAGTCCTTTGGATTCACTTCAAAAAGAGGAAAACCTTGCAGTAGGAAAAGAGCTGTATGCTATTTATTGTGCCATTTGCCATGGAGCAAAAGGAGATGGACAAGGAACCTTGGTGAAACGAGAAAAAATATTAGGAGTGCCCAGTTATGCAGATAGAGTGATTAATGAAGGAAGCACCTACCATGTTATTTACTATGGACTGAATACGATGGGTTCATATGCAGCTCAGCTTAATGAAGAAGAGCGTTGGCAGGTAACAGAATATGTTCAGAAATTAAGAGAAGATTTATTAAAATAACCAGAGATACAGCATATGTACACGTTTTCAAATAAATTAAGAATGACCTCTTTCATTTTAATGATTGTAGGCGTTCTTGGATTGGGATACGGTTTTTATACAGCACCTTCAACTGTAGAAGAAGCAAAAGCAATGGTTGCGGACGACCATCATGGAGGAGGTCACGAAACTACTACTGAAACACATGCAACACCAGCACATGAAAACAATCATACAGAAGAAGTACACGTAGTGAATGATCATGCAACAGCAGCTCATGAAAGCAATCATGATGAGCACTTGCTTCATCAACTACAAAACAAGCCATGGGCAGCATTGTATGTCGCCGCTTTCTTTTTCATGATGATAGCATTGGGAGTATTGGCTTTCTACGCCATACAACGTGCTTCACAAGCTGGGTGGTCGCCTGTATTGTTTAGGGTAATGGAAGGAATTACGGCGTATCTGTTACCTGGAGCCGTGATCGTATTTGTAATTCTGGCATTATCAGGATTCCATATGAACCATTTATTTGTATGGATGGACCCTGAAGTAGTCGCGCATGATAAATTGATCCAAGGAAAGTCAGGATACCTAAACCTTCCGTTTTTCTTAATAAGGGCTGCTATCTATATTGCCGGATGGAGTGCTTATCGTTATTTCTCAAGGAAATTTTCTATTGCACAAGACACGGCTGAAAACAATAGCAACTTTAAAAAGAATTTCAGAATATCAGCTGCCTTCTTAGTATTCTATTTAGTATCAGAATCCATGATGGCATGGGACTGGGTAATGAGTGTTGATCCACACTGGTTTAGCACCCTATTCGGATGGTATGTGTTTGCAAGCATGTTTGTATCCGGGATTACGGTTATAGCGATGATTACGATTTACCTTAAATCTAAAGGATATTTAGAACAAGTAAACGATAGCCATATTCATGATTTAGCCAAGTTTATGTTTGGGATTAGTATATTCTGGACGTATTTATGGTTCGGGCAGTTCATGCTTATTTGGTATGCAAACATTCCTGAAGAAGTTACCTATTTCGTAACCCGTATAGAAGATTATAAATTGCCGTTTTTTGGCATGCTCGTGATGAATTTTATATTTCCGTTCTTAATATTGATGAACAGCGATTACAAGCGTATTAATTGGTTTGTAGTAATGGCTGGTATTGTTATCCTATTAGGGCACTATGTAGATGTGTTCAATATGATTATGCCGGCAACAGTAGGAAAACAATGGTTTATTGGAGTCCCGGAAATAGGAGGCATACTGTTTTTCTTAGGCCTCTTCATATATATAGTATTTAGTGCGCTTACCAAAGCACCATTAATACCAAAAAGAAATCCATACATAGAAGAAAGCAAACACTTTCACTATTAATTAAAAACAAAAGTAAACAAGATAGATACGATGACTGCTTTATTAACGATTATAGTTCTTGTACTTGTGTTTATCGCCATTTGGCAGATGACAAAGATTTTTGAATTGTCACAGGCAAGCGCAGACAACTCCCAAATAGCAAATGATAAGGATAACAAACTCAACGGAAATTTAATGTTCCTGTTTCTTATCTTCATCTATCTGCTTACTATTTATTCTTTTTGGAAATGGGGACATGTAATACTAGGTACTCCTGCTTCAGAACATGGTAAAGAAATAGATCAATTAATGCTCATTTCTTTTGCATTAATATTTTTTGTACAAACCATTACTCAGGCATTGTTACATTATTTTGCCTATAAGTATAGGGGGCAAAAAGGAAAAAAGGCATTGTTTTATGCAGATAATGACCGATTGGAATTTATTTGGACCATTATTCCGGTAATTGTTTTAGCAGGCCTTATCCTATATGGCCTATATACTTGGACAAATATCATGGATATCAATGACGAAGATGATCCGATTGTTGTAGAATTATATGCACAACAGTTCAATTGGAAAGTACGCTATGCAGGAGCTGATAATGTGTTGGGAGATGCCAATGTGCGCTTCCTTCAAGATTTTGATGGCCGGAATGTCATTGGGATAGACGCATCAGACCCTAATGGAATGGATGATGTAGTAGTAACTACAGAAATTCACCTTCCCGTAGGTAGAAAAGTAAACTTTAAAATGCGTTCGCAAGACGTATTGCATTCAGCCTATATGCCACATTTCAGGGCACAAATGAACTGTGTCCCCGGAATGATTACACAGTTTTCATTTACACCCACCATTACTACAGAAGATATGCGGTTAGACCCGGATATAGTGGAGAAAGTAAAGCGAACAAATAAAATCCGTTCCGAAAAAAGTAAAGAACTCACAGCTAAAGGCGAAGAAGCATTAGAACCATGGGAGTTTGATTACATCCTCCTATGCAACAAAATATGTGGAACTTCTCACTATAACATGCAGATGAAAATTATAGTAGAAACCGAGGAAGAATTCAATGAGTGGATGAAGGAACAACAAACCTTCGGACAAATGATCGCATCAGAATAACTAACATTCAAACGGAACTAACAAAAAGAGTATGTCAGCAATAGCAAACGCACACGTAGAGGACCACGATCACGGGCATCATCATAAAGAAACGTTCATCACTAAATTTATATTTAGTCAAGACCATAAAATGATTTCTAAGCAATACCTGATTACCGGTTTGATTATGGGCTTTATCGGGATTGCAATGTCATTGTTATTCAGGTTACAACTGGCTTGGCCGGGAGAATCATTCCCTATTTTAGAAGCCGTACTTGGAAAATGGGCGCCCGATGGCGTAATGGATCCTAATATGTACCTTGCTTTAGTGACCATTCACGGAACCATCATGGTATTCTTTGTTCTGACGGCAGGATTGAGTGGTACTTTTAGTAACCTCTTAATTCCATTGCAAATTGGAGCCAGAGATATGGCTTCAGGCTTCCTGAATATGATTTCCTATTGGTTGTTCTTCCTGTCGAGTGTAGTAATGGTCATCTCTTTGTTTGTAGAGGCAGGACCGGCATCTGCAGGATGGACTATCTACCCTCCATTAAGTGCATTGCCACAAGCGCAGCCTGGTTCAGGGGCAGGGATGACACTTTGGTTGGTTTCAATGGCCATATTTATTGCCTCCTCACTATTAGGATCGTTGAATTATATCGTAACCGTATTAAACTTGCGGACTAAAGGAATGTTTATGACCCGATTGCCGTTGACCATCTGGGCATTCTTTATCACAGCCGTTATTGGTGTGGTATCGTTCCCGGTATTACTATCAGCAGCATTACTGTTGATTATGGACAGAAGTTTCGGGACATCCTTCTTCCTGTCTGATATCTTTATACAAGGTGAAGTGCTCCATTACCAAGGAGGTTCACCCGTATTGTTTGAACATTTATTCTGGTTCTTGGGCCACCCCGAAGTATATATCGTATTGCTTCCGGCGTTAGGGATCACCTCAGAAGTAATAGCCACCAATGCACGTAAACCCATCTTTGGGTACCGCGCCATGGTTGCATCCATATTGGCCATCGCTTTCCTTTCAACCATTGTGTGGGGGCACCATATGTTTGTTTCGGGAATGAACCCGTTTTTAGGTTCCGTATTTACATTTACCACCTTATTGATTGCGATTCCATCAGCAGTAAAAGCATTTAACTATATTACCACCTTATGGAAAGGAAACCTGCAGTTTAACCCTGCCATGTTATTCTCCATTGGATTGGTATCTACCTTTATCACAGGAGGGTTAACAGGGATTATCCTTGGAGACAGTGCATTGGACATCAACGTTCATGATACCTATTTTGTGGTAGCACACTTCCACCTGGTAATGGGAATATCGGCCTTATATGGGCTTTTTGCCGGCGTGTACCATTGGTTCCCCAAAATGTTTGGCAGAATGCTGAACAAGAATTTAGGATACGTACACTTCTGGGTAACAGCCGTATGTGCCTATGGCGTTTTCTTCCCCATGCATTTTATAGGGATGGCAGGCTTGCCAAGGCGTTACTACCAAAACACCGCATTCCCTATGTTTGACGAATTAAGTGATATTAACATAGTCATTACCATTTTTGCATTAATTGCAGGTCTGGCACAGTTAGTATTTATGTACAACTTTATACACAGCATATTCTACGGTAAAAAAGCACCTAAAAACCCATGGAACTCCACTACATTGGAGTGGACTGCAGAGCAGAAACACATTCACGGAAACTGGGACGGCCCTATACCACATGTACACCGCTGGGCGTACGACTATAGCAAAACCAACGAAAATGGCGAGTATGTAATCCCCGGACAAGACTATGTGCCGCAACACATTCCGTTACAAGAAGGCGAAGAGGAGCTGACACACTAACATTAAGATACGTATAAAGTTTTATAGAAACCTGCGATTTTTTGGAGGTTTATGTTGTGTATAAGATTGCAGTAAATAATTAGTAGTAAGGTCTTAGATGGATAAGATGGGGTAGCATTGTAATCGAATTAACTTTTTTGTATACATAGCCCATAACTTGTTGAGAGGGTAGTTCTATACACGTCTTAAGTTTAGTTTTTTATCAAATTAATAATCAATTGAATTATAATTTCTCTTTGTTCTGGAATGCTTTGAGCAACAGCTAATGCCAAAGTAACTAATGTATTATTGTTTATTTTCCTTTGTCCGTTTTTATCAAGATGAAAATTGTTTTGTTCTAAAAACCATACAAAAACAAAAGAACCTATTCTTTTATTTCCATCGCTAAATGCATGCCCCTTTATTATTGAGTACAATAGTTGCGCTGCTTGTTCTTCAATTGATGGATAGGCTAGTTTCCCAAAAACTGTTTGTGAAATGCTCCCTAAAATTCCTTCAAAAGACTTGTCTTTTTCATTACCGAACAAATCACTAGCCTCTCCTTTTTTAATGAGCTCCTTTTTTAATTCTAGAATAGCTTTTTTAACATCTCTATAATTGATGATATAAATAATATTTGTTTCGAGATCTTTTGTTTCGAGATCTTCCGTATCGTATTTGTTTAGTAGTTCAAACGATTTCGAATACTTTGTGACTATTGATAGAAATCCTTCGGTCAATTGGACTTGGTTCTGATGAGCTTGATCATAGAGAAGATCGATTTGATGTTCAAGTTGAGAGATTTTCTCAGTTTGTTGAATTAAAAGTCGCTCATTAATTACTGCTCCCTTTAAAAAGTAATTACGTAATTTGTTAGTTGCCCATTTTCTGAATTCAGTAGCAATTTTTGATTTTACTCGATATCCTACTGAAATTATCACGTCAAGATTGTAATGGTTGACTTGATAGGTTTTGCCATCTTCAGCAGTATGTGCAAATTTTGCACATACTGAATTTTTATTTAATTCATTTTCTTTAAAAATATTTTTGATGTGTCGGCCAATAACGGTTCTATCCCGATCAAAAATATCAGCAATCTGTTGTTCTGTGGCCCAGATAGTTTCAGCCCCAATATCAAAAATGACCTGAAATTCATTGTTTTGATCCGAGGGTTTGTAAACAACCACTTCAGTTGCTTTCAATTCTATCTTTTCATTTTTACTCATTTTAAGTAATTTTTTATTAAGCCTAATTATGGCACTAAGCGCAGTTTCATTTAGAACAAAGAAATATAGTGAAAACTTTGGACTGTTATTTGGAAAATTTTGCAGTTTAGGGTTATCGTATTTCAAATGATAATTTATCAGGAAGGCCACAAAGTAGGTATTTCTTGTAGATTTCACGGCACTGGGATTAAGAGAACGAAATCAAATTGCATTTAACAACCGTTTTGGTCAGTATAGTTCCGCAAAAAAACTCATTTGTGGTGAGAAATGAATATTATGGCAAATGTAATTAGGTGTAGCGGGGAGATAGAATATATTTCCCGAGGGACGGACATGGGACGGCCCTATACCACATGTACACCGCTGGGCGTACGACTATAGCAAAACCAATGAAAATGGTGAATATGTAATCCCGGAACAAGATTATGTACCACAGCACATTCCGTTACAAGAAGGCGAAGAAGAGCTGACACATTAATAAGAGTACAACATAATAAAATATAGAAAAGCCTGTGGAATGATTTTGCAGGCTTTTTTATTTAACAAATGTTTGAAATTACAGGAGAAGGTTCTGCATAGGGTCATAATACACTTTGTTGGGCTTCCATACTTTTAGTTATTTGTTTTTATTTTTAGCGTGATTTCTCCAATGTTATAAGCATATATTGAAGCAGGTAGAAAAGTTAACTTTACCCCTTGCATGTCTTTCACTCCTAATAAATCAATTGAAGTAACAAGAGCTGATTCAAAATTATTTACTTCACAAAATTTAATTAAACTTTTTAAGTCTTGAGGGCTATTGAAATACCGGTTGCTCCATTTAATTTCAACCCCCCAAACAGGTTTATAATTTTTGTCATCCACTAATACAAGATCTACTTCACCTTCCTTTCTTCCATCTTTCCATCTAGCATATGTTAAATCTAGGTGCTCTCGGTGCATCCATTGTGAAAGAATTGCAGTTTCCACCATATTCCCCATCTCCCGGTCTGTTTCACTTATTGGGGAAAATAAAGCGGTTCGAAGTGAAGGATTGGTTAGATATACTTTGAAACTCGTTATTCTTTTAAATCTTTTTGCATTGACTCCAACTTTATTTAATATTTTGATGAGAAATGCGGCCTCCAAATATTCTAAGTATTTTTTTAAAGTGTCCTTTTGAATTCCACTTTCTTTTGACATCGTCTCATACGAAAATTCATTTCCAGTATTATATGCTATGTATGTAAAAAACCTATTTAATTCTTGAACATCTTTGATTCCATATAAACTTGGCAAGTCTCTAAGCAGAACTTTATCTACAATATCGCTTTTTACATACCTGCCCATATCACTTTGTATCTTTTCAGACAAGACAACTTCTGGGTATCCTCCAAAATTTAAATAATGGATAAATTCCTTATTTAATACTTTTGGGTCATGGGTTAAGCAATATTTTATATCTTTTCCTCCATATTGAATATCACCTTCAAAAATTAAATGATCTAGGTTTTTTAGGTGGATATATTCTTGAAATGTTAACGGAGGTAACAAAAAATCAGTAAACCTACCTGCGCCACTTTCTGTACTGTGCCATTTCAAGGCCGCAGCAGCTGATCCAGAAACAATGAACTTAGTTTCAGGATATGAGTCAACTAGCACTTTTAAATGCCTTTCCCAATCTTTTAAATATTGTATTTCATCAAAAAAGACATAACAGCCATTAAGGTTCCCAAGATTTAAAGATTCTTTGCACAATGTTAAAATATCCTCTAAGCTTAGATTGACATAAATAGGGTTGTCAATTCCGATAAAGAAAAGTTTATGAGGACTTATACCTTCTTTTAGTAATTCTTCAATACAATGAAATAACATTACGGTTTTGCCAACTCTTCTAGGTCCCATAAGTACCAATGCCCTTTTAATACCTCTTTCAAGGACGAATGGATAAAATAAGTTAAAATACAATCGCTTCGACATTGAACTGTATGTATTTGGAATTTCTTTTGAGACCCACCATGGGTTTTCATAGCGAAGGCGCTCAATTATTTTTTCTGTTGGGATAAGGGTATGGGTGCTCATATTTCTATTTTAAAAATACAAATTTAGCAAAAATAAATAGATTTAAAACTTCTTATTTTTACAATTTTGTATAATTAATAGGATTTTAATGAGAAGTGAATACTTAGATCTACAACTGTATTCTTTATTTAGTGAAGCCTAACGGTCTCGACTATAAGTAATTGTTGGCATTTCGTTTTTATTTTTTCATTAGTTTTTTCAGTTCATCATCGAAGAATGAATTCAATTTTTTCGAGTTCTTTGTGTTTGTGCTCATTAGCTTTTCAGTGTAATTCCTCACAGCCCGTCTAATCATTGTCGGCGATTTCTCCGAATATTCGTTGAGAGCTTTATTTATGTGTCCACAAATGTCTTTTGGCATATGATAACTTAAGTTAATACCTAAAAGACTTGGAAAAACTTTTTTAAACATATTATCAATTTCCTTTTTCTTTGGTGCCATTGCTATGTAATTAAAAAGAAAATCAGAACGCATATAACAGTTTATATTGAAACGTGAACGAAACACATCTTGGATAGCTTGATAAGTATATATGTCTTTTGAAAGCCACCAAGTTTTGTAACCAAAAACACTTTTTCTGTCTTCTTCTTTATTAATTTCTCTTTGCTTATATACCATAAGCATTAAATTGGCATCTGTTGCAGCACGTTCTTTTGAGTTTTTCATTTCAGTTAATTTCTCCGTTAACTGCTGTAAATCCTTATCGTCAATTTGTTTTTCTATTTTCGAGGTGTCCTCATACTTGATATGGAATTCGTCGTTCAAAAACTCTTTTAAATCACGATGTGCATTATATAAATTTGGATGTGCAAAATTGTCGATGAAATCATTAAACTTTTTAACATTACCTCTACTTTTCGAATAGAAATAGGCTCTAATTAATATTTCGTCCACATACATTGTATTAATTTCACTTTCAAGATAGAAATCTTCAACATTTTTATACATCGTTTTGTATTTGTGGCGAATCATACCAAAATGATTTACTAATTCATCTAAAATAGTTTCGTTAATTGTCAACTGAACTCCAGAAATGTATGCTCCTTCTAATAAACTCCAATATCTTCTTTTTGAAGGTTCTAAATGAATTTCAGATAAGGCAGGAATTAAAATAGAAGTGCCGACATAAATTTTCAATTGCGACGCTAATTTTTGGAAAGCACTTGCTAAATGAGGGTCCCAACGAAGCATAAACATCATATTATATGTGTATGATAAACGCTTTAAATATTCATTCTGTTCAGATGTACCATTGTATGCAATATTGCGAATTGTCATTAAAAGAGCTTTTTTAACACTCTCTTTGTTATCCATTTTAATATGACTATCGTCCACGACTTGCCCAACAATTTCAGGTAAAGCAACTTCAAGAATTTCCCTACTTTGTCTGTCAATAATAAATGACGAGAATTCTATTCCTTGCTTGTGATATATATTGTGAACAGTAGCTTCTATTAACGAAAGAGCATTTGTCGCTTTTACATTTTCATCTTTTAAATATTTCTTTAGCTGTTCTAATGTTTGTTCTTTAAATGTATTGTGAATATGTGTTTCTTCAATATCCCTTTCGTGAAGAATTAATCTTGTTTGATATGGAAGACAATATGCGTCTTCTTTTGAATGGTAATTTATTTGCTTTGGTTTTGTTGAAAGAACACCTAATTGTTTTTCAATAGTGGCGTATACCGATTTCGGATTGAATTTCACATATTGAGCAACATCTTGTTTTATTTGTTCTAAATTTTTAAAAGTTTTTGTCTCTGAAGCAGTTCCTTCCAAAGCGTAAAGTATCAAACTGTCTGCAAGTTTTTCTTCTATTTCATCGTTATTATTTTTTGAATTGAATTGCTGACGCATAAATACATATAACCTTGGGTCTTTTATATAATTACCTACAATGTATTCATTTTGAGGTTTTCTAAATTGATGAATATTACTCTCAATGTATGAATTGTATAATTGGATTAGTCTTTCATCATTTGTTACGTTACTTGCAAACCATTCTACATCATAAATTGTCAGATTGATTTTGTTGGTTTGTATAAAATTATCTTCAATTGTGTTTTTTTGATTAACCTTTCTGCCAGTAACGTAAATTAAGCGGTCAACATTGACATCATTCATAATCAGTTTTTCAATTGAGCCTTGAATTTTCTTTTCGTAACCAAGTTCAGTTGATATTTGGTAAATAAAAGTTGGATGAGTTGAGCGAGAATATACTTTTAAACTTCCGTCAATTCCTTTGTCTTTTGTTCCACCAACAGGAATAAATTCATCACCTAAAACTTGACTTAAAAATGAATGTGCGAACTCCTCAAATATTTCGCCTTTCCCAAATTCAGATAGTGCGTATTTAAATTCTTCTTTGTTGATTGTTAACTCCATAAATTCAATATTCTTCGGGTTTCGCAAATTGTGTACAACTACTGTATAAACGAAGTTTTCTGTATAACCCATTTTATTGTCATAAAAATAATACTTTTTTAGTAAAAAAGTTAAACTTGCTTTATGATGTTTATCCTTATTTTGTAAAAATACCGGAAGTTAAAAGGGATAATAATTTTACTGCCAACAATAAACAATCTCGGAAAAGTGGATTACTGGTTGCAGATTAACGAATTATGATTTTGGAGGGGCCTTTATTTTCAACGTTTCACTTTCAACTTAAAAACCAACCAACTTCTTTATCTTTGTGAAGTTCGATAACGATTTCACAGAATGAATGAAAACCTAAACCCGGAGAAAGACCACTTTTCCCCCGAAGAACTGGATATTGAAAGAGCACTGCGCCCTCTAACCTTTGAAGATTTTGCAGGACAGGACGCCGTATTGGACAATCTGAAAGTGTTTGTGGAAGCGGCTAACCTAAGGGGAGAAGCATTGGACCATACCTTGTTTCATGGCCCTCCCGGATTGGGAAAAACCACCCTTGCCCATATTTTGGCAAACGAACTGGAGGTAGGCATTAAAGTAACTTCCGGACCGGTACTCGACAAACCCGGCGATTTAGCCGGCTTGCTCACCAACCTCGAAGAGCGCGATGTATTGTTTATTGACGAGATACACCGTTTAAGCCCTATCGTAGAAGAATACCTGTATTCTGCCATGGAAGATTACAAGATCGACATCATGATAGAAAGCGGGCCCAATGCCCGCACCGTTCAGATCAACCTAAGCCCTTTCACATTGGTAGGCGCTACCACACGGTCTGGGTTATTAACAGCACCCATGCGCGCCCGGTTTGGCATTAGCAGCCGATTGCAATATTATACTACGGAACTGTTGGCAACCATTGTAGAACGCAGTGCTCATATTTTAAAGATCCCCATTTCTATGGAAGCCGCTATAGAAATTGCCGGGCGTAGCAGAGGCACCCCACGGATAGCCAATGCATTGCTGCGCAGGATACGCGATTTTGCCCAGATAAAAGGGAATGGAAAGATTGATATTGAGATTTCCAAATATGGATTAAAGGCACTGAATGTAGATACTTTTGGATTGGATGAAATGGACAATAAAATTTTATCGACTATAATCGATAAGTTTAAAGGAGGCCCGGTGGGTATTACTACGCTCGCTACTGCTGTTTCTGAAAGTGCCGAGACCATAGAAGAAGTCTACGAACCTTTTTTAATTCAACAAGGGTTTATCGTACGGACCCCTCGGGGAAGAGAAGTCACAGAATTGGCATATAAGCACTTGGGAAAGATTAAAGGCGGAACACAAGGTGGGTTGTTTTAACTAAAACCGATCCTTCGACTGCGCTCAGGATGACGGTTTTTATATGATCTTTTGTCAAAATAATGTCACGCTGAGCGCAGTCGAAGCGTTAAAAGGTTAGAAAAAGTCCAATAATGTTACACTGAGCGCATTTGAAGTGTTGAGACAATAAATAAAATCAACTAATGTCACACTGAGCGCAGTCGAAGGATAGACATCTGGAAGAATACAAATGAAACACTACTACGTTTACATCCTAAAATGCAAAGACAACTCCTATTACACTGGGGTCACCAATAATCTGGAAGAACGGTTCCACCAACACCAAGCAGGTATAAACCCCACTTGTTATACTTATAAGAGAAGGCCCTTGAAACTTGTTTTTCAACAAGAGTTTATGGAGATAGCACAAGCCATTTATTTTGAAAAGAAGATTAAAAAATGGACAAGGGCAAAAAAAGAAGCATTAATAAACCATGATTTTGACAGGCTCCATATTTTAGCCGAATGCAGAAATGCCACGCATCATAAGTACCGACCATCATAGTTTGAACCCAAAACAAGCGCATACCAACCTTATTAAAACCCACGCAAAACGATTGGGGTTTTTATCCTGTGGCATCTCCAAAGCTGCCTTCTTAGAAGAAGAAGCTCCTAGGCTGGAAAGGTGGCTCAACCAGAACATGCAAGGGGAGATGCGCTATATGGAAAACCATTTTGATAAACGGCTAGACCCCAGGCTATTGGTAGATGGTGCAAAATCGGTCATTTCCCTATTACTCAATTATTACCCTTCGGAAACGCAACAAGACGAGAATGCGCCAAAATTATCAAAATACGCCTATGGTACTGATTATCATTTTGTAATAAAAGACAAGCTCAAACAATTATTACAAATCATTCAAGAAGAAATAGGGGAAGTCAATGGCCGTGCTTTTGTAGATTCGGCCCCTGTGTTGGATAAGGCATGGGCGGTGAAAAGCGGGCTGGGCTGGATGGGAAAACACACCAATGTGCTTTCTAAACAAACAGGTTCCTTTTATTTTATAGCGGAGCTTATTGTTGATTTAGAATTGGAGTATGATAGCCCCACGACCGATCATTGTGGAACCTGTACCGCCTGTATAGATGCTTGCCCCACACAAGCCATTACAGAACCCTATGTGGTAGACGGCAGTAAGTGCATTTCTTATTTCACGATTGAATTGAAAGACCAAATCCCTTCTGGATACAAGGGAAAATTTGATAATTGGATGTTTGGGTGTGATGTATGCCAAGATGTGTGCCCGTGGAACCGGTTTTCAAAATCACATAACGAACCACTTTTTGACCCACATCCTGATTTGCTGAGCATGACACAGAGAGATTGGGAAGAACTCACAGAAGAAGTATTCAATAAGTTATTTAAAAAGTCAGCAGTAAAACGGACAAAATTTTCCGGATTAAAAAGGAACGTTACTTTTATAAAACAAACAGATTGACCATTTTTTAATATACAATTTTAATTATGATATTTCTATCATAATTAATGTCTATGTTCTTCAAAAACAATCGCTTTTTAAAGCGAATACCATTACCTTTGCTGTTCTTAAAATGAGCCTATGAGTAAGGAAAGCAAAAGACGGGAAGCATTAATTTATCATGCAAAGCCCCAACCCGGAAAAATAAAAATTGTTCCTACCAAACGCTATGCTACACAGCGCGATCTGGCATTAGCCTATTCCCCTGGTGTGGCAGAACCTTGCCTTGAAATAGAAAAAGACAAAAAAAATGTGTATAAATACACTGCCAAAGGCAATATGGTAGCTGTTATCACTAACGGAACAGCAGTTTTAGGATTAGGCGATATAGGTCCGGAAGCAGCCAAACCGGTTATGGAAGGAAAAAGTTTGCTCTTTAAAATCTTTGCTGATATAGATGGTATAGATATAGAACTAGATACCAAAGATGTTGACAAATTTATAGAAACTGTAAAAACCATTGCACCAACTTTCGGGGGTATCAATTTAGAAGACATAAAAGCACCTGAAGCTTTTGAGATAGAGCGCCGATTGAAGGAAGAACTGGATATTCCTGTAATGCACGATGACCAACATGGAACAGCTATCATATCGGCGGCGGCACTGTTGAATGCTTTAGAGATAGCAAATAAAAAAATAGAAGAAGTTAAAATCGTAATTAGTGGAGCAGGAGCTGCTGCAGTTTCTTGTACCCGACTGTACAAAGCCTTTGGAGCCAAACCTGAAAATATTGTAATGCTAGATAGTAAAGGAGTTATCCGGAAAGACCGGGGACACCTTTCAGTGGAAAAGCTGGAGTTTGCTACCGATAGAAAAATAGACACTTTGGAGGAAGCGATGAAAAATGCAGATGTTTTTATAGGCCTTTCTATTGCTGACATAGTATCTCCTGAGATGCTCAATTCCATGGCGAAAAATCCCATTGTTTTTGCGATGGCCAATCCTAATCCTGAAATAGATTACGACCTAGCAGTAGCTACTCGAAAAGATATCATTATGGCGACGGGCCGTTCGGACCACCCCAATCAGGTAAACAATGTGTTAGGGTTTCCTTTTATCTTCAGAGGGGCATTAGACGTAAGAGCTACAAAGATCAATGAAGCGATGAAAATGGCTGCAGTAAAAGCACTGGCAGCACTTGCAAAAGAACCGGTCCCTGAGCAAGTAAATATTACCTATGGAGAAACCCGGCTTACTTTTGGCAGAGAGTATATTATCCCTAAACCTTTTGATCCAAGATTGATAGGTGAAATTCCTCCAGCAGTTGCAAAAGCAGCTATGGAGAGTGGGGTAGCAACAGAGCCAATAAAAGATTGGGAAGTATATAAGGAAGAACTCCTTCAGCGGTTAGGAAACGATAATAAAGTAGTCCGGTTTTTACACGATAGGGCAAAAGCGAACCCTAAAAGAGTTGTCTTTGCAGAAGCAGACCATCTAGATGTTTTGAAAGCGGCACAGATAGTATATGATGAAGGTATTGCGGTTCCGATATTATTAGGCCATAAAGAAACAATTCTAGAGCTTAAGGAAGAAATCGAGTTTGATGCAGAAGTGATGATTATAGACCCCAAAACAGATGACTATAAAGAGGAAAAAGAGCTATATGCTAAAAAATATTGGAAACTTCGGAAGCGTAAAGGGGTAACCTTGTACGATGCTCAAAAGAAAATAAGGGAACGCAATTATTATGCTGCTATGATGGTAAATGAAGGAGATGCCGATGCTATGATTTCAGGGTACTCCCGAAGCTACCCCACAGTTTTAAAGCCTATATTAGAGTTGATAGGTAAAGCGAAGGGTGTTTTTAAAGCAGCAACAATGAATGTGATGATTACAGAGCGAGGCCCTATTTTTTTGGCAGATACAGCAATCAATGTAGAGCCTAATGCAAAGGAGCTTGCAAAAATTGCACAAATGACTTCTACAGTGGTTAAAATGTTTGGTTTTGAGCCAGTTATAGCGATGCTGTCCTATACAAATTTCGGGTCTTCTAACAATGAAAAAGCAGTAAAAGTAAAAGAAGCCGTAAGTTATTTACATCGCTATTTTCCTGATATTGTAGTAGATGGAGAACTACAATCAGACTTTGCATTAAATAGTGAAATGCTCCGAAAAAACTTTCCATTTTCTAAACTTTCCGGACGGAAAGTGAATACACTCATTTTCCCAAACCTAGATGCTGCAAATATTACTTATAAATTAATAAAAGAACTTAACAAGGCTGACTCTATAGGCCCTATTATGTTAGGTATGCAAAAACCGGCACATGTCATCCAATTAGGAGCCCGTGTAGAGGAAATGGTAAATATGGCTGCTGTAGCAGTTGTTGATGCACAGGAAAAAGAAAAAAGAGAAAATGCAAAAAAAAGACAAGTATAGAAAACGGTCCTATTCTTGCAAATAATTTTGCTACATTTGGAGAGTCTACATTTCGCATGGTATGATAACACATCTAAGAGGAAGGCTTACAGAAAAAAACCCTACAAACGTAGTTATAGATTGTAACGGGGTAGGATATTTTGTGAACATATCGTTACATACCTATTCCAAAATACCCGATGTAGAGCACCTCAAACTATATACTTATATGCTGGTTAGGGAAGACGCACATACACTATATGGTTTCGCTGAAAAGCAAGAACGTGAAATTTTTGTATTGCTTATTTCAGTTTCAGGGATAGGGGCCAGTACGGCACGGACAATGCTGTCGTCGATGAACCCTGAACAAATAAGGGATGCAATTGCTTCAGATGATGTAGCTAGTATTCAATCCATAAAAGGGATTGGAGCTAAAACGGCACAACGGGTTATATTGGATTTGAAGGATAAAATACTCAAGTTATATAATGTGGATGAAATTTCTGTAAAACAAGGCAATACAAATAAGGAAGAAGCGTTATCAGCATTAGAAGTCCTTGGATTTACCAGAAAACAATCAGAAAAAATAATAGATAAAATTGTTAAAAATACCCCCGAATTAAGTGTAGAGGAAATCATTAAACATGCGCTTAAAAATTTATAAGGAGTTTGAAAACACATATATTAAAATTTATATACTACTTAGCTAAAGCTTCATTTTTTTCTTTATTTATCCTATCAGGACACTTGGTAAGTGCTCAAGAAGTAGATACCATACAAAAGCAGGATACCATTCCAACGGGGATAGCTTTGGGAAAGATACTAATGGCTAACCCTGAAAGTATTGTCTCAAAATATACATATGATTCTGAGCTTGATTTGTACTTTTACAATGAGACTATAGGCAACTATAATATAAATTACCCCAATATACTGACCCCTACAGAATATCTTGAATTAATAGAAAAAGAGGGCATAAAATCATATTTCAAAGAGAAACTTGACGCTATTTCGGGAAAAAAAGCAGGAACTGAAGAAGCACAAAAAAACCTATTGCCTAACTTCTATGTGAACTCAGGATTTTTTGAATCTATTTTTGGAGGGAATACCATTGAAATTATACCACAAGGATCTGTGGCGATGGATATGGGGATACGGTTTCAAAAAAATGACAACCCTGCCTTATCTCCTAGAAACCGGACTAATTTGACTTTTGATTTTGACCAGCGTATTAGTTTAAGCTTGTTAGGAAAAATAGGAACAAGGTTGTCTGTTACGGCTAATTTTGATACGGAAGCTACATTTGATTTTCAAAACCTTATAAAACTGGAATATGCGCCAGACGAAGATGATATCCTTCAAAAAATAGAGATCGGAAATGTAAGTATGCCCTTGAATAGTTCACTTATAACAGGGGCACAAAGCCTTTTTGGGGTAAAAACAGAACTTCAGTTTGGAAGGACAAAAGTCACCGGTGTATTCTCAGAACAACGTTCACAAAGCAGGTCAGTAGTAGCGCAAGGAGGAGGAACCTTAAATGAATTTGAAATACTGGCATTGGATTATGACGAAGACCGGCATTTCTTTTTATCCCACTATTTCAGGGACCAATATGATCAGGCACTGGAAAATTATCCTTTTATTAGAAGCCAAATACAAATAACACGTCTTGAAGTATGGGTTACTAATAGAGGACAACGAACAGATAATGTTAGAAATATTGTATCAATTCAGGACATAGGAGAGCCGGATCCTGATAATACCCGAATTAACACCAATGCCCCGGCAGGCTTTTTTAATTCGGGCTCAGCAGGATTATTACCGAGAAACGATGCCAACGACTTTAACCCCATAGAAATAGGAAGTACCTCTGTACTAACCCCAGCCATTCGGGATATAGCAACTGTACAATCAGGATTTGGAAGTATTAGTAGTATTATCAATCAAGGATTTGATTATGCCATATTGGAAAACGCCCGAAAATTACAAGAAGGGAGAGATTATACTCTTAATACACAATTAGGCTACATCTCCCTTAACCAACGTTTAAGTAATGACGAAGTACTTGGAGTTGCTTTCCAATATACGATCAACGGACAGGTTTTTCAGGTTGGAGAATTTGCCGCAGATGGGGTCGGATCTACAACAGTTGATCCAAATACCAATATCATCACTAACAATACACTCGTTGTAAAACTGTTGAAAAGTAATATTACCAATGTGTCAGATCCTATTTGGAACCTGATGATGAAAAATATCTATGCAACAGGAGCATTTCAACTGAGTCAAGAAGACTTTAGATTAAATATACTTTATACAGACCCTTCACCTGTCAATTATCTGGCGCCCATAGATGAAGCTACATTTCCGAATGGATTGGATGAGCGTATTTTATTAAATGTATTCAATTTTGACCGTCTTAATATATATAATGACCCACAAGCGCAAGGAGATGGTTTCTTTGATTTTATTCCGGGAATAACTGTTGACCCACAATCCGGAAATATCATCTTTACCAAAGTAGAGCCTTTTGGAGAATTTATACACCAAGTACTGGGAGGGGGTAATTATGATGATCCTTTATCTTATAACCCTAACCAGCAGCAATATGTATTCAGGAACCTTTACCGTCTTACTAAAGCAGCAGCACTAGAAGATAGCGACCAAAACAAATACCAATTAAAGGGGCGATATAAATCGGAAGGCTCGGGAGGTATTCCCATTGGAGCGTTTAATGTGCCCAGAGGATCGGTGCGTGTTACAGCAGCCGGCCGCTTATTACAAGAAGGGATAGATTATACTGTTAATTATCAGGCAGGAACTGTCCAAATATTAGATGAAGGGCTTAAAGCCTCCAATACACCTATAGAAGTATCTGTAGAGAATAATGCCATATTTGGGCAGCAAACCCGTCGGTTTGCAGGAGTTAACATAGAACACCAGTTTAATGAAAACTTTATACTCGGAGGAACCTTTCTTAATTTAAGTGAACGCCCACTTACGCAGAAAGCCAACTTTGGGGTAGAGCCTGTTAACAATACCATTTTTGGCATTAATGGTAATTTTTCAACAGAAGTACCATTTTTAACACGTTTAGTGAACAAACTCCCAAATATTGATACCGATGTTCCCTCTAACCTATCGGTGAGGGGAGAATTTGCATACTTATTGCCTGGATCGCCAAAAAATGCAGACTTTGAAGGGGAAACAACTGCTTATCTGGATGATTTTGAAGGAGCACAATCCCTTATTGACATACGAGGCCCGTTAGCATGGTTTCTTGCAAGTCCACCTTTGGAATTCATTAACCCTGACGAAACAGGATTGAGCACAGGAATTGAACGGGCAAAAATGGCATGGTACACTATAGATCCTATATTTTATACTTCGCAACGCCCAAGTGGTATTTCAGATAGCGATGTCTCTTCAAATCAGACCCGCCGGATATTTATTGACGAATTATTTCCCCAAGTAGATATTCCACAAGGGCAAACTACAGTGCAGAATACTTTAGACTTAGCCTATTACCCACAAGAGAAAGGACCATATAATACAAATACAAACTTTTCAGGCCTACAACCCGATGAAAAATGGGGAGGGATAATGCGCTCTATCAGCAGTACTAACTTTGAACAATCCAATGTAGAGTTTATACAATTTTGGGTATTAGACCCCTATGTAGAGGGCATTACAGGAAATGGAGGTGAGCTTGTGTTCAATCTTGGGAATATCTCTGAAGATATTCTGAAAGATGGCAGAAAACAATATGAAAACGGATTGCCCATCAGTGATAACCCAACAGGTACCAACCTTACTGTTGATACACCTTGGGGAGTGGTGCCTTCTACACAATCATTAGTATATGCCTTTGATTCCGATGAAGCGAATAGAAGTATTCAAGATATTGGATTAGATGGTCTTAATGATACAGAAGAAGCGTTGATATATAATAATGGAGGTGATGACCCTGCATTAGATAACTATCAGTATTACCTAGATGCTTCAGGAAGTATTTTAGAAAGGTATTTCAATTTTAACAATACGGACGGAAACTCTCCAGTAGCTGTTTCAAATACAAATAGAGGCTCTACCACACTGCCGGATGTAGAAGACATAGACCGTGATTTAACACTGAATACAGTAGATAGTTATTTTGAATACCGTATTCCTATACAACCAAATATCCAGCGTACGGACCGGTTTGTTTCTGATATAAGAGAAGTAGATGTTACTACACCCAATAATGATGTAGTACGGTCCAGATGGATACAATTCAAAATCCCGATAAGAGAATTTGATGATGCCATAGGCGGAATTACAGATATTCGTTCCATAAGTTTTATGCGAATGTACCTTACCGGATTTCAAGAGAATGTGGTGTTGCGTTTTGGAACACTGGATTTAGTAAGAGGTGATTACCGTTTTTATACCCGTACACTGCAAACAGATTTAGACGATCCATCAGATGATGGAACTTTAGCAGATATCAATACTGTTAATATTCAGGAAAATGAACAACGACAGCCTATTCCTTATAGGTTGCCACCCGGGGTTCAACGAGAACAATTAAATAACAATAATACCATCATACGGCAAAATGAACAATCACTGTCGTTTGCTGTATGTGGGTTAGAGCCGGAAGATTCCAGAGGGGTGTTCAAAAATGTAAGCCTGGATATGCGACAATACAAGCGCCTTAAAATGTTTTTACATGCAGAGGCCTTTCAGGAAAATGTTATAAATGATAATGAACTGGTTGGATTCATTCGTTTAGGAACCGATTTTAATGATAATTTTTACCAGATAGAAATTCCACTTTCAGTTACAAGGCCGGGAGCTTCTACATCTGAAGAAATATGGCCGGAAATTAACAACATTAATGTACCTTTAGAGCTTCTTTCCAGAATAAAATCCATTGGAATAGCTAATGGAACACTTCCTGATATCACATTCTATGATGAAGAATTAAATCAAGTCAATGAATTTGCCCCAAGACAGGAAGGGCAGCTACGATTGGCTATTAAAGGAAACCCTGCATTGGGGAATATACGCGCCCTGATGGTAGGTGTTAAAAACGCTACTGGAAATGAAATTTGCGGGGAAGTATGGTTTAATGAGCTTCGATTATCAGAGCTTGACAATAAAGGAGGTTGGGCGGCTGTAGCAGGAATAGATACCAATCTTGCAGATTTTGCAACGATCTCTGCAACCGGTCAGATGAGTACCGTAGGGTTTGGTTCTTTAGAACAAACACCCAATGAACGGAGCAGGGAAGACGCTGTTCAATATGGACTGAACACCAATGTTAATTTGGGACAATTATTCCCTAAAAATTGGGGATTGCAAATACCTTTAAATTACAGTATTTCAGAAGAATTGATTACACCGGAGTTTGATCCTGTATACCAAGACATTCGATTAGATGACCGTATTGATGCTGTTGAAACCAATGAAGAAAAAGAACAAACAAAAAAACAGGCAGAAGATTATACCAAACGAAGAAGCATTAACCTTATCGGGTTACGAAAGAATAGGGGACCGGAGCAGAAACAGCGGGTATATGATATAGAAAACTTTACATTTAATTACGCATACAGTGAAGTCAACCATCGAGATTTTGAAATTGAAGAATTGAATGATCAACGGGTACAGACCGGCTTTTTGTATAGCTATAGTTTTAAACCATTGGAAGTAGCACCTTTCAAAAATAAAGACTCTGTTTTTATGGGTAAATACTGGCAATGGCTCAAAGATTTAAATTTGAATTTGTTGCCGTCAAATATTTCTGTTAATTCCAATTTTACCAGGACTTTTAACGAACAGCGCTTTAGAGATGTGTTTACAGGAGATGTAAACGCAGGAGAACAATTGAATTTGCCTACTTTACAACAACGCAACTTTCTCTTCGATTGGCAGTATACCATTAATCATAACCTTACAAAATCACTACAGTTCAATTTTACAGCTTCCAATTATAACATTGTAAGGAATTATTTTGACGAAGATGAGAATGGGAACACCATTATCAGGGATGATGTAGGTATTTGGAGTGATTTTTTCAATTTAGGGGAGCCCAACAGGCACACACAACAATTACAGGTAAACTATACACTGCCACTCAATAAGATACCCACATTTAGTTTTATAGATGCCACCTACAGTTATACGGGTGATTTTGACTGGCAGCGGGGAGGTGATGTATTGAACGAAGTTGCCGGAGAAGATATAAATACTATCCAAAATGCTAATACACATAACCTGAATGCATCCCTTAATATGGACAAATTATATAAGTATTTAGGATTAGTAAAAAGGGGGTCGGCGACAAAACCCCAGAACAAGCCTGTTTCAAATACAAACTCTACAACGGTAAACAATGAAGCAACCCCACAAAAAACATCTAGACTGCACAACACACTAGTGGATGTTTTTACTACTGTAAAACGAATTAATATCAGTTATTCGGAAAACCACGGAAAAGTATTGCCTGGCTATACAGAATCTGTAGGTTTTATAGGCACCCTAAGACCCTCTTTGGGCTTTGTGTTTGGGAGTCAGTCTGACATCCGTTTTGAAGCGGCCCGAAAAGGTTGGATTACTACGTTCCCCGATCTTAACCAACAATATTTAGAACGGAATAACACTACATTAAATATCACTGCCAATGTACAGCCTATACCTGACTTGACAATTGATTTAGTGGCCAATCGTCAATACGGGGACAGCTATACAGAAAACTTTGCTATTAACGATTTGGGCAACGGACAGTTTGAATATGAAAATTTATTAGGAAACCGGATAGGCGATTTTTCGATTTCAACATTGATGATAGGAACCACATTTTCCAAAAGCGATGAATTTACATCAAAAACTTTTGACGAATTTAGAGCAAACCGGCTTGCTATAGCCAATCGTTTGGCCATACAGGATGGTATTGATATTACAGACCCTGCTCAGCTCGATGCAGATGGTTTCCCTAGAGGATATGGCAAAAACAATCAGGCAGTATTACTTCCGGCATTTATTGCTGCCTATACAGGAAAAAATGTAGAGAATGTTCAATTAGGTGCGTTCAGGGATGTGCCAATTCCGAATTGGAATATAAAATATACCGGATTAATGCGTTCAAAATGGTTTAAAAAACGATTTAAGCGATTTTCAGTTAGCCATGGGTACCGATCTAGTTATAGCGTTAATTCATTTCGAACTAATTTAGAGTTTGACCCTGACCTTCCTAAAAACCAACAAGTTGATCAGGCCGGAAACTTTCTGAATAAAAATGTTTATACCAATGTTACCCTCGTAGAACAGTTTAACCCATTAGTGCGGGTAGATTTTGAGATGAAAAATTCTATTAATGTACAAGCAGAGGTAAAACGGGATCGTGCATTATCTCTTAGTTTTGACAATAGTTTGTTGACCGATGTCTCAGGAAATGAATATATAGTAGGGTTAGGCTATCGTATAAAAGACCTACGGTTCAAAACCAATATAGGAGGAAAGAAAACAACCTTAAAAGGAGACCTTAATTTGAAAGCGGATATTTCATATCGGGACAACATAAGTATTATTAGGAATTTAGATATTGAAAATAATCAAATTACAGCAGGACAAACTATTTGGGCACTGAAATTTACTGCAGATTATGCATTAAGTAAAAACCTTACGACATTGTTTTTTTATGACCATACATTTTCAAAATTTGCAATATCTACTGCATTTCCACAAACCACCATTCGGTCAGGATTTACATTGCGGTATAATTTCGGAAATTAATCAAAGTATTTTTTTTGCTAAAATCGCTTAAAAAAGTACATTTGTCCATCAACAATTAAAATGGATGCATCATGAACATACCAGCTGATTTAAAATATACCAAAGACCACGAATGGATAAGAATTGAAGGCGATGTGGCTACTGTTGGAATTACTGATTTTGCACAAAGCGAGTTAGGAGACATTGTCTATGTAGAAATAGAAACCGTTGGAGAAACGTTGGATAAAGATGAGGTTTTTGGTACCGTAGAGGCAGTAAAAACAGTGTCAGATCTGTTTCTTCCTTTAAGTGGAGAAATCACAGCATTTAATGAAGAACTAGAAGATGCCCCTGAAAAAGTAAATACAGCTCCTTATACAGACGGATGGA
Organism: Leptobacterium meishanense; assembly: GCF_037645805.1. Classification (NCBI taxonomy): domain Bacteria; kingdom Pseudomonadati; phylum Bacteroidota; class Flavobacteriia; order Flavobacteriales; family Flavobacteriaceae; genus Leptobacterium; species Leptobacterium meishanense. The sequence goes on from NZ_JBBEXE010000003.1 coordinate 106,898, forward strand.
TGGTAAAAATCAAAATAGCCAACACTTCTGAAATAGACAGCTTGTTAGATAGTGACGCCTATAAAGAATTGATAGGTGCGTAAAAAACACATCTATGGTACTTTTGCAGTAAGCTGGACTTTTTTAGTGGCCATACTTAGCTTATTTTCTCTTCCGGATACTATTTCAAATACAGAATTCATACCACACTCAGACAAAATAACACATATCATTTTTTATAATGTTATGACTCTAGCGTGGTTTTTTTATTTTAAAACAACTAAAACAAAATATAAACAAATAATAGCTATTAGCATCGCTGCTTTAATTTATGGCATAATAATTGAAATAATACAAGCTATACTTCCTTACGGAAGGACAGCGGAGTGGCTGGATGGAATAGCGAATGCCATAGGGGTAACTTTAGCAATTTTGTTGCTATATACGCTTCCTCTAAAAAGCAAGTCGTTAAAATAAAAGTTTTAGTTGCTTTTATTATAAATAAATATTTAAATTAGCAATCGTAAAAATTTGAATTATGGAACTCAAGAAAAACCCAAAAGCTGACCTTACCAAAAACAGTAGCTTGTACTTTGTTATAGGCCTTGCATTGGTTTTGGGGACTACATGGGCAGCATTGGAATGGAAGACTTATGAGAAAAACTCAGCATTTGATTATGCATTAAATGTGGATGACGAATTGGAAGAAGAAATCCCAATTACAGAACAATTAAAAACGCCGCCTCCACCTCCACCTCCGGCAGCACCCGAAGTTATTGAAGTAGTGGAAGATGAAGAAGAAGTGGAAGAAACAGTGATTGAATCTACAGAAACAAATCAAGAAGAAGAAATTGTGGAGGTAGAAGAAGTAGAAGTTATTGAAGAAGATTTAGATATAGATGTTCCTTTTGCAGTGATCGAGGATGTGCCGATTTTCCCCGGATGTGAAGGGCAACCAAAATCAAAACAAAGGGATTGTTTCCAGCAAAAAATGCAGGATCATATACGTAAAAACTTCAGGTATCCTGAGATAGCTCAGGAGATGGGGATACAAGGAAGGGTAAGTGTATTGTTTACCATAGATAAAGATGGAAGCATTACCAATATCAGGATGCGTGGTCCGGATAAGAACTTAGAGAAAGAAGCGATGCGGATTATTCAAAAACTCCCTAAAATGACGCCTGGAAAACAACGAGGTCGTGCGGTTCGTGTGCCGTTTAGTATCCCGATCAATTTTAAACTACAGTAAATAAATATAGTAATAGAAAATATCAAGAGGCGCTGAATTTTTCAGTGCCTTTTTCATTACTATAACTTCAATTTTAAGGACATGGTCAGTTTACAGATAAATGCTTTTAAAATCATTGCATAAAAGGCATTAGTGGTTTATCTTTGCACCACTTATATAAAAATGAATGAAGACCGCACTGGGTACCGCAGAAAAGTCATATACCTTACTTCCGGCACTGGAAGATTTTAAACAAATAACAAAAGTTGGCTTAGCAATTAGTGTGGTGTTTTCATCCATAGCAGGGTATCTGCTAGGTGCCGATACTATTCATATAAAAATATTAATACTGCTCAGCTTGGGCGGTTATTGTATGGTAGGGGCATCAAATGCCTACAATCAGATTATTGAGAAAGATCTGGATGCTTTAATGCAGCGCACAAAAAACAGACCCATCCCATCAGGTAGAATGACAGTTTCTTCTGCGTTTACAATAGCTACAGTATTAGCTATAGCCGGAATTATTGCATTATATATAGTGAATCCTAAAACAGCTATGTTTGGGGCTATTTCTATATTTTTATATGTAAGTGTTTATACACCTTTAAAAACCAAAACACCATTGGCTGTTTTTGTAGGGGCTTTTCCGGGGGCTATTCCTTTTATGCTGGGCTGGGTAGCAGCGACCAATGATTTTGGCATTGAACCCGGCACCCTTTTTATGATCCAGTTTTTTTGGCAATTCCCTCATTTTTGGGCTATTGGATGGTTGTTACATGAAGATTATAAAAAAGCCGGATTTAAAATGCTGCCTACCGGAAAAAAAGATAAAGCAACTACCATACAAATAATCATGTACACTATATGGATGATTATTATTTCCATATTTCCGGTTACAGGATTAACAGGAGCATTGCAATTATCGATAACAGCTGCTATAATTATTCTTCTACTAGGGATAGGGATGCTAGTGTTTGCCTTTAGGCTTTATAGAATGAGAGACAATAAATCGGCACGAAAGCTTATGTTGGCAAGCGTAAGCTATATTACTTTAATGCAACTCGTATATGTAGTTGATAAATTGATAGGATAGAAATGGATTTAACACAAGGAACTGTAGAACATAAAAATGCCCGTGCAAAGAAAATGATGCTCTGGTTTGGCATCATTAGTATGGCGATGATGTTTGCAGGTTTAACGAGTGCCTATGTGGTGAGTAAATCGCGACCCGATTGGCTAAAAGAATTTCAAATCCCACAAGCATTTTATATTAGTACTATTGCCATATTATTAAGTAGTATCACTATACACATGGCAAAAAGAGCTATAAAAAAAGAAGCTTCTAAAAATGGAACTTATTTTTTAACAGGGACATTATTGTTAGGAATAGCATTTATTTTTTTTCAATTCAAGGGATTTGGTCAAATCATAGCACAAGGATATTATTTTACCGGAAGCGAAAGCAGTATTACAACTTCTTTTTTATATGCAATTACATTGACGCACATTGTACATGTTTTCGCAGGGATTATAGTACTTACCACAATTTTTGTTAAACATCTGAAAGGGAGCTATAATCAAGGAAAAACATTGGGGTTGGAACTAGGGGTCACTTTTTGGCATTTCTTAGATTTCTTGTGGCTATACCTTATTTTATTTTTCTATTTCTTTAGATGAGAAAAAAACGTAAATTTGGACAAATTTTTTAAAACTGACTACACTATTTTATGGAAGCTACTGTAAACACTACAGAAACAAAAGGGAAAGTATGGGAAGGAGGAGGAACCCAACCTCTTAATGCCAGTTATGGTAAGATGATGATGTGGTTCTTCATTGTATCAGATGCCTTAACATTTTCAGGGTTTTTAGTATCCTATGGCTTTTCACGATTTAAATTTATTGAGTCTTGGCCTATAGCTGATGAAGTGTTTACGCACTTTCCATTTTTACATGGTGTGCCAGCTCCCATGTATTATGTGGCATTGATGACGTTTGTTCTTATTTTTTCATCAGTAACCATGGTATTGGCAGTAGATGCAGGGCATCACATGAAAAAAAATAAAGTGGCCTGGTATATGCTGCTCACCATTTTAGGAGGGGCTATATTTGTTGGCTCTCAGGCCTGGGAGTGGAAAAACTTTATAAAGGGCGAGTATGGTGCAATAGAAACAAAAGGAGGTAGGATATTACAATTTGTAGATTCCGAAACTGGAAAGCAAATAGCATTGCATGATTTTGCTACACTTAGCCACAAAGACCGTGTTCAGCATACCAGAAAGGACGGATTATGGTTCACAAATGAAGGCAGTCTGCCGACATATACAGTAGAGGAAGTGGTAAATGGGTTTAGCGCACACGAAAATGTATTGGTTCGTACTGAAATGCTTAATGAGGAAGGAGAAAAAACAATCCTTACCCGTGCAGAATCAGCTGAAAAATTAAAAAATGCCGTATTGGTAGTAGAAGGCGCAAACTTAGTAAGAAATGAATATGGAAACCGCTTGTTTGCAGATTTCTTTTTCTTTATTACCGGATTTCATGGATTTCACGTATTCTCGGGCGTAGTGATCAATATCATTATCTTTTTTAATGTAATACTGGGAACGTATGAACGTAGAGGTCATTATGAGATGGTAGAGAAAGTTGGGTTATACTGGCACTTTGTAGATTTAGTCTGGGTATTTGTATTTACCTTCTTCTATTTGGTATAATTGGAAATAAAAAGTTGAAATGGGACACGACACACATAAACTAGCAATTTTTAGAGGATTATTAAAGTTCAAATCCAACGAACAAAAAATATGGGGCGTATTGATATTTCTATCCATAGTAACCGTTATTGAAGTTGCTTTAGGAATACTTAAACCGGCATCTTTAATAGATAATTATTTTTTAGGGATGAAATTATTGAACTGGATATTTATTCTGCTTACCTTAGTGAAAGCGTATTACATAGCATGGGATTTTATGCATTTGCGTGATGAAAAAGGAAGCCTTAAGTGGTCTATTGTATTGCCTTTAGTTATCCTTATACCTTACCTTGCCTTCATACTTTTGGTAGAAGGGAACTATATATATGATATAATGCGGGAAGGCTTTGTAAGTTGGAATTTTTAATTTTCTTTAACGATATATAGAAAGACGGTTTCGACCGTCTTTTTTAATTTTGTATTAGGACAAAAGACACATGAAAAAAATCATAGTTCTTAGCATTTTATTTGTATTCCCTTTGGTAGCATATCTCTTTTTTGCTTCCGGAGTCAATAATTTTGCTAAACTTCCGGTATTAACCCAAGGGATTAATAACGTTGATGAACTTTCATCACTTTCAGGAGAGAAAATAAGTTTAGACAATAAAATTACCATTTTAGGTTTTTTTGGTAAGGATGTAGCAAATAAAAAAGGGAATGCATTCAATCTAAATCAAAAAATATACAAGCGCTTTTATGAATTTCATGACTTTCAGTTCGTAATTGTTCAACCTAAGGGAACAGAGCCCGAAATACAAGAATTAAAAAACGAACTACAACCTTTTACAGATACTAAAAACTGGAAATTTGTATTTGCAGAAGCGAGTAAAATTCAATCTATATTCAATAGCCTTCAATCCAATTTAACTCTGGAAGAGGATTTGAGCATACCCTATGTGTTTATTATTGATAAAGACAGAAATTTACGTGGCCGAAAAGGCGATGAAACAGTTTATGGTTTTGATGCTACTTCGGTGGCAGAAATAAATAATAAAATGGAAGATGATGTGAAAGTTATTTTAGCAGAGTACAGAATGGCCCTGAAGAAAAATAATGTATACAAAGAAAAATGAATATGAAGAAATACTCCTATATAGGGATATCGTTAGTAATTCTAGTTTTTGGTATTTGGGCAGTCCCAAAAATTGTATCAAAATTTACGAGCCCCGGACTTTCAAAAATTGGAAAAGTAAAACCTTTTAATTTCATAAACCAAAGAGGCGAAGGAATAACTAATGAAACCTATAGAGGGAAAGTATATGTAGTGGAATTTTTCTTTACTACGTGTCCTACTATCTGCCCGATTATGAATCGTAACATGGTTCAATTGCAAGATAAGTTTTATGGAAATCCTAATTTTGGTATTGCTTCTTTTAGCATAAACCCTAAGCATGATACTCCGGAAATATTAAATGAATATGCAGAAAGGTATAAAATAACACATCCCCATTGGCATTTGTTGACAGGAGACAAAGATGAAATATATAAATTGGCAAATGGAGGGTTCAATTTGTATGTTGATCAAAATGTAGAAGCAGAAGGTGGTTTTGAACATTCCGGATTATTTGCATTGATTGATAAAGAAGGCTATATACGCTCCAGAAATGATGCATATGGGAACCCTATTGTTTATTATGACGGACTTGAGCAGGAAGGAATCAATATGTTAAAAGAAGATATCGAAAAGTTGTTAAAAGAAGAATAGATGGCAGGTACACCCAAACTTGAGAAAAAATACAACAAATGGATTGTTATATTGTCTATTACAATTCCTTTAGCGGTAGCTGTCCTTTTTGGGATAAAAATCCCCAATGCGACGCCATTAAAATTTTTGCCACCTATTTATGCAACTATTAATGGAGCTACTGCATTTTTATTAGTTCTGGCATATATAGCCATCCATAATGGAAAAAAACAATTACATGAAAGATTAATGAAGTCATGTATTATATTATCAGTACTGTTTTTGTTAATGTATATTGCATATCATATGACTTCTGAGCCTACCACTTATGGAGGTTTTGGTATCATGAAATATGTATATTTTTTTGTTTTAATATCTCATATTATATTATCAATCGCGGTGATTCCTTTAGTACTTATAACGTATGTAAGAGCACTTTCCAAGCGTTTTGACAAACATAAAAAAATAGCGCGGGTTGCTTTTCCCATTTGGTTGTATGTAGCAATAACAGGTGTAATGGTTTATATAATGATAGCGCCTTATTATTAATAAAGAATATAATGAAACAAGAAAGGCTCAACATATATTTTCTGATATTGTTTTTTGGATTTCTTATGGTTCCACAATTGATAAATGCACAATGTGCTATGTGCAGGGCTGTTCTTGAAAGTGGAGAAGAGCAACAAATTGGTGAAGGTATTAATAATGGAATCATTTATTTAATGGCCATTCCATACATACTTATTGGAGCATTAGGATTTCTAATTTATAAAAAGCTAAAAAAATAAATTCCCCAAACTTTAACATTTTTTTTGCTTTTTTAATTGTAACAATTCTTTGTTGAATGAGTCTTACAAAATGTAATATCACAGTTAAGCGTGTGATGTTAAATAATAAAAATAGTATAACTAACCATCATGATAGAAATTAAAGAACTGCACAAATCCTATAAAATGGGGAAAAATTCCCTCCATGTTCTAAAAGGTATTGATTTTTCTGTAGAAGAGGGTGAATTGGTTGCTATTATGGGATCTTCAGGATCTGGTAAATCTACACTATTAAACATTCTGGGAATGCTGGATGAAGCCGATTCTGGCGAATATATATTAGATGGCATTCTGATAAAAAACCTAAACGAGACAAAAGCAGCAAAATACAGAAATAAATTTCTTGGATTTGTTTTTCAATCATTCAACCTCATCAATTATAAAACAGCATTAGAAAATGTAGCGTTGCCGTTATACTATCAACGCTTAGGTAGAAAAGAACGTCAAAAAAAGGCGATGCAATATCTAGAAAAAGTTGGCTTGGCAGAATGGGCCACGCATCACCCTAGTGAGCTTTCCGGAGGACAAAAACAGCGTGTAGCTATCGCAAGGGCACTAGCATCAGAACCAAAAGTGTTGTTAGCTGATGAGCCTACGGGAGCCTTGGACAGCAAAACATCTTATGAAGTAATGGACATTATTCAACAGATCAATGATGAAGGCAAGACCATTTTAATTGTAACACACGAAACGGATATTGCAAAGATGTGCAAGCGGATTGTCCATTTGAAAGATGGTGTAATAATGGAAGATAAAAAAGTAAAACAAGTAAGGGCCAAAGAACATGTTTAGTAGAGACCGTTGGCAAGAAATATTTGATAGTATCAGAAAAAATAAGCTGAGAGCATTTCTCTCAGGGTTTTCTGTAGCGTTGGGAATTTTCATTTTTGTAATTCTGTTTGGCTTTGGAAATGGGCTAAAGAACCAATTTGATGAGTTTTTCATGGACGATGCTACCAACACATTTTTCATATTTGCAGGCAGGACATCTAAACCATACAAAGGATACAAAGCAGATCGGCGGATTGAATTCAGGAATGATGATTTAGAGGATATTGAAAAGAATTTTCCCCTATTTCTTGAATATATCACTCCGAGAATATCCAGAAGTGCATTGGTAAAATATGAAAATGAATCTAACAACTACACAACCAGAGCCGTAGGCCCAGCACACCAGTACAATGAGAAGACGATTATGATGAAAGGCCGTTATCTCAATGAAGATGATATCATTAATAAAACAAAATATGCCGTGATAGGCCGATTGGTGGAGAAAGATCTTTTTGGTGATGGCAATGGCATGGGACAGTATATTGATATAGGAGGAAGTGTTTATAAAGTAATCGGAGTATTTCAAGATGATGGGGGCGATAATGAAGAGCGACTTATTTATATCCCATACACCACGAGACAACTAGTAGAGAAAAACACCGATAAAATAGACCAGATTATATTAGCATTTAAACCTGAGATAGGCTATGCAGGAGCTATGGCTTTTGAAAGTAGTTTGATGAAATTTTTAAAAAATAAACACAACATATCCCCTGATGACCAAAGGGCTATTTTTATACGGAATATAGCAACCAACCTTCAGCAGAACCAACAATTTGCAGGAGTATTGCAACTTATTGTAACATTTGTTGGTTTCGGGACACTTATAGCAGGCATTATAGGGATTAGCAATATTATGGTATATACAGTAAAAGAACGTACAAAAGAATTAGGTATCCGAAAAGCATTAGGAGCAACCCCAAGATCTGTAATAGGGATGATCATGCAAGAATCTGTTTTTATTACTACCATAGCAGGGTATATAGGGTTGTTTATAGGGGTATTAATTTTAAGCTCTCTTGGAGATACCCTTCAAAAATATTTCATAAAAGACCCCTATATAAATACAGGTACAGCCATTTTTGCAACAATTATACTTGTTATTTTTGGTGCAATAGCAGGATACATTCCGGCGAAAAGAGCTGCCAAAATAAAACCAATAGTAGCACTAAGAGACGAATAAGTATGCGATTTATTTTTGATAGAGACACATGGCAAGAAATATTTGGTTCTATTCGGAAGAATAAGTTGAGGACCATCATAACCGTTATTGGTGTACTATGGGGAATTTTCATCTACATAGCCCTTTCCGGCTCTGCAAAAGGTCTGGACAATGGTTTTGAACGCCAATTTGAAAATGTGGCCATGAACAGTATGTTTGCATGGGCGCAACGGACCAGTATCCCATATGCAGGGTTTAAAACGGGGAGAAGTTTACAATTAAAATTGAACGATGCCCGTATATTACAAGAAAGGATCCCCGAAATACAATACATTGCCCCTCGAAATACGAAAGGAGCTTTTGGTGGTAGCGGCGCGAATATTGTAAGAGGCCAAAAAACAGGAAGCTACAACATCTATGGAGACTTTCCCGTATATACCAAAATAGCAACCAAAAAAATATATGAAGGGGGGCGTTTTATAAATGATGCTGATATAGAACATGCCAGAAAAGTATGTGTTATTGGGGAACGTACTGAAAAAGAACTTTTCGAGAAAGATGAAGACCCTATCGGAAAATACATCCGTATAGACGATGTTTACTTTCAAGTTATCGGAGTTCATAAATTTATTCCGGGAGGGGGTTTTGAATCAGATAGTGATATCTTTATTCCTTTCTCTACCTATAGAAAATTATATAACACCGGGGAAAATGTACAGTGGTTTTCTATTGCTGCATATGCTGATGTGGATGTTATACAGGTAGAAAAAGATATAAAAGCCACCTTAAAAAGTATTCACAAAGTGCATCCAGATGACGAAAGAGCTTTTGGTTCTTTCAATTTAGGGGAAATGTTTGAACGGATTATGGGCTTTTCAAAAGGAATGACCTTTCTATCACTCGTAGTAGGGATAGCTACTATTATAGCAGGAGTTATTGGTATTGGGAATATTTTGCTAATTTCTGTAAAAGAACGTACCAAAGAATTGGGCATAAGAAGGGCATTGGGCGCCACACCCAGAGAAGTAAAAGGCCAAATCATATTAGAATCTGTTTTTTTAACGATCATAGCAGGAATTATTGGAATTGTTTTAGGGGCATTGGTACTTGCAGCAATTAATGCAATGACACAAGGACAAAGTGATTTTCCATATACCAATCCCACAGTTCCCATTCCTTATGTAGTAGGCTCTTTATTTATAATGATTGCATTAGGGATACTAATAGGAATGATCCCTGCCCAACGTGCTGTGAGTATTAAACCAATTGACGCATTAAGAGAAGAATAAACTAAACAACTATAAAACAAAAATTAAGAAAATGAAAATTTTAAAATACATTGGAATTGCCGTTCTGGTACTTGGCGTATTGTTTGCTGCTGCTTACTTTGTAAAGACCAATAGTAAGTCTATAGTAGAATATGATACAGAAACCCCATTTATAACCAGTATAGAAGAAAAAACAGTAGCCACAGGGAAAGTAGTTCCAGAAGACGAAGTAAATATAAAACCTCAAATATCCGGGATTATAGAAAAAATATACCTTAAAGAAGGTGAAAAAGTAAAAGCAGGAGAGCTTATTGCAAAAGTAAAAGTAGTTCCTAATGAGCAGGCACTTAATAGTGCCATAGGAAGAGTGAAAAATGCACAAATAAGCCTCAACAATATAAAAATTGAATACAATAGGAATAAAACATTATTTGATAGAGGTGTTGTTTCCAGTCAAGATTTTAATACCATCCAACTGCAATACGATCAGGCAAAACAAGAATTGACAAATGCCCAAAACGACTTGCAGATCATTCGCGAAGGATCGGCAGCAGGATCTTCTGTAGCCAATACCAATATTAGAGCAACAGTATCAGGAACTGTTTTAGAAATTCCCGTTAAAGAAGGAGATCAGGTAATACAAAGTAACAACTTTAATGACGGTACCACCATTGCTACTATTGCAGACCTGAGTATTATGATTTTTGAAGGGAAGGTAGACGAAGCAGAAGTAGGAAAACTACAAATAGGGACTCCGTTAAAAGTAAGTTTAGGTGCTATCCAGGATAAAGAATTTGATGCGAGTTTGCGTTTTATAGCCCCAAAAGGAAATGAAGAACAAGGAGCGGTACAATTTAAGATAGAAGGAAATGTCCAATTAAATGACAGTGTATATATCCGTGCAGGATATAGTGCCAATGCCTCTATTGTTCTAGAAAAGAAAGATAGTGTTCTTGCCATAAAAGAAGCATTGCTTCAGTTTGACAAAGAAACAGATAAGCCCTATGTAGAAGTGGCAGTAGGAGAGCAAAAATTTGAAAGAAGAGATATAGAAGTAGGAATTTCTGATGGTATTAATGTAGAAATAGTTTCCGGACTTACTGAAGAAGATAAAGTAAAGGTGTGGAACAAAACAGAACCAAACAAGAAAAAAGAAGATACTAACAACAGTAACTAATTTCGTTACCAAAAAAGAAGCACCAACCTCATGAAGGCAAAAATCATAACAATTATCATCATATTAATAAGCATTAGTATACACAGTCAGGATAAGAAATGGACATTAAAAGAGTGTGTGCTATATGCTTTAGAAAATAATATTACGATAAAGCAATCGGAGCTTGATCTTGAAAATGCAGAAGTAGATAAGAGAGATGCAATAGGGAACTTTATCCCTTCTTTAAATGGAAGCTCTACACTTTCTGCGAGTACAGGTTTATCTCAAAACCCAACGACCGGAATTTTAGAAAATGCCACACAAACAACAATTTCTGCAGGGTTGAATTCAGGAGTGACCTTATTTGATGGACTTCGTAACTTTAAACAATTGACCCGTGCAAAACTTTCAAAATTGGCAGCCCAATATCAGTTGGATAATATTAAAGATGACATTTCATTGGCAGTAGCCAATGGCTATCTTCAAATTTTGTTCAACAGAGAAAATTTGGCGGTTGCACAAGCACAATATGCAGTAACCGAGCAGGATTTAAAAAGAACAAGAGAATTGGTCAATTCTGGAGTTGTGCCAAGAGGGGACCTATTAGAAATTGAAGCTACTGCAGCCAATCAGGAACAGCAAATAGTTAATGCTGAAAATGCTTTACGGCTTTCCAGAATTGCATTAGCACAATTACTATTGATCAATGACTATGAAAATTTCGATATTGTAGATGAAAACTTTATTATCCCTACCACCACCGTTTTAGAAAATTCCCCTAAAGAAATTTTTGCAAAGGCCCTTACCTTTAGAAACGATATCAAACTTTCTGAAACCAATGTAGATTTAGCAAAAAAAGACCTAGAAATCGCGAGAGGGGCATCATATCCTACTTTATCAGCATTTTTCAATTACAACACACGATATACAGATGCGATTAGCGGAGTGGATATCATTGAACAGTTTTATACATTTGATGGAATTTCATACGGATTGCAATTAAATGTACCCATATTCAACGGTTTCCGAACCAGTAATAGCATCAAAAGGAATAAAATTGCATATCAGCGGTCACAGTTTCAATTAGAACAAACCAAGTTGGACTTGGAAAATATTATTAATCAAGCTTGGAATGATACCAGGGGATCTTTAAAAGCCTATGAAGCCGCAGAAAAAACACTTACTGCCAGAAAAGAAGCGTTTAATTATGCAAGAGAACGTTTCAATGTAGGGTTGATGAATTCGTTTGACTTTAGCCAGGCGCAATCTCGTGTAGAAAATGCAGAAGCAGATGTAATCCGGACCAAGTACGATTATATTTTTAAGCTCAAAGTGCTCGAATTCTATTTTGGTATTCCGATAGATCAGTTAAACTAGAGTATATTTGCAGTCACATGGCTGTAATACTAAACTTAGAGACATCTTCTACAAACTGTTCCGTAAGCATATCTGAAAAGGGACAAATTATTGTACTGAAAGAAGAAGATACTGTCGGTTATTCACACTCAGAGAACTTACATAAATTTATAAAAGAAGCCTTGACCGAGGCTTCTTTGTCATTTAATCACCTAGACGCCATTGCGGTTAGTAAAGGCCCTGGCTCTTACACAGGGCTTAGGATAGGGGTCTCTGCCGCAAAAGGGTTGTGCTTTGCACTAGATAAACCATTGATAGCTGTTTCAACCCTAAAAGCATTGAGCATGCAATTACAAATAGATAAGGGCTTTATTGTACCTATGTTAGATGCTCGAAGAATGGAAGTATATGCTGCAGTTTTTGATGCCGGTCATAAAAAAGTCCGTGAAACAAAAGCTGAGATTATTGAAGAAGCATCTTTTCACAAGTTTTTAAATCAGGACAAAGTATATTTTATAGGAAGTGGTGCTGAAAAATGCAAACCACTTATACAACATCCAAATGCCATGTTTACTGATGAAAAGTTTGTTCCTTCTGCAAAGGAAATGGCAACTCTTGCTTTTCAAAAATACCAAAAAGGGGACTTTGAAGACGTAGCCTATTTTGAACCGTATTACCTAAAAGATTTTATTCCGGGGAGTAAATTATGATCAATTTTTGTTATAAATTAATTAAATATAGATGTCTATGATAAGTGAATTTTGGGATAGAGTAATAATTGATGTAGTTCTTTTGGGAATTGTAAGTGTCATATTAGGAAAGTGGGTGAATTATAAATTTGAAAAGAAACTGAAGGATCATGAACCTTTAACGGCTGAGCAAGTATTAAGAAGAGAAAATTATTTAAATTCGAAAAGAGAAGTTTTTTTTGAGGTGATAATTTTAATTAGCCGAAACTTAGCATCAACAAAATGGAGTGGCCCAGGGGCTCCTGAAAAAAGAATCCCTTACATGGACACACCAAATGAAGTAGAAATTAATTCTTGTTATGCAAAGTTGAATTTATATGTTGATGACAATAAAATTTTGAAAAAATATCCCTTTTTTTTCTCTGGAAAACCAACACCTGTTGATATTGCTGAGTATATAGGTTTATTAAGAAAAGACTTAGGGTATGGAGATAGTATAATTACTTCAAATGAGTATAATTATATTTTTAATAGTAGATAAAGAATTAAATATTTACTTTAATTAATAGAGTTAACCCCAAAGCAATAATAGCAGGAACTGCCTGCACATAAAACAGCTTTATTTTTTGGGTTGAAAAAGCTCCAAAAACCCCAGCGATAATAACACAAGAAAGAAAAAACAATTTTAAATAAAAAGAGAAAACCTCATTGCTTTCCACCAACGACCAAATGAGTCCGGCAGCCAAAAAACCATTGTAAAGCCCTTGATTGGCAGCCAATACTTTAGTGCTATTAGCATAATCTTTTTTCAGACCAAAGGCTTTCATGCCATAGGGCTTGTCCCACAAAAACATTTCCAGGATTAAAAAATAAAGATGTTCTAAGGCTACAATGCTTACAAAAATAAGTGCTAGTATTTTCATGTATGGTTTAATCCATTAACTTGAGTGCCTCTGATACTTCGGTGACAGGCAATTTACAACTGTTATTTACACAAACATACATAAATGTTTTATTAGTAGTGTATCGATCTCTCAACAATGACATTTTAGAAGGTTTTGTGCTTCCTGCTATGATTTTGTTAGGAAGATAATATTGATTCAGACAGTCAATTTTATCTTTTGCATTTTCACCCACTACAGCAACTTCGTAGAATGGGTTTGTAAAATCTAGCATCAGGTTCATCCAGTTGGCATAACTGGATCCGTAACTCAAAAATTCTCCTCTGATAGGATGAAGCATTTGTTCGGCAGTTTCCTTATATTTTTTGTTATCATAATAATGTGAAAGTTTGAATAATACTTTCCCCATAATGGAATTGGATGCAGGGATCACATTATCTGCCTTTTCGATTCCCCGTACCACAATAATATCATCTTCATTAGAAGTGAAGTAAAATAATTTAGAGGTATCATCAAAAAAATGGTCAAAACAATAATTCACGAAACTTTTTGAGGTGTGTAGCCATGTATCATCTAAAGTAACCTCATAAAGCGCAATATACGCATCGGCTAATGTGGCATAATCTTCTAAGTACCCATTGATAGTACTTTTTCCCTTTTTGTAATTGTGGTTGAGGCCGCCATCTTCCCTAAGCTGTTTTTGTAGCAGAAAATGGGCATTTTTAATGGCAATGTCCAAATAGTGGTCGTCCCCAAATATTTTATAAGCATCTACATATGCTTTTAGCATTAAAGCGTTCCAAGAGGTCAATGATTTATCATCCAACCGGGGCTGGGAGCGTTTTTCACGTTCTTTAAAAAGGACCTTTTTGCTTTTTTCAATAATTTGACGAAGCCTTTCAGGGGTTGTTTGATGTTTTTTTGCCAATTCCTCGTCCGTTTGGTCCCGTATCAATACATAGTTATTATGTTCCCAATACCCATAGTCATTAATATTGTAGTAGTTACTAAAAACTTCATAATCATCTTTGATCAGCTTCTGTAGGGTTTCTTTATTCCATACATAAAAAGCACCCTCTTCCAGTTCGTTTTTTTCATTGTAGCTATCGGCATCCAAAGAAGAATAAAAAGCAAATTCACCGCTCATAAGCTCACGCTCTACAAAAGCAAGGGTTTCAATAACCACTTTTTTATACAGCTCATTTTTAGTCGCAGCATAGGCATTGCTGTAGAGGCTTACCAACTGCGCATTGTCGTACAACATCTTTTCAAAGTGAGGGACATGCCATTTTTTATCTACAGCATAACGTGCAAAACCACCTCCAATGTGATCATATACACCACCATAAGCAATTTTAGTAAGTGTGGTCTCTACGTATGCTAAAAGTGCAGCATCTTTCTGGGCAGTAGCATGGCGTAACAAAAACTGGAGGTTTACAGGCATCATGAATTTTGGAACCCGGGTAATACCACCATTTTTGTAATCGAAGTATTTTGACCAGTTTTCTACAGCTGTTTTTAGTTCTGAATTGGAAAATCCTGTTTTTTCTGCAGGTGGAATGACCGCATGAAGCCCTTCGATCCCTTTTTGAAGGTTATCTGCATAGGTAATCACTTTTTCAGGGGACTCTTTGTAAATAAGGGAAAGTTGTTTTAAGGAATTCATCCAATCTTCTTTCGGGAAATAAGTACCTCCCCAAAAAGGCCGCCCATCGGGCATAGCCACTACATTTAAGGGCCACCCACCACCATTGGTCATCAATTGAACGGCATCCATGTATATTTGGTCAACATCAGGCCGTTCTTCTCGGTCTACTTTAACATTGATAAAGTACTCATTCATGAGTTTTGCCACTTCTTCATCTTCAAAACTTTCTTTTTCCATCACATGGCACCAATGACAGGCGGCATAACCAATACTGATAAGAAGGGGTTTATTTTCACTTTTTGCTTTATGAAGGGCTTCTTCCCCCCAAGGCAACCAATCTACCGGATTGTATGCATGTTGTAATAAATATGGACTGGTTTCGTGGATAAGGGAGTTCGTGAATTCAGGCTTCATTTCTTGTGATTTATTTATGCAGCTACTAAAGAATATTGCAATAATAATATGAAAAAACACCTTCTTCATATTGAATTCGTTATTATACAGGAATGTAGTTTATCCGTTGACAGCTACTACCTCATTTACTTTATCATGCAGCATATTTTTGAGCATGGTTTCAATCCCGTTCTTTAAGGTAAAGGTAGAAGACGGGCAACCACTACATGCACCTTGGAGGATCACTTTAACGGTTTTGCTTTCCTCATCATATGATTCAAATAAGATATTCCCACCATCACTGGCTACAGCAGGTTTTACATACTCATCCAAGATACTAATAATCTCTTTGGATGTATCATCAAAATCTTCGGTATTTTTTTTAGCTGTTTCACGCTTACCGGTTGTTTTTGAAACACTGTTTTCAGAAACAATCTCATTGCCTTCGGTTATATGGTTTCTGATGAACTCACGAAGTTCCATGGTAATATCATTCCAATCCGCAATATCATATTTAGCAACAGCGATATAATTTTCATCAATAAAAACTTCTTTCACAAACGGAAAATTAAATAATGCCTGGGCTAAAGGAGCTTCTTTGGCTTCATCAATATTTTTAAATTCATGAGGGGAAGGTATCAGCAGCCTATTTGCTACAAACTTCATGACAGCAGGGTTTGGGGTGCTTTCGGCATAAATAGTAACAGCTGTTTTTTTTGTGGTATCAGGAGCTTCATTTACAAGTGGTTGCCCACTATTTAAGTAGTTTTCAATTTGTTCAGCCACTTCATTTTGGACATCTTCCCAAGTTACAATATCATAGCGTTCTATAGCAATAAAATTCCCTGAAATCAATACGGTCTTCACAAAAGGTAAATAAAACAGTTGTTGTGCTAGCGGGGCGTTTTTTGCATCATCTATATTGTTAAACTCATAGCTTTTATGATTAACGAGAAAAGTATCAGCCTGAAATTTGATGATAGCCGGATTGTTTGTGGGTTGTATTTTTATAGTAATTCTCTCCATTTTCGCAATTTTTTTACAAAAATAGAAAAACAAAGGCAAGATTATTAATATATTTGAAGTTATAAGAGGTATGATACAATAAATAACCTCATATAATTGCCCCCAAATTACCAATGAGAAAACAAGCTGTCGTTATTATACTCTTTATTATTGGACATTGTGCACCTGCACAAGAGGGACTTCCTGTATACTTTGATTATTTATCGGACAACTATTACCTTATTCACCCTGCAATGGCGGGAGTAGGGCAAGGCGGTAAGGTTCGGGCCACTGCCAGAAAACAATGGTTTGATGTAGAACAGGCACCTGTTTTACAGACACTGAACGCACATGTTCGGTTAGGGTATAGGAGCGGTATAGGTGTTATTTTATTTAATGATGAAAATGGGTTCCATTCACAAACAGGAGGAAAGATCACCTATGCACATCATATTCTTTTATCAAGAAACATAGTTGATATCAACCAATTATCTTTCGGAATATCGGCGGGCGTATTACAAAGCCGTTTGGATGAACGTGATTTTGTATCTCCCATTCCTGATCCCATTATCACCGGAGCAGAGACAAGCGTTAGTTATTTTAATGTAGATTTTGGGATGTCCTATAACTTTCTGGAATTCTATGCACACTTTACAGTTCATAATGCATTGGGAACGGGAAGGGATTTATATACGGCTCAAGAATTCGACAATCTTAGAAGGTATATACTATCTGTAGGGTATCTTTTTGGAGGAGGTAATAACGGATGGTGGTATGAACCTTCTCTTCTTTTTCAGGC
Organism: Leptobacterium meishanense; assembly: GCF_037645805.1. Classification (NCBI taxonomy): domain Bacteria; kingdom Pseudomonadati; phylum Bacteroidota; class Flavobacteriia; order Flavobacteriales; family Flavobacteriaceae; genus Leptobacterium; species Leptobacterium meishanense. The sequence goes on from NZ_JBBEXE010000003.1 coordinate 124,575, forward strand.
AACGGAGTTTACCAATGAAAAAACTATTGATGTTAATGCAAAAGTATATAAAGATGTTGGCTTTGGGAGGTTATGGGGAGGACTTTCATACCGAAGAAGTTTTGATGGTGCGCAACCTGTTGCAGGAGGGAGTTTTTCCGATCAAAAATTACAACTTATCACTCCGATATTGGGCGTAGATTATAAGAACTTTGTGTTTGCATATACGTATTCTTATCAAACAGGGGATATCCGGATTGATAATGGCGGATTTCATCAACTTACATTGGGCTATAATTTCTTAGGAGCAGGAAAACGGCCGTATGATTGTACATGTCCAGCGGTGAATTACTAGAGGAGCGTTTTTAAAATAAAAATAGAAGTCATTTCGAATCCCGACAACTATTGAGATCCGAAATGACTTTTTTTGAGCATTTTTATTTATTGCCAGATATAGTCTTTTTTAGAAGCTTGGCTTTTTAATGCTTTTATCATAGCATTTTCCAACCCCTTGGATGTTACATTCTTTTTCTCTTCAGCAATATATTTCTTCCTTTTAGCATTCAAGGCTTGTATCTCTTTTTGGATATTAGAACGCTCACCGGCTTTCTGTGCTACATATTTTTTGATTTCATAAGTAGATTTTTCTTTTAACGGTTCTGGCAAATCCTTTTTTTCCAGATCATCATAACTGAAATCTTTCTCTGCGGCAGCATCTACTAGATCCCATGTGGTGTTTTTATATAGCCCGGAGCTTTTACTCACAGTTCTTTTTAATTGTACCTCTTCATTTACAGAAGCTGCATTGGCATCTTGTGTAGCTTGTATTTTCATTTTTTCATACCCTCTATTTCCATAAGGAATGTAAGTGTTGTTTAGTTTGATGTTGAGTTGTAAAATTAAATCATCATAAGGAGTAACAATTTGTACAATTTCTTCATTGTGGTCAATCGACATGTAATCACCGTCGGTCAATATTGCCCCATTTTTCCATTCTCCATTAATTCCTAAATTGTGGTTTCCACAAAAAATGGTGTTCACCACTACATCTTTTTCTTTAGCATTTGCAGTTGCATTTCTATAATCTACAGTTCCTTGTGTAAAAGGCTCGTTCCCCGCAATAAAAATTAATTTTAAATCATCTGGATTGTCTCCCCATTCAAGTTGATTTAATGATGTTTGGATAACATGTCCGCAAAATTCACTTCCGCCATTTGTGGTTAGTGAGAAAAGCTTTTCAGAAATATCATCAAGGTCATTGGTAAAACCAATCACTTGCCGGATATATCCTTCTTGAGAAGATAAATTATCATTTCCGTATTCATATAAAGCGATTTCTAGATTGGGGGCCTGTCCTTTGTGGCGGGCATACGACAGTTCATTGATAATGTCCCACAACTTTGCTTTTGCTTGGTTGATCAATCCGTCCATACTATTGCTGGTGTCAAGCAGTAAAGCAACTTTGATATATTTCTTTTTTGGCTTTTCAAAATTTTCAAATGAGGCCGCTTCATTTTTTGAAACAATATCAAATCCTGAGGTGATAGTATAACATAGAGTTAGTGCGACTATGCTAATGAGTGTTTTTAATGCTTTCATGATGTAGTGTTTTTTATGTTAATGGTATAAAAGTAGCTCCGAGTTTTTTTGAAAAAAATCTAGAATGAGGGAATGATACTTTTCTATTAGGGAAACAGACCTTTTAATGAGTAATGTAGAAAAAAGGAACAATAAAATCTATGATTTAGAGAAAGTATAAGTTTTACGTGTTTTCTAATATCATAGAAAGTACGTAAGTTTAACCATAATTATTGAATTACCTCGGTTTTGAAAAAAGGAGTTTACATAGCATTTTTATTTATTCCTTTTTGGGTGTTTTCCCAAGAGGCAAGCCCTGTTTCAAATAAATCGGGGGTAAGAGAACCTTCTCAGGAGGCACACAAACAATTCATAGATTCAGCCAATTTTTATAAAAAGAAAGACATCGCACAAAGCATTGGCTTTATAGAAAAATCATTGACGGTACTGGGCCGGCAAAAAAATAGCCCTAAAACAGCTGTTTCATACACAACCTTAGGAGATATTTATACCTATTGGAAACAATATGATTTGGCTATTGCCAATTATGAAATTGCACTACATGAGCAATCAGCACCTGAAATAAAAATAAAATTAGGGAATGCTTATTATTTGAATAAACAAAATAAGAAGAGCCTCGCTATCTATCAAGAACTGATAAACGATAACAGCTTATCGGCATATCAAAGCGTATTACTGTATGAAGGTTTGGGAGATGTCTATAGAAGTGAGAACGATATTGGTAAGGCTATTAGTAATTATGAACAAGCCCTTAGAATAGCGCAGGATAATTTGATAACTCCAAAAACAATTGATCTTAACTCAAAGTTAGCAGCTGCTTATGCAAAACGGAACGACTTAGATCAAGCACAAAACTTATATGATAATTCACTCCAGTTAGCAAGCAAACAAAACCCAAGACGTGCTATTGAAGAAAAGGAGCGTGTGGCTGATTTTTATAAAAATAGAAATTTATATGATAAAGAAATAGCTATACGGCAGTCGGCATTAGAAGATGCTAAAAAGTTAAAAAGAGAAACAGCTCCTGCCCCTGCAAGTGTTTCTCCGGAAGAAGATACCATTACGCCACAACGTATAAACTATAAAATAGCAGGGGCTTATATAGCACAAAACAAATATGAAGAGGCCATTCCTTATCTGGAAGAAAGTATCGCTGAAGCAGATGATGAAGAAGATTTGGTAGTTCAAAAAGATGCTACCAGGCAACTCTCTGAAATATATAGGACAGTAGGAAATTATGATAAAGCTTTAGCAAGTTATCAAAATTATGTTCAGTTGGTAGATGAATTATATATCAAGAAAGAAGAAGAAATAACAAAAGCTTCCCAGTTTAGCCGGAATGTTGCATTGAATCAAAACCGGATAGCCAGTTTAGAAAAGGACAGGGAACTTTCAGAAAGCAAATACGAATTAGCAATAAAAGAACGTGCTTTAATTTCAGAAAGCAACAAACGGCAACAATTCATTATTTATGCACTTATTTTAGGGTTATTATTGTTATTATCGGTCATCATACTGTTTTACAGAAGTAACCGGCAACAAAAACTTACTAATAACCTGCTTTCATTAAAGTCGTTGCGTTCTCAGATGAATCCGCACTTTATTTTTAATGCGCTCAATTCAGTAAATAACTTTATTGCAAAAAATGATGAGCGTAGTGCCAACAGGTACCTAAGTGAATTTTCTGCCTTGATGCGATCGGTTTTAGAAAATTCCGAAGAAGATTTTATCCCTTTAGCTAAAGAGATAGAACTGTTAAAACTCTATACCAAGCTGGAACATTCCCGTTTTATGGATAAGTTTGATTATGATATTCAAATTGATGCAAATGTTGCTATTGCATCATTTCAAATCCCTCCTATGTTGTTACAACCTTATATAGAAAATGCTATATGGCATGGTTTACGATATAAAGAAAGTAAAGGAAATCTAAAAATACACTTTTCGCAGTCAAACCCTGAAGAAATAAGAGTAATCATTGAAGATGACGGTATTGGAAGAAAAAAATCAACTGAATTAAAAACAAAAAACCAAAAAAAACAACAATCAAAAGGAATGGGGAATATCAAAAAACGGATAGCCATTTTAAATGATATGTATAAAAATAAAGTGTCGGTTAGGATAGAAGATGTTTTTGAGGATGGGACTGGTACCAGAGTAATTCTGACATTAAGAAAATAGTAGATGAACTTAAATGCCATTATCGTAGAAGACGAAGCAGTGAGTAGGGAAATACTGGGCAATTATATTGCCAAATACTGCCCAAATGTAACCGTACTTGGAGAAGCCTCAAACATTGAAGAAGCACTGGTATTGATTAGGAACAATGATCTTGATTTGGTTTTTCTGGATGTAGAAATGCCTTTCGGGAATGCTTTTGATCTGCTAGACAAAGTGGGCGACCGTACTTTTGAAACCATTTTTGTAACGGCCTATGACCATTATGCAAAAGATGCGCTCAACAACCATGCTTCTTATTATTTAATGAAACCAATTTCTATTGATGAACTCATTAAAGCAGTAGATTATGTAGTGGAGATAAAACAAAAGGAAAATACCCTTCAAGAAAAGATAGCAGTACCCAAAACAGATAGCGTAAACGGAAAGATAACAATCCCTCAGCTAGATGGTTTTGAAGTACTTCAGGTAACGGATATTTTCTTTTGCAAGGCAGATGACAATTATACCGAAATATACCTTGAAAAGCAGAAGTTGGTAGTTAGCAAAACTCTCAAATATTTTGAAGAAGCATTACAGAGGTTCCCTTTCGTCCGAATTCACAAATCCTATTTGGTCAACGTAAATAAAATCATAAAATATAAAAAAGGAAAAGGAGGGAGTGTAGTTTTGACCAATGGAAAAGAACTGTCTGTTTCATCTGCCAAAAAAGGAACATTACTGTCTTATTTTGAATAAAAGCTTTTGACCTTCTAAACCCTTATACGTCTAAACTAATAAACCTCAAAAAAACAAATGATCATAAAAAAGATAAATGGAAAAGCCCCCCGATTTGGAGAAGACTGTTTTATTGCAGAAAACGCTGTAGTGGTAGGAGATGTAGTAATGGGCAACCAGTGCAGTATATGGTTCAATGCTGTAGTCCGGGGCGATGTCCATTCTATAAAAATAGGCGACAAAGTAAATATACAAGATGGTGCGGTAGTCCATTGTACCTATCAAAAATCACCTACCAATATTGGGAACAATGTCTCCGTAGGGCATAATGCTATTGTTCATGGTTGCACAATCCACGACAATGTACTTATTGGGATGGGGAGCATTATTATGGATGACTGTGTGGTAGAAAGTAACAGTATTATTGCTGCCGGTGCCGTAGTCACCCAAAATACGAGAGTGGAAGCAGGGAGCATTTATGCTGGGGTTCCAGCCAAAAAAGTAAAAGACATAAGCCAGGAACTTATTTCGGGAGAGATTGACCGGATTGCAAATAATTACATAAAGTATTCAGGCTGGTTTAAGGAAGAAAAAGAACAATAACCCGTCATATAAATAATTCCTATTTTTGCGCATCAAAATAAAGTGATAAATGAAAGCATATATATTTCCAGGACAGGGTGCCCAATTTTCAGGGATGGGGTTAGAACTTTACGAAAAATCACCTTTAGCCCAAGAACTCTTTGAACAAGCGAATGATATTTTAGGTTTTTCCATTACGGATGTTATGTTTGAAGGGACTGCAGAAGATTTGAAAGAAACTAAAGTAACGCAACCAGCCATATTTTTACACTCAGTAATTTTAAGTAAAGTGTTGGGTGATGAATTTAAACCTGATATGGTAGCAGGACATTCACTAGGAGAGTTTTCCGCTTTGGTAGCCAATGGCACATTGAATTTTAAGGATGGCCTTACCTTGGTTTCCCGCCGGGCTTTGGCCATGCAAAAAGCATGTGAGTTACAACCCAGTACCATGGCGGCCGTTTTAGGGTTAGAAGACGAAGTTGTTGAAAAAATATGTGCAGATACCTCCGGAATTGTGGTGGCAGCCAACTATAATTGCCCCGGACAATTGGTGATTTCAGGAGAGATAACTGCTGTGAATGCAGCCTGTGAAGCACTGAAAACCGCAGGGGCGAGAAGAGCTTTGGTACTTCCCGTAGGAGGAGCGTTTCATTCCCCATTAATGGAACCTGCCAGGGAAGAACTCGCCAATGCAATTGAAAACACAAACTTTAATGTGCCTGTATGCCCTGTGTACCAAAATGTAACTACCACAGCAGTAACAAGCCCAGATGAGATTAAAAAGAACTTGATAGCTCAACTAACGGCTCCTGTAAAATGGACACAAAGTGTACAGCATATGATTAAAGATGGTGCTGCTCTGTTTACAGAAGTCGGGCCGGGAAAAGTATTGCAGGGACTAGTAAAAAAAATAGACAGGAATGCTGAGGTAGCCTCTGCTGTTATGCCTGATTGAAGGTAATTGGGTTAATAGGATACTAAAGACCTCATAGGTTTTCAAAACCTGTGAGGTCTTAATTTTTAATGATTATTTGGCACTCTCTTCAATACAGGCGTTTCAGATAACAATCTCCATGTATTGTTTTTAAATTCCCAGGTATCGCCAAAGATGTTTTCCCCATCATGCCCTCCGTAAAGGATGAAACGTTTGTTTTTGGCATCGTATACCATATCACTATGGTTACGTGCTTGTGGTGCAGTATCCAACTTTAATTCCTTCCATTCATTGTCTTTTAATAGAAAAGTGCCATTTATACGGGTTTTTCCAATCCACCCCCCAAAACGGACCATACATTTTTTATGAGTGTCATAGGCCATGGCAGCATTAAACACATTATAAGGCTGTTTCATCTCATATTTACTCCATTTTTCCCCATTCCAAAACCAAGTTTCGCCGGTACCTTCACCATATCGGGAATCCCTGTTTACGTTACTTCCTCCAAATAACAAAACATTTTTATTCTTCTTATCATACACCATGACAGCACCGTTACGGGCAGAAGGGCCTTCTTCAGATACAAGACGCCATTCGTTATTCTTAAACTCCCATGTGTCACCTAACTTTATATAGTTTCCTTCAACAATTTTATAACCTCCAAAAAGTAATACACTATTGTTGTTTGGATCGTATACCATAGCAGCTTCTGATCTCGGAGAAGGTGCTGAGGAAGGAGTTAATTGTGTCCATTGCGTGTTTTTGTATTCCCAAATATCGTTAAGGAGTGTTGGTGTTCCATCACCCTTCCCAAACAACACACTGTTTCCTCCAAAAAGGAGCATCCGGTCATTGCCACTATCATAAACCATTCCGGGGAAAGTACGGGGAGATGGATTGTTAGAAGCAGGTATTTCGCCCCAGGCATTATTTTCAAAAACCCAGAAATCATTTAGAACTTCTTTTTCACTGGCCCCACCAAAAAGGAAGGTTTGCCCTGTTTTTGAATTGTATGCCATGGCATGGGCGTTTCTTACAGAAAGCTTTTCTTGTGAATATAAAATTGAAAAAAATAAAAAAGCAAGAATTAGAATAGATAAGCGCATTTTTTTATGTTTTAAAGATTAATTAATGTGTTATTGTGTAGTGTCTTTCTTTTTCTTAAAAAGGTTATTGATGAGCTTATTGGCAGTTTTCTTTACCGGGTCATCCTGTGTTTTGGGGACGGAATCTTTTGTGGCGTTTTTTTCATTCAATAAGTTCCCTAATGTTTTGTTAATCACATCCTTTCCTTTCCCCACAAGTTTTTCTTTTTGTTTGGCAGCGATTTGTTTAGTAAGGTTTGAGGTAGCTTGTTTAAGGTCAGTTTTTACAGAAGGATTGGTGAAGTTCCCGGTAATAGTTGCCGTAACGGGAACCGTAGTATTGTTTGCTTCTTCGTTGCTGAGATTGGCCAGTAAACCGGAAACTTCTTTGCCCAGGTATTTTGCAGGGACGTTAAAAGTAGCATTATAGTCCATGGCCTTATTAAAACTATGGCTTCCCGAAACATCGATACTGATGTCTTGATAATTTATCTTAAAAGGCTTTACGCTTACTTTCCCATTTTCAAAAGAGATGGAAGTCTTTAACTTTTCAAGATCCATTTTACTGAGATCTATAAAATTCAAATTGCTGCCCAACAATGAAAGCGCTTTTGATTTTTCAGGGTTTAGCGAGGAAGAGAGTATTTCTGCCAAGCCATTGCCGCTTACTGTGGAAAGGTTTGGGGTAAAATCGGTATTCAGGTCGCCTGACAGGGACAAAGTACTGTTCAGTTTTCCCTGCAAGGCATTTGCAACGGGCGATAGTGCTTGGAACAGCTCCAACCCGTTAAATGATTCTGTAATATCAAAAGCATTGATGTTTAGGTCCATGTCAAAAGTAGGGGTCTCATTTTTGGTGGATACATTTCCATTGAGTGCCATACTTCCATTAAAAATGTTAGAAGTAACATTTATAAAAGAGGCTTTTTCGTCTTTAATGATCAAAGTGCCTTTTACATCCTTCAATGTTAAATTGTCATATAAAACAGTATTTGCACCGGCATTTATGGTGACATCTAAGAATGATGGAATTTTTAACTGTGCTTCTTCTTTTTTCTCATTTCCGTTGGTATCGGCAGTGGTTTCAGTCACCATAAAATCATTCACGGAAAAAGTGTTGGATTTGAGGTTGAAATCTCCCTTAATATTTTCGTTATTGAACATGAAACCAAACAAATTATCAATAGTCCCTGCAATTTTCAGGTCTGTTTTTCCGGTTTTTGCATCAAATTCGTTAAGGGTTATGGTTTTTGTGTTGAAGCCAATGGTCGATGTATTAATCTGTACCGGATGGGCCAGTTCAGTAGAAGCATATTCAAGTGCGGAGACGGTTAAAGTCCCCTCACTTTTAGTATTGCCATAATTTCCTTTTTCTATGGAATTCATATCGAAAGAAGTGGCTACATTGGCATCAACAATTCCCTTAAGTGTAGTTTCCGAAGCCATTGGGTAGGCCTGAGAAAGGTTTGCTAAGTTGAGGCGGCCATTGATATGGGCATTTACATAAGGATTCTTTACAAGGTTGCTCAGTTTCGCTTTTGCATTAAACGTATCCCCGTCAATTTTGAACGATAGTTTTTTAATATCAATATAGGTATCATTGGTAATCCCAGTAGTGTTTATTATTTCAGTAGCAATATGGATGTTTTTGACCGATTTTGGAAGGTTTGGATATTGAAAAGATGCATTTTCAGAATTTATAGAAACAGCAAATGTGGGTATGTGGGTGTCATCTATGATACCTTTTAATTTTCCGTTGACTTCAAAATTGCCTTCTGTTTTTACATCTTGGATGTTTTTTGAATAGGCTTCCGGGATAACAGCAAGGAAATTTTTAAAATCGGACGAAGGTGTTTTAAAGGTTAAATCAATCTCCTGATTATTGTCATTCACTTTTACAAAACCATCAAAAACAATGGGCAATTGGTTCACAAGGGCTTCGTTTTTTAGAAAAGTGTACGTGTTCTTTTCCAAGTCAACATCTAACAAAGCATCGAGCTTAACCTTGTTTTTCTGGAGGTAATTGGTGCTGTCCATTTCAAAAGAAACTGTAGCTTCGGTTTGGGTATCCAATTCTGAACGGCTGGCTGAAAGGTCGCCACTGCCGCGATGGTTAAATGTTTCAATTTTCAGATAGAGCATACTCCCTTCATCCATATATGAAATTTGACTGTTGGTGATGGCATACTCTTTTAAGGAAAGGGTGATGTTTTGAGGTTCTTTCTCTCCGGAGCTATCGTTTGTGGCACTTTCTTTTCCAATGTCATAATTAGCAATGCCATCCTTGTTTACGATAATATTCACTTTGGCTTGGTCAATAAAAAAGCTATTTATGGCAATGCCCTCTTCTTTACTTTTAAACAATTCCATTAAAGACATGTTTAGGCTCATTTGACCTGCATAAAACAAAGTGTCCCTTTCAAATGGCGTAAAGTTTATCAATGACAGGTTTTCTATGGAGAGTGTTGCATTAGGGAAATTTTTGAACAGACTGATATGGGCATCTTGAAAATCGATTTTGGCGTTGAGGTTGTCATTGGCCGCGTCTTTTACCATGGATACTATCTTGTCTTCAAACAATAGCGGAATGGCAAATAATGTGCCTACCCCTAACAGTAAAATGATAAGGAAGATTTTAAACAGTTTTTTTGTTTTTTTCATAATGTGTAGGTTGAGGGTTCAATCTAATTCAATTTCCTGATTAGGTTTTAATTTAAACCGTTTTCTGAAAATGGCAACGAAAAGATACAAAAAAGGAGTGTCTATTGCTGCAATCAACACCTTAAAAATAAACCCGCTGATGAGCAGCCCATAAAACATGCTCCATGGCAATACTTTAAACAGACATAATAGGGATACTACCGTAAAGGTATCTATAAACTGAGAGGTGAAAGTGGAGAAGTTGTTGCGGAGCCATAAATGCTTCCCGTTTGTATAGTTTTTCCAAAAGTGATAGATTTTTATGTCTACATACTGTGCAAAAAGATAGGCTAGCATGGATGCCAACACGGCAATGGGAGACAGCGCAAAAACACTTGAGAATAAAGTATCGTCTACGGGAGATGAAGGAATGGCAGGAACGGAATTGGCCAGTAGTACAATCCCCATCGAGAAAAATGAAGCAAAGATACCGGCAGTAACAATACGGTTGGCTTTCTTTTTCCCATAGATCTCTGAGATAAGGTCGGTAATCAAAAAAGTGATGGGATAAGGCAAAATACCCACGGATAGCTCGAAAAGGGGGGCGCCAAATATGTTAATCTCCCCAAAAGGGTACCAATAAAAAAACTTTTGAAAAATAAGATTGGAAACCACCAATGATGTAATAAACAATGCACCGAGATATAGATAGATCTTATGAGCTGTTTTTTTATCTCTTGAAGTCATGTTTATTTTATGTTCAATTCGTAAGGTATCCGTGCCTGAATACCTTTTTGTTTTGCAAATGCTTGAATGGTTCTGAGCAGTTCATATCCTTCTGCCCCCAATTCTTCTTTAAGAATTGTTGTTTTACTTTTTGACATCTGGATTCCGAATAAGCGATCTATAACCTCTTCAATGCTAGTTTTATAAACAGGGTAGTTTTTTATACGGTATTCGGCAACCTCTCCAAAGTTAGCAGCAGCAGCAATAGCATCATCGAGACCACCAATCTCATCTATCAACCCTATTTGTTTTGCATCTATGCCACTCCATACCCTTCCCTGTGCAATGCTGTCAACCGAAGCAACAGAGAGGTTTCTTGCGTCGGCTACCCGTTTTATGAAAGTGTTGTATATTTCGTTAACGTTTTCCTTGGTTTCATTATAAAATGCATCAGAAAGTGGTTCAAAAGGTGTATAACCAATTGCTTGCTTGTTAGTAACCACCTGCTCAGAATTAATCCCAAGTTTATCTGCCAGCCCCTTAAAATTAGGAAGTGTTCCAAAAACACCTATAGAACCGGTAATGGTAGAAGGTTCCGCAAAAATTTTCTGTCCGCTAAGTGCAATATAGTACCCTCCTGAGGCGGCTAAATTCCCCATAGAAACCACCAAGGGTTTGTAGTTTTTTGTGATCTCCAGTTCGCGCCATATGATTTCTGAGGTAAGTGCACTACCACCCGGGGAATTTACCCGCAATACAATGGCTTTTACATTCGTGTCTTCCCGGGCTTCTTTTAGGGATTTTACAATGATGCCTTGTCCAATATAGTCGTTATTTCCCTCTCCATAAAGAATGTCCCCTTGCGCATAAATAACAGCAATTTTGTCTTTTTTCCCACTTTTAAACTTTTTATAAGCATATTCTGCATAATCCTCCAGCTTCACATAGTTGATGTCTTCATCTTCAGAAAGCCCTATGGCGTTTTTTAGTACAATTTCATATTCGTCATAGTATGCAACTTCATCAATGAGCTTTGCTGTTTTAGCAAGTTTGGGAGATCTTCCCAGAAGCTCATCTGCAATAGTATTTAATTCCTCTACTGAAAGGTTCCTGCTTTCAGCAATATCATCAAGCACGCTGCCCCATACAGAAGTTAAAAGTGCATATAGCTGTTCCCGGTTGGCATCACTCATTTTATCATCAAGAAAAGGCTCTACAGCACTTTTATATTTCCCATGGCGGACCACTTCCATTTTAATGCCTGATTTTTCCTGAAAATCTTTAAAAAACAACACTTCTGCCGCCAGTCCCCTGAAAAGCAACTCGCCTGAGGGGTTCAAGAAAATAGAATCAGCTACAGAAGCAAGGTAATAGTCTTTTTGGGCATAATAATCGCTGTAGGCATATACAAACTTTCCGGATGTTTTAAAATCAATTAAAGCATCTCGAATAGCTTTTGTTTGCGCAATTCCTGCCATGAGAAATGAATTGCTGATGGATATTCCTTCTATTTTAGGATCCTCTTTAGCTTTTTCTATAGCATTCAGTACGTGGTTGAGTCCATCATATTTTTCAAAAGAGTATTCAATGTCCGAGAAATGATAGGCACCTCCGTAATCTTTTAAAGGGGCATTGAATTTTAAATCTAATACTGAATTATTGCGTACAGAAATACTATCTTCTTCGGCAGTGCCGGCAATAGCAATAAACACGAAGAAAATAATGAATAAGATCCCTGAAGCTATAAGCACTCCAAGAATACTAGCAAGTGTGTTTTTTAAAAAGTTCATGGTCTTAAAACTTATCAACAATGGTAGGCAAAGATAACTTTTTGTGAAATTGTTTTGTTTACTTTGTCCGTCTAATTATGAAAAATTTAAGAAGGGCATATTTATCTATTGGTAGTAACATAGGAGATAAAAAGGCACATCTCCAAAAAGCGGTTGACCAACTCCAAAAAACTATAGGGAATATAAAAACCGGCTCTTCTATATACAAAACACCGGCATGGGGATTTAAGGGAGCTGATTTTTTGAATGCATGCCTTGCTATTGACACAGCTTTAACCCCTGAGAAACTATTACAAAACATATTACAGATTGAACACCAAATGGGGAGAACCCGGGGCTCTGATGATGGTTATGTTTCCCGTACCATAGACATTGACATCATATTTTATGAAGAGGAAATCATACAGGGAAAAAATTTAACAATACCACACCCACAATTGCATTTAAGGCGTTTTGTTTTAGAGCCTTTGGCAGAAATTGCGCCGGGCAAAATACATCCCGTTATTAAAAAAAGTGTTATTGAACTACTTGAAGCATGTCTGGACGATAGTGTTATTGAAAAAAGAGATGAAGTATTGAAATGGGCACAAGAGAAACCCTTTTCAAAGTACAATTACATTGCTATTGAAGGAAATATTGGGGCAGGAAAAACAACCTTAGCCACAAAAATCGCCAATGATTTTAACGGCAAACTTGTTTTGGAGCGTTTTGCAGACAACCCTTTTCTCCCAAAATTCTATCAAGATAAGCAACGGTATGCCTTTCCGTTAGAAATGTCTTTTTTGGCGGACAGGTACCAGCAATTTACGGATGACTCCTCACAGTTTGACCTTTTTAAAAACTTTATGGTAAGCGATTATGATATTTATAAATCACTCATTTTTGCAAAAATAACCTTGCCGGAAGATGAGTTCATACTATATAGAAAGCTATTCAACCATATGTATAAAGATGTTATTAAGCCCGATATCTATGTGTACCTGTACCAGAATACAGAAAGGCTGTTGTATAACATTAAACAAAGAGGACGCGATTACGAACAAAATATTGCACCGGAATATTTAGAACAGATCAACCAGGGATATGTAGAGTTTATCAAAACACAGCAAGGAATGAAGGTGCTTGTAATTGATGTTTCAGCACATGATTTTGTGAGAAGTAGCGTAGATTATAAGAATATTATTACTAAAATACTGGATTTTAAGGGATAACAGCATTTTTTTAAGATTTTTTTTGTAAATCACAAAAAGGTTTATTTATATTAGCGCAGGATTAATAACAAGATCGTAACTAGCTAACTCGATTTTATAAATCAACGTTGAAAGAGGCTTAACATTTGTTTAAGCCTCTTTTATTTTGTGCCTAATGATATTTAAAGCTATCAAATGGGTAGTAAAATTTGAAACACAATGAATTGTAGTCATTTTTAGCAGTTGATTTAATTTCTTAAAAAGGATAAACTTTGAGAGTGATAGAACTTATTTTCAAATATATCTTCAAAACTAAATTCAATTATAGACTCGATAAAATAATTTCGAATAGTTCCTTGGAATTGATTATGTTCCCTCGAGTTTACTCCTTTTGGCTTCATTAGTAATAACTCTTTAGAGACATTAACTCCAAGAATATGGGTTGGTGCTGTATTCAGACTAATACTAGTTTTTTCACTATTTGGTGGATTTTTTGCGAATCTTAAAATAAAATCATTGAAGTTATTGAATAGTTCATTCTTATATTTAATTTGCCACTTTTTTATAATTAGAGGTCCAGTACCTGAATTCATTATATCGATCTTTATAAAATCTTTAGTCCTTGTCAAATCTAAATATATGTATGGTCTATTTTGTTTGTGAACTATTTCAATTTCTTTAGTCAATCTCTGCGCATTAAACTTTTGCTCTTTTTCGTGGATATAGTTTGCAATTTTAAGTGTGACATAGATACTCAATATTGAAAATATAACTGCAATTAAACTGAAAAGAGTTCCAATTACTCCACCCACATAATCACCGAAAACTCCCCAATCAGTTTGGTCTTTTGACAATTCTCCATTGAAATTTTTGAAATATAGATAGAATAACAATACTGAAAGTATAAATGCCAATATGGATATAGTCCAGACTATTTTACTTATTTGATTTTTATTGACTATGTTCATTATTAATATTTGCTACTAACGCAAGAATAAATACAATTGTATGTAGCCCTATTATATTTACATCAGTAAATTTAAGTAAAAATCGTATAAATTAAGTAGGTTTTTATCGAATTAAAACTTCCTGTTAATCAATAGGAGTTACTTTTTTAAGAAAGTTTACAGAACAGGTCCCAAATAACGATTCCGGCACTTACCGAGATATTTAGAGAATGTTTGGTACCGTATTGAGGGATTTCAATAACGGTATCACAAGTAGAAACAACCTCTTGGGAAACCCCTTTTACCTCATTGCCAAAGACGATAGCATATTTTTTACCTTTTTTCGGGTAAAACCGGTCTAGCATAACCGCGTTTTCGGTTTGCTCAATAGCAATGGTTTCTACACCCTGCGTTTTTAGGTTCTTAACAAGAGAAGAACAATCTTTTACATATTTCCAATCAACACTTTCTGTGGCCCCTAATGCCGTTTTATGGATATCTTTATGGGGCGGGGTGGCCGTAATGCCGCAGAGGTATATTTTTTCAACACGGAACGCATCGGCAGTTCTGAAAACCGAACCAATGTTGTTCAGGCTCCTTATGTTGTCAAGTATAACAATAACAGGCGTTTTGGCACTTTTCTTAAATGCTTCTACCGATAACCGGTTCAATTCCTCATTTCGAAGTTTTCGCATAAAAAATTATTTTTTACAATGACAGCAACAGCTACATAATTGTAGCTATATTAAACCAAAACAAGGCAAAAAAATAGTAAATTCGCACGATATCCCGATTTTTACAAAAATAACGCAATACACAGAAACTATTGGCAACAAAAAGTAAAAAGGAGACCCCTTTAATGAAGCAATACAATCAGATTAAGGCAAAATACCCTGATGCCTTATTGCTTTTTAGAGTAGGGGATTTTTACGAAACCTTTGGAGAAGATGCCGTGCGGGCCTCTAAAATATTGGGAATTATCCTTACCCACAGGAACAATGGCGGTGATAAAACCGAATTGGCCGGGTTTCCCCATCATTCCTTGAACACCTACCTGCCAAAATTGGTAAAAGCAGGGGAGCGGGTAGCCATATGCGATCAATTGGAAGACCCAAAGCTTACCAAAACCATTGTAAAAAGGGGGGTTACTGAATTGGTGACGCCCGGGGTGGCCTTAAATGACGATATTCTGCAATCCAAAACCAACAACTTTCTATGTGCTGTTCACTTTGGTAAAAAACAATTGGGGGTTGCTTTTTTAGATGTATCCACCGGTGAGTTTTTAACTTCGCAAGGGAACCGTGAATATATTGACAAGTTGTTGCAGAACTTTGCGCCAAGTGAAGTGTTGGTCACTAAAACTAAAAAAACTGATTTTGCAGAATCTTTTGGAAAGGGATACCATGTTTTTTATCTGGAAGATTGGGTATTTCAGGAAGATTATGCGCATGAAACCCTGACCAATCATTTTAAAACGAGTTCATTAAAAGGGTTTGGCGTTGAAAACCTTGAAGAAGGATTGTTAGCTTCCGGTGCGGTATTGCACTACCTGTCGGAAACGCAGCACCATCAATTGCATCACATAACAGCTATCCGCAGGATTGCTGAAGAGGCGTACGTTTGGATGGACCGATTTACGATCCGGAACTTAGAGCTATACCACGCTACGGTGCCCAATGCAGTTACGTTGTTAGATATAATTGATAAGACCAGATCTCCCATGGGAGGGCGTTTGCTAAAAAGGTGGTTGGCATTACCGCTTAAGGACACTGCAAAAATCAATAAACGCCATGAAGTGGTTGCCTATTTAATGAAAGAGCAAACCATTTTAGAAAAAGTACAACATTACATCAAGCAAATAAGTGATATTGAGCGGTTAATTTCTAAGGTCGCTACTTCAAAAATCAATCCGCGTGAGGTGGTTCTTTTAAAAAATTCGCTTGAGGCCATTGTTCCTGTAAAAGGGCTTATTTCTTCAGGGAAAAATGTAGCATTGAAGGAACTGGGAGAACAACTTCATGATTGTGAAGCCTTGCGAAACCGAATCAAAACAATGCTACAGGAAGAGGCTCCCGTACAGTTAGCGAAAGGCAATGTTATTGCCCCTGGATATAGTGAAGAATTGGATGAACTTAGAAGCCTGATGTCTTCCGGGAAACAGTACCTCGATACCATGCTGGAACGGGAAACTGCCCGAACAGGGATTCCATCCCTAAAAATAGCGTTCAACAATGTTTTTGGGTACTATATTGAAGTGAGGAACACCCATAAAGAGAAAGTACCGCCAGAGTGGCAACGCAAACAGACACTGGTTAGTGCAGAACGGTACATTACGGAAGAGTTAAAGGAATACGAAGCAAAAATACTGGGTGCGGAAGAGAAAATTTTGATGCTGGAACAACAATTGTTCTCTGAATTAGTAACATGGATGCATGAACACATTCAATCAGTACAGAGCAACGCTGCTTTGATAGCACAGTTGGATTGTTTATGCGGATTTGCACAATTGGCGAAAGAACACAATTATGTCCGCCCTGTAATGAACGATTCTTTTGATCTGGAAATAAAAAATGGAAGGCATCCCGTTATAGAGAAACAATTGCCCATAGGGGAACCTTACATAGCAAATGATCTGACACTCAACAAGGAAACCCAGCAAATCATTATGATCACAGGGCCAAATATGAGTGGTAAATCGGCTATTTTACGGCAAACTGCTTTGATTGTCCTCTTGGCTCAGATGGGGAGTTTTGTTCCTGCCGATGAAGCCCGTATAGGCTATATCGATAAGATATTTACGCGGGTGGGAGCAAGTGATAACATCTCAATGGGCGAATCTACCTTTATGGTAGAAATGAACGAAACAGCCTCTATTTTGAACAATATCTCGGAAAGGAGTTTGGTACTTCTTGATGAAATAGGCCGTGGCACAAGTACGTATGATGGTATTTCCATTGCCTGGGCTATTTCAGAATACCTGCATGAGCACCCTGCAAGGCCAAAAACCTTATTTGCCACGCATTATCATGAATTGAATGAAATGACAGACACTTTCCCACGCATTAAAAACTTTAATGTCTCCATCAAAGAATTGAAGGATACGGTACTTTTCCTTAGAAAACTAGTTCCCGGGGGAAGCGAGCATAGTTTTGGTATCCATGTGGCAAAAATGGCAGGCATGCCACAACAAGTGATCCGGAAAGCCAATAAAATATTGAAAAAACTGGAAAAATCACACTCTAGTGAAGAGCTGTCAGACAATCTGAATGCAGTTCAGCATGAAATGCAGCTTAGTTTTTTTAATATAGATGACCCACTATTGGAAGAAATTAAAGAAGAAATTTTACAAACCGATATTGATACCTTGACACCGGTGGAAGCATTGATGAAACTCAACGAAATAAAGCGGATGTTGACCAAGAAAAAGAAACAGGCGTAGCCCTTGTTTTTTCTATAAAATCCTTTGGTATTTATAGAAATATGTTAAATTTGCATCCGCAATAATGCATTGCACGTTCATATAAATACACGCGAAAATAGCTCAGTTGGTAGAGCGCAACCTTGCCAAGGTTGAGGTCGCGGGTTCGAATCCCGTTTTTCGCTCTGAAAAATACAATTCCCAAACAATGGAATGCTCGGGTGGTGGAATTGGTAGACACGTTGGACTTAAAATCCAATGGGCAGAAATGCCCGTGCGGGTTCAAGTCCCGCCCCGAGTACTTAAAACCTCTTTAAACAATTGTTTAAAGAGGTTTTTATTTTTTGGATTTATAAGAAGTTAGGGACAAAGAAACGAATCAAGAAAAGACACTATGAATGTTAGCTTTGTTCTAAATGAATTATGCATTTATAAAATTCACAATATTGGCCCAAAGTTCAGTTTGCCATAAGTAATGGGAATAAAAAAGAAAAATGTATATAAAAACACCACTTACCATAGTTACCTTGAAGGTTTTTTTATACACAATAAGGTCATAAATGAATATAGCCAACATAGGCAAAAACACGATCGAATAATATACAAGGAATGTTCCGCCAACATTAAAATCAAACACAATTCTAGATATCCCTGCGCTACTTAATATCATCAGAGAAAAAATCATCAACCTTTTATGAAGTATGGGCTTTTTTCTAAAATAAATCCCGGCAATACCTAAAAGAAAGACAATTATAAAATGAATAAACCCATCACCAATGGAGGCCATTGATTTATTCAGCATCTCCCCGGCAAGGAAAGTAACAAACAGCCCACTAACAAAAGTGGCAAAAAGAACTGCCAATCCTACCCATCCTAACTTGAAATGTAAATTTTTATATTTTTTAGTGTTAAGGAGTGCACTCTGAACTATAAAAAGGATTATCCAAAATGAGGTAATCATGCCATGTACCTGCATAAATGTTTTTAATTCCGGTAGTGAAGAACTTCTTAAATAAAATGAGGGAGAGAAGCCTATAAAGCAAAGTGTAAAAATCCAAATAGGAATAATAAGAAAAAATAGTCTGTCTGATTTTTTAGGTCTCATAGCATCAAAATTAGCGGGCAAAGATATAAAAGAAGTTAATAATTACCGCTTGGAAAATTGTTCTTGGCAATTAAGGCTAATGGTCTCAATCATGGATAGTTTTGTGGGATTGCACCTAATTTTTCAAATACACACCAATTTGACTTTGAAGGGTTGGAATTACAAGGGTTTTTAAAAACAGGCAAGCATTTGTCTATAGTTATTGTTACAAATAATTACTTTTAGTTAATCTAATTTTTTTACTACTTTGGCTGAAACCCCGGCAATGATTTTGTTTCTGAGCACATTCTTTGTAACCATTGCTCCTGTTGCAACAACTGAATTGTCATTTGTGCTATGAGAAGCCGTTAGTAAGGGGTTTTTATACTGCTTTTCACACCTGTTTTTAGCATATAGTTTGTACACCGCATTTGTGTACTGTTGGCAGGAGATCTTATTTTTTCACTTCAACTTCAACTAAGCTTTTCTGACAAATTCGGACTTCAATGCCATAGAACCGACCCCATCGATTTTACAATCAATGTTATGATCACCATCTGTCAGACGGATATTTTTTATTTTTGTTCCTGCTTTTATAGGTTTAGGAGCTCCTTTTACAGGAAGGTTTTTAATAATAATTACTGAGTCTCCGTTGTTCAGCTCATTTCCGTTTGAGTCAAGTACTTTTAAGATATCTTCTTCCATTTTTTCATTAGGGTTCCATTCATTGCCACATTCAGGGCAGGCGTATATTTCATCCCTTAGTGGATATCCGTATGGGGAGTTGCATTTTAGGCAAGGTTTCATTTCTCCTGACATTTTAATTACAGTTAATTGTTTTTATGTAGTGTCGTAAGGTGGGCCTCACAGGGGAGCCATTATTTCACCTCATGCGATATAGACATAGTTGATGGCTGTGCCTTTAGTTTATTGTGAGGTGTAATTTAGCAAAAACAAATGACAAATATGAGGTGGGTGTACAAAGACCATCTGTGGACATGATTTTGCGTATTCTTTTGTATCATTGCCATCAACTTGATTTTATCAAGAACAATATAATAAAATAATGGCTACTACAGATGGAGATAAACCACAACTCTTACTCATAAGAAATAATAAAAATAAACTGCTATTTTCACTAGCTTTGCGGTATGCAAGACCATCCCATAGGTATTTTTGATTCCGGAATTGGCGGTACTTCCATCTGGAAGGAACTTCACCGTTTGCTTCCCAATGAACCGACTATTTATTTGGCGGATAGCAAAAATGCTCCCTATGGAGAAAAAAGCCACAAGGAAATCATAGCGTTGAGTGTAAAAAACACGGAGTTTCTGCTTAACAAAAAATGCAAACTTATTGTGGTGGCCTGTAATACGGCTACTACGAATGCCATCGGTTATTTAAGGAGCACTTATAGTGTCCCTTTTATTGGGATAGAACCGGCCATTAAGCCTGCAGCACTACAATCGCGCACTAAAAAGGTGGGTATTTTGGCAACCAAAGGGACATTGAGCAGTGCTCTTTTTCATAAAACCAGCAGTCTATATGATGAAGGGATAGAGATCATACAACAAGAAGGTCATGGGTTGGTAGCACTTATTGAAGCAGGGAAAATAGCCACCGATGAAACACGCAATTTATTGTATGCCTATCTACAGCCAATGCTCAATAAGGGGATCGACCATTTAGTATTAGGCTGTACTCATTATCCCTATTTAATTCCAGAGATAAAAAAAATAATACCTCCAGAGATTAAGATTATTGACTCGGGCGAGGCAGTGGCCAAACAAACAAAAGCTGTACTAGAGGCACTTCAGTTAAACAATATAACGATATCCCCTCCAAAACATCAGTTTTATAGCAATGCGGATGAAAAAATACTGAACCGTTTTTTGGAAGGCGAACAAGGAGACATAAATATCAGTTACCTCAATTTTTAACGGGAGATCCGTTCGTAGGTCAAATACGTAAAGTCATAATTATGCCGTCTATCCTTAGGATGGTATATTTCCGATACAAGCCTCCATTTATCGGGATCAATTTCAGGGAAAAAAGTATCAGCTTCAAAGGCAGCATGTACCCTTGTGAGTTCTATTTTATCAGCGTACGGCATTCCCAATTCATAAATTTCCCCACCACCAATAATAAACGGTTGTGGGTCTGTTCCGGCAGCTTTTAGAGCAGTTTCTATAGAATTGACCACGATACAGCCTTCGGGGTGGTAGTCCTTTTTTCGGGTGATGATGATATGTGTTCGGTTGGGCAATAGTTTTGGAAAACTTTCAAATGTTTTCCTCCCCATAATAATGGCATGTCCGGTAGTTAATGCTTTAAATCGTTTAAAATCATCGGACAGGTGCCATACCAAATCATTATCCTTTCCCAACGCATTGTTTTCTGCAGCAGCAGCAATCATGGTAATCATAACTCAGTATCAGTTTTTGGAGGGTTAGGTAGGGGGTGTGCTTCTTCGATCTCTTTTTGTATGGCGGCAATTTTTTCTTGCTGTTTTGCTACTAGCTTTTCGCGTTGGGCACGTTCCCAATCGTTGTCTAAAAACGGATGGGTAATATATACATTCACTACATGCAACAACAAGAAGAACAGCCATAAAAATATAGCCCAAACATACCAATTGTAGGGTTCGCCATAGTTTAAGAATTTATTCAGGACAATAAAAAAAATACTACCGATCAAAAACAGGATAAAATGATAATACAGCCTTTTTTTTTGGCGAATCCGTTGCTGTGCTTTTTCTAGGAGCTCATGTTGTTCTAGGCTGATTTTTTCCGGATTGTTGTTTTTAATAGGCATAGTTTGTTACCTTTAGCTAGACAAATTTACGATTTTTAATTAAGAGGAATGGATCAGCATTTTCAGAAAGATTTCCCGGTGATTGGAAATTATACCTATTTAGACACAGCCGCTTCAGGTTTGCTCTATGAGCGTTTGATGGAGTGGCGACAGGAACATGATATCGATTTCTTGATAGGGGGTAGTCTGTTCCGGGAAGAACATCATGCGCTACTGGAAAGTATCCGCGGAACGGTTGGTAAATTTTTTAATTGTTCGAGTGAACGTGTGTCACTAATACCTAATTTCTCATTTGGCTTTACGACACTTTTGAACGGATTGGATAAGAAACAAAAAGTCCTGCTGTTAAAAAATGACTACCCATCCATTAATTGGCAAGTAGAGGCAGCAGGTTACAAAACTTGCTATGTAACGATTGACGAATGTGTTGAAGAGCGTATAAAAATAGCTGTAGAAAAAGAACAACCAGATATACTGGCACTGAGCTTGGTGCAATACATCAACGGTATAAAAATAGATTTAGGTTTTCTAAAAAGTTTAAAGGAAGCACATCCGGACTTATTGATTGTTGCAGACGGCACGCAGTATTGCGGTACCGAAATTTTTGATTTTGAGGCTTCCGGCATCGATGTTTTGGGAGCTAGTGGGTATAAGTGGTTGTTAGGAGGGTATGGAAACGGGTTTATGTTTTTTAAAGAAGCTGCCATTAAGAAGATTTATCCGGACTCTTTTGAAAAAGAGTCTAGAATCACAGATTTTTCAAGCATACAATGTCATTTAATGAACCATTTTGAACCCGGGCATCAGGATACTTTAAATTATGGGAGCTTGCAATTTTCGCTTAAATACCTATCTGAGATAGGGTTGAAGCCGATTGAAGAACATTTGAAGCACTTGTCGATAACAGCAAAACAAAAACTAGAAGCACTGGGCTTATTGGAGGAAGCGATAGTTAAACGGGCACACCATAGTACTATTTTCAATATGAAAGGTGATGAAGAATTGTTTAACAGGTTGCGAAATAATGCTATTATTTGCTCCCAACGCGGCTCCGGTATCCGGGTCAGTTTTCATTTTTACAACACCGAAAAAGACCTTAACAGGCTTTTGTTACAGCTGAGAAAGTAGTTGGACGCCTTGTGAATATGAAATTTTAATCCCTTTATTTTTGTCAAAAACAAATTTTGGTTAAGCCCATTTTATCAATTTGCTAATTCTTACAGCAGCTATTGGTTGCCATTGTTTTTATGCTTTTTTTTTGTTTGAAAATAAACAATAACCAATTTTAATTGATATGGCAATTCAGAAACAATATTTAAAGACAAAGCCGGTTTGTAAGGTAACATTTACTGTTCTGGCAAAAGAGGCAGAATCAGTAACTGTGGTGGGTGACTTTAACGGATGGAACCCAAAAGAAAGTACCCTTAAAAAATTAAAAAATGGAACTTTTAAAGGTACTTTTGACTTTAAAAAAGACAATGCCTATGAGTTCCGGTACATCATAGACGGGACTTATGCCAATGAAGAACAGGCATACCGTTTTCAATGGAACGATTATGCAGGTGCTGAAAACGCAGTACTAGAGGTATAGCTTAAAGTAGTTCGGATAACAAGTAGCTTGCTCCTTGATAGAAACTTTCTACGGCTTTTAAGTCAAAGAGTTCATCTGCGCGGAGCAGGGCACCTTTCCAATCGCCGGTTGCCCATTTGCCGTTTGCTAGTGGGGGCAGTTGCTTGTAATCAATAGTATCGTTGCCCCAGGCATAGGTATAAAAATAAGGAACATTGCTAACGCTGTCAGCTATAGCATAGCCAAGGCCCAAACCCTTGGAGAGTGTTTGGTCGTCACTTAAATCAATCAACATTCCGGTATCAAAATGATGTGGCCATACGCGTATTTCGGTTGGATAGGCGTATGCTTTTGCTAGCTTTTCTAATGCCTTTTGAGCAATGGTGCGATGCTGTATAAGCTGTTGGATAGATGCCATTGTTTCATCATCCATTATAGAGAAGTTGCTAAAACTAGTGTCTAGGCTAAACCCTAATTCATAATTAAACTTGTTGCTATCCAATGAAAGGATTTCTAGGTTTTTTCTGATCCAAGAATCGATTGCTGCTCTTGACATTCCAGACAATGTTGTTTGGGCAACGGTAGTTTCTTCCTTAATGATTTTAAGAGTGACGTTAGGATATGATAACTCCAAATGAACTCCATCAACACTTCTGGAAACCATCGCTTTTTTTACAACAGACCAACCAATGTTTGACTGGCTGTCATCGTCTTCCTTTTGTAGATAGCTATTACTAAAAGCAGCTAAAAACTGCGCAAGGTGGTGTAATGTATTTTGAGTTTGATTGATAAGTTTCATTATTCTGTAACCTCTACACCCTTCCAAAAAGCAACTCGCCCTTTAATACCTTTTGCCAATTCGCTCACTTCGGGGTAGTACCATGCAGCATCTTTATTCTCTTTGCCGTCTACTTCTATGGTATAATAAGAAGCAACTCCTTTCCACGGACAGGTGGTATGTGTATCACTTTCTTTAAAGAATTCTTTTTTTATAGCATCTGCAGGGAAATAATGATTGTTTTCTACAACGACAGTATCGTCGCTTTCGGCAATAACTTTACCGTTCCATAGTGCTTTCATAATTTATTTTTTAGTGAATATATAGTTTTTATAATAATTTCTATCATCTGTGAATTGTTGCTTGATCTGTAGTCCAGATTCTTCAGCCAACCACTCAACTACTTTGTCATCATATTTTTGTGAAATCTCCGTGTGGATGGTTTCCCATTGGTCAAAGCGAATGGTTAAATCAAGTTCTTTAACGGTAACGTTATGCGCTTCCTTTGCCACAAGATAACTCTTTGCCGTTCCCGATTCAGGATCATAAGCCTCCCAATGCATGAAAAGTCTGGTATCAAAGTCAGCACCAAGCTCCTTATTGATCCTTTTCAATATATTTTTATTAAAAGCAGCAGTAACACCGGTTTTGTCGTTGTAAGCATCTAAAATGACCTGAGGGTCTTTTTTTTGGTCAAACCCCATAAATAAAAGATCTTCTTCGCTCATTGACTTTTCAATGTTTTTTAAGAACAAAATAGCATCCGGATGTAGTAGGTTTCCAATATTCGACCCTAAAACCATGATTACTTTTTTCCGCTCGTTATATTGCGCAAGTTCTTTTAATACTTCAAAATAAGTCCCTTGCTTTGGAATCACAGAAATATTGGGCAGTTCTTTTTTTAAGGAAGATTCCAGTTCGTTTAAAACATTCTGACTGATATCAATGGGTAAAAAATTAAAACCATATTTTTTTTCAGCTAAGTAGTGTAGCAGTATTTTGGTTTTTTTTCCATCACCGGCCCCTAGTTCAATCAAATCAAAACCATTAACTCCTTTAAAGGCTTCTGCGATAGCTTCTTTGTGTTTGGACAAGATATCAAATTCACAGTTGGTCAGGTAATATTCAGGGAGCTTCATAATATCCTGAAAAAGTTTATCGCCTGCTTTGTCATAAAAGTATTTTGAAGAGAGGTATTTCGGATATGCTGTTAATCCTTTATAGACCTCTTCTTCAAAAGCGTTGGCAAACGATGTGGTTGTTGCTGTCTTCATAGTAATTCTTTAGTCGGTATTAACGGGCTAACCTTAACCCAGTAAATTGCCATTGTAAATGTGGATGAAAAAAGTTCCGGTAAGTATGCCTGATATGGTTTTTTGGGGAGGCCACTGATCCACCCCGGAGCACTTTTTGATTCACCATAAACTTACCGTTGTATTCACCTAATGCCCCAGCTGCTTTTTTATATCCCGGATAAGGCAAGTAGGCACTTTCAGTCCATTCCCATCGGTACCCATGATCAAAATGGTTGCAGGCAGCTTCCCATTCAAACTCAGTAGGAAGGCGCACGCCTTTCCATTGCGCATAGGCAAAAGCTTCATAGTAAGAAATATGGGTAACAGGAATTAGTTTATTTATTTTTTCCAACCCCTTCATAGCATATCGGTGCCATGTGCCATCAATTTTATGCCAATATAAGGGTGCTTTAATATTATTTTGATTGATCCAATCCCACGCTTCGGCATGCCATAGATGAAAAGTTTGATACCCTTCATCTTCTATAAATTCGAGATATTCAGCATTGGTAACGAGTTTGTTGGCTATTCCAAAATCGTGCAGGTAGACTTTATGCCTTCCCAGTTCATTGTCATAACAAAAAGCATCTGAATCATGGCCTATTTCATAGATACCTTCAGCAATTTGGATCCATTCAAAAGTGTTGGTTTCGCTAATATTTTCTTCAAAACTATCAGAATATTTCGGCAGTAATGGGTTGTTACCCAAAATATATTTAATGTCTGTCAATAATAACTCCTGATGTTGTTTTTCATGATGGATACCGATCTCTGTTAGTTGAAAAATTTCTTCAGAGGGAGTGCTTTCCAAAAGGTTTTCCATTGCCTGGGTCACATACTTTCGATAAGCATATATTTCTTCAACACCCGGACGTGATAAGTTCCCTCGGTCAGTTCGAACCACGCGCTTTCCAAAAGTTTCGTAATAGCTGTTAAAGATGAAAAAGAAATCGTCATTATAGGCTTGGTATTCTTCCACATGTTTTTTTAGGATAAAAGCTTCAAAAAACCAAGTAGTATGACCCAAATGCCATTTGGGGGGCGAAACATCCACCACGGGTTGAGGGATATAATCCTCCACTTCCAGTGGTTTACAGATATCTTCTGTTGTTTTTCGGGTTTCTATAAAAGAAGTAAGAATAGTTTCCGTAATAATCATCTTTTAATAAAAAGAAGTGAAACCCAAAGTTACATAAATAAAATCGCACACATTTTAGACAGATGGTTAAAATATATTGATTTTTTAAATAGCTACTGTTGCCCTTATTGGAGGATGTGGATCATAATCCACCAAAGTAAAGTCTTCAAATTTAAAATCAAAAATAGAAGTCACCTCAGGATTGAGGAGCATCTTTGGTAGTGGCTTTGGAGTTCTTGATAATTGTTCGTTTACCTGTTCCAGGTGATTTGTATAAATATGGACATCTCCGAAGGTGTGAATAAATGTTCCGGGTTGATAACCACATACCTGAGCCATCATTAATGTTAATAATGCATACGATGCAATGTTAAAAGGAACACCTAGAAAAACGTCAGCGCTTCGCTGGTAGAGTTGGCACGATAGTTTTCTGTCGGCTACATAGAATTGAAAGAAAGCGTGACAGGGAGGAAGGGCTGCTTTGCCATTGGCAACATTTTCTGAGAAAGAAACAGAAGTGTCTGGTAATACACTAGGATTCCACGCAGCTACTAGCATCCGCCGGCTGTCAGGATTACTTTTCAATGTGTTGATTACTTCTGCTATCTGATCAATACCTTCGCTGTTCCAGTTGCGCCATTGATGTCCATATACAGGGCCGAGGTTTCCATTTTCATCTGCCCATTCATTCCAAATTCTGACACCATTTTCTTGAAGGTATTTGATATTGGTGTCTCCTTTTAGAAACCATAAAAGTTCATGGATAATTGATTTTAAGTGCAACTTTTTGGTAGTGACCATAGGAAAACCCTCTTCCATATCAAATCGCATTTGGTGTCCAAAGATACTAATGGTACCTGTTCCAGTACGGTCTTCTTTTCGGGTTCCGTTCTCCAAAATATGTTTTAAGAGGTCGTGGTATTGTTTCATCTAAATTTTTTCTTGAACAAATCGAATATAAAAAATGTATTGCTTTACCGAAGCAAAAAAGAAGGGTTTTTTATCAAGAGTTTATCAACGGTTATCCAATAATCATTCCTGCAAGCGTGGCAGAAAGCAACGAAGCCAAAGTACCTCCTATAACAGCTTTAAGACCAAATTTAGAAAGTGTTTTTCGTTGTCCGGGGGCTAATGACCCAATACCTCCAATTTGAATCCCGATAGAGGCAAAATTTGCAAAACCACAAAGCATATAGGTTGCCATGATAATGGATTTGTTATAAGTAAGGTGTAGAGGGTTAACAGGGTTTTTTAAGTCGGCCAATTGAATGTAGCCTACAAATTCACTAGCCGCTAACTTTATGCCCAATAATTGTCCCATGAGGGCCATATCTTCTTTGGCAACGCCAATAAGCCACATAAGAGGTGCGAACAGATATCCGAGAATAAATTCAAGTGACAAGCTTTGGTATGGTGTATTATTTATAATCCAGTTATTTAAACCTGTAAATCCACCAACTTTCAGAAATCCAAAATTGATCATAGCAATAAAAGCGATAAAAACTAATAGCATGGCACCCACATTGGCAGCCAGTTTTAGCCCTTCGGTAGTTCCATTGGCAATAGCATCTAAGATATTGCTCCCTATTTTTTCTTGGGAAACTTCTACAACGGACTCAATTTTTTCTGTTTGAGGGTAAAGCATTTTGGAGATAACGACTGCGCCTGGAGCAGCCATAACAGATGCAGCCAATAAATGTTTTGCAAACTGAAGGCGAAGAATAGGATCGTCGCCCCCTAAGAAACCAATATACGCAGCCAAAACACCGCCAGCTACTGTGGCCATCCCGCCAACCATTACCAAAAGGATTTCAGAACGGGTCATTTTTTCCAAGTAGGCTTTTATCATTAAAGGGGCTTCGGTCTGTCCAAGAAAAATATTACCTGTTACGGATAAGCTTTCAGCGCCTGAAATCCCCATTAATTTTGTTAACCCCCAAGCCATTCCTTTTACGACTACTTGGATAATACCAAGGTAGAAAAGGACAGAAGTAAGCGCAGAAAAGAAAATAATGGTAGGTAATACTTGGAAGAGGAAAATAAAACCATAGCTTTCCACGTCCATCATACCACCTAACAAAAACTCACTGCCGGCTCGTGTAAAATCAAGTATCTTTATAAAAATACTACCAACAAACTCAAACGCTTTTTGGATAAAAGAAACTTTGAGAATACCAATGGCAAGCACAATTTGAAAGGCCAGGCCAATCCCCACTGTTTTCCAGTTTATATGTTTTCTATTGCTGCTAAACAGGTATGCAATCAGCAATAGTGAAAGCATGCCTAATATACCTCTCCATAAACTGCTTGTAGAAAAGCCATTACTTGGGATGATGGTATTATTTGTGATGGATTCTTGATCAATTATGGTGTTGGCATTCTCTATATTTCTTGTAAAAGCATATTGTACGCTATTCTCCGTAAATATGAGTGTAGAGTCGGTGGCAGTAGTTATTTTATAAAATCGAACAGTATCTTTAGGTTGTTTGTAATAAAATACCAGTAACTTATCTTGAACAAGGTAATTTCCGGAAGCTTTCAAATTATTTTTACTCGCTAACTGATATGTAAAATCACCATCAGTAAGCTGTAGGATATCATTTTGCGAAATATTGAATAATTTGTTATTTTCTGAGTCGGTAATGGATTTAAAATTCCACTCCCCTTCAATAGTTTGAGCTTGTGACGCAATACTAAACAGGAGTAGTAGCCCAAATAGATGTTTTTTCATGCGTAGGTTTATTTCTTTTCTCGTTTGGATAGCTCATCCCGTATTCTTGCAGCTTTTTCATAATCTTCATTTGCTACAGCTGCTTGTAACATGTTGCGAAGCTCCTTTGTGGCATATGAAGTATAGCTTTCAGTTGAAGCCATTTCTTTTTTAGGAGTCTCTTCACTTGTTCCTGAGAGTATTTCATCTACAACAATGCTTTCATCACCTTCTTTGTCTTGAGATAGCTTCAAATAAATCCCTGCCTTATCTAGAATGGTTTTATAGGTGAAGATAGGCGCCTTAAACCTTATAGCCAGTGCGATAGCATCGCTTGTTCGGGCATCTACAATTTCTTCTATCCGGTCTCGTTCACATATGATGCTTGAATAAAAAACACCATCTACCAGTTTGTGAATAATTACTTGTTTTATCACAATATCAAAACGGTCAGCAAAACTCTTAAATAAATCATGGGTAAGCGGTCGAGGAGGTTTTATTTCTTTCTCCAAGGCAATGGCAATCGATTGTGCTTCAAATGCACCAATTACAATAGGGAGTTTCCGTTCTCCATCTACCTCATTGAGAATAAGTGCATACGCCCCATTTTGGGTTTGGCTATATGAAATACCTTTTATGTTTAAGCGAACTAAGCTCATAATACATTGCAAACATACCAAAAGGCTGTCTGAATAAGGGATTACCTCTATTTCTGACAGCCCTTACTGGGTACAATTTAACAAAAATTATGCGTTTTGAGCCTTAAATTGTTTTAATTTTTCGATTAATGAAGGAACAACTTCAAAAGCGTCTCCTACGATCCCATAATCAGCTGCTTTAAAGAAAGGAGCTTCTGGGTCGTTATTGATAACTACTTTTACTTTTGAGGCATTAATTCCTGCTAAATGTTGAATAGCCCCAGAGATCCCTACAGCTATATACAAGTTAGAAGCAACAGGTTTTCCTGTTTGCCCTACGTGTTCGCTATGTGGTCTCCAGCCTAAATCGGATACCGGTTTTGAACAAGCAGTAGCAGCTCCTAAAACGTCGGCGAGTTCTTCAATCATTCCCCAATTTTCAGGCCCTTTAAGGCCACGTCCTCCTGAAACTACTATTTCCGCATCGGCAATAGTTACTTTTCCGGAGACTTTATCTACGTTAGCGACTTTTGAAGTGAATAAATTATCTGATAATTCAGGAGAAAAAGTTTCCTCAGTAGCAGCCCCATTGGATTCTTTTAGACCAAAAGAGTTTTTAGAAAGGCCTATAATTTTCACATCGGTGTTCATTTCTGTAACATTGAACGCTTTGTTAGTAAACGCTGTTCTTTTCACCTTGAATGGAGTAGTGCTTTCGGGAAGGGTAATTACATTGGAGGCGTAACCTGCATTAAGGTTTACAGCGACTATGGGGGCTATATATTTTCCGTTGGCACTGGAATTTATAACGACCACTTTACTACCTTCTTTTTCCGCTGCTTGCTTTACAACATTAGCGTATGCTTTTGCATTGAATGTATTTAATTTTTCATCAACTACTTTGAGCACTTTATCAACACCATAAGTAGCAAGTTCGTTAGTGCTATTAGTATTTATGGAAATTGCAGTAACAGAAACCCCTAGCTTTTCTGCGAGGCCTTTTGCATAAGAGGCTGCTTCAAAAGCAGTTTTTTTTAGCTTTCCGTCTTCAGATTCAGTATATACGAGTATAGACATAGATTTTATGTTTTATATCAGAGTTTGTTATGGTTTTAATTTAGATGACTTTAGCTTCGTTGTGAAGAAGGTCAATAAGTTCATCCAGATTATCGGGAGCCACTAATTTTACATTCCCTTTTGGAGCTGGTTTCTCAAACTGTACAGCTGTTGTTCTTTTTTCAGCGGCTGTCGCTTCTACTAAAGTAAGTTTCTTTTGCCTAGCCATCATAATCCCTCGCATATTAGGGATACGGAGGTCGCTTTCCTCTACCAACCCTTTTTGGGCACCTATAACAAGCGGTAATGAGGTTTTTATGGTTTCCTTTCCGCCATCTATCTCCCTTAGTGCCGTAGCTTCATTTCCTTCAATTTCAAGACCAATACAGTTATTCACAAAATTAGCATCTATCAATGTTGCTAACATTCCGGGAACCATTCCACCGTTGTAATCAATAGATTCCCTTCCGGC
Source organism: Leptobacterium meishanense (assembly GCF_037645805.1). NCBI lineage: Bacteria > Pseudomonadati > Bacteroidota > Flavobacteriia > Flavobacteriales > Flavobacteriaceae > Leptobacterium > Leptobacterium meishanense. Next base: position 155,918 of record NZ_JBBEXE010000003.1, read on the forward strand.
GATGATAAGGTCATAACCATTCTCTTCTACTACCTTTGCTAATTGTTCTGCAACAAAAAAACCATCGGTTGCTTCAGCATTTATGCGAATAGCATCATCTGCCCCAATGGCCAACGCTTTTCTAAGCGTAGGTTCTGTCTCAGGCCCTCCTACATTTACAACAGTAACAGAAGCCCCCTGTTTTTCTTTGAACCACATGGCTCTGGTTAAACCAAATTCATCATTAGGATTAATTACAAACTGCACCCCATTAGTGTCAAATTTTGCATTCCCTTCCGTAAAATTTATTTTTGAAGTGGTATCCGGAACATGGCTAATGCATACGAGTATTTTCATTTTTATATTTATTTATTATAGATTTGAAAAATGTGGCTACGAAGATACTGATATTTTCCTGAATATACTATGCGCGCATAGTATATTTTTGTCAATGAAAGCCTGAGAAAGTTTTTTATTTATTACTATTTTTGCTGTTCTATTTTTGAACAGAACTTTAACAGTACTTGAATGAAAACAATACAGTTCAGACAAGCAATAGCAGAGGCCATGAGCGAAGAAATGCGTAAGGATGCGTCTATTTACTTGATGGGTGAAGAAGTGGCAGAATACAATGGTGCCTATAAAGCTTCTAAAGGAATGCTAGATGAATTTGGCCCTGAAAGGATTATAGATACACCTATATCAGAATTGGGGTTCTCTGGAATAGGTGTAGGTTCTGCGATGAACGGGAACCGTCCTATTATTGAATTTATGACTTTTAATTTTTCCTTAGTAGGAATTGATCAGATTATAAACAATGCGGCTAAGTTGCGACAGATGAGTGGTGGGCAATTTAACATTCCGATAGTTTTTAGAGGGCCTACAGCTTCTGCCGGCCAGTTAGCGGCTACACACTCCCAGGCTTTTGAGAGTTGGTATGCCAATTGTCCGGGATTAAAAGTAGTGGTGCCTTCCAATCCGTATGATGCGAAAGGGCTTTTGAAATCAGCTATCCGTGATGATGATCCGGTAATTTTTATGGAATCTGAACAGATGTATGGCGACAAAGGCGAAGTTCCTGAAGACGAATATACAATTCCATTAGGTGTTGCTGATATTAAAAGAGAAGGGACAGATGTTACTATTGTTTCTTTTGGGAAAATTATAAAAGAGGCTTATAAAGCAGCTGAAGAACTGGAAAAAGAAAACATTAGCTGCGAAATTATTGATTTGCGCACTGTGCGGCCGATGGATCATGATGCCATCTTGAACTCTGTCAAGAAAACAAACAGATTGGTGATTTTAGAAGAAGCATGGCCATTTGGGAATATTGCTACAGAAATTACCTATCAGGTTCAGTCACAGGCGTTTGATTATTTAGATGCGCCTATTGTAAAATTAAATACAGGGGATACCCCAGCACCCTATTCCCCGGTATTGTTAGAAGAATGGCTGCCCAATTACAATGATGTCATAAAAGCCGTAAAAAAAGTATTGTACAAATAAATACAGATTTGTAACGTTATAAAGGCTTCACTGGCATTGTTATTGTTAGTGAAGTTTTGTTTTTAATTTATGCTATGCAAAAGGTTTTAGGTTTTTTCTTTTTTTTAATAATGGTTGTCTCAACGTGGTCACAAACCAAAGTAAGTGGTATCGTAGTAGATGAATCGGGCGAAGCCGTACCCTTTGCCAATATTATCTTCAAAGACTCTTCGGAAGGGACTATCACAAACGATAATGGGCGTTTCTATATAGAATCGGATAATACCTATACTGCTATCATTGTATCTTTTGTGGGCTACACTACACAGGAAATATTGTTAGAAAGTAAAGTCAACTATGATCTTACGGTAGTACTTCCTGAAGGAGAGCAATTAGACGAAGTGGTCGTTATTTCAGGGAAGCAGTCGAAAAAGAACAATCCGGCGATCGATATTTTAAGAAAAATATGGGCAAAGAAAAGAGAAAATGGTATTAGGAAGTTCGATCAGTACCAATATGATAAATATGAGAAGGTAGAATTTGATCTGAATACGATTGATAGTGCTCTCATAAAAAGTAAACTGTTCAAGGGACTTGAATTTGTTTTTGAAGAGATGGACACTTCCCGAATTACCGGAAAAACATACCTGCCCATTTTTATCAATGAAGCATTCTATAAAGTATATGGAGACAATGGGTACGGAAAGGTAAAAGAAGATCTTATTGGAAATAAAAATTCAGGATTCAGTAACAATCAAAGTATTATTGCCTTTGTTCAAGATTTATATGCAGACTATGATATTTATAATAACTACTTGAAATTTTTTGACAAAAGTTTTGTGAGCCCACTATCCAAAACAGGTATAGATGTGTATAACTATGCGTTGGCTGATTCTACTTTCATCGATAATAAATGGTGCTACAATATCATATACTACCCACGCCGAAAAAATGAACTTACTTTTAAAGGCGATTTTTGGGTAAATGACACCACTTTTGCCATTAAGAAAATAAATATGGCCGTTACAAAAAGTGCCAATATCAATTGGGTAAAAGAGATATACATAGAACAAGAATTTCAGGTAGTCAATGACTCGGTTTTTTTGTTGAAAAGGGATTATATGTTGAGTGACTTCAGCCTGCGTAAAAAAGAAGAATCCCGTGGAGTATACGGAAAGCGTACAACAGTTTATGATAATTATGTGTTTGATGAACAAAAACCCAAGAAATTCTATGAACAAGAGATAGATCCTCATGATGAAGAAATTTACAATAAGGACGATGCATTTTGGACTACCAACCGTTTGGAAAAACTCAATAAAGACGAACAAGGAATTTACAAGCTAATTGATACCATAAAACACGTCCCCAAATTTAAACGTCTTTATACATTAGGTTCTGTATTGGCCTCCGGATATTGGGAAATTGACAAATGGGATTTTGACTATGGTCCTGTGTTTTCCACTTTCGGGAACAATGACGTGGAAGGATTTCGTTTACGAACAGGAGGAAGAACCTATTTTGGTCAAAATGATTTATGGCGGATAGAAGGCTATACTGCCTATGGATTTAAGGATCAAAAGTTTAAGTATGGAATTTCCGGCAAGTGGTTGATCGGCCGTAAAAATAGGGTTATTATAAGTGGAGGGAACCGGCGTGACATTGAACAGATTGGAGCAAGCCTCACAGCTACAAGCGATGTTTTGGGACGTAGCTTTGCATCTTCAGCACTCCTCACAGCAGGCACCAATGACAAGCTTACCAATATCAATCTCACCACTGCAGCTATTGAGTTTGAACCGTTCAAAAACTTGATTTTTAAAACAGGGGGTTCCTACCGTACACTTAAATCGGCATCACCCCAGACGTTTAGTTTGGATTACATAGATCCGGAGTCACCCACAGGGATCTCTTCACAAACAAAACAATTAGAACTAAACGTGTCATTTGAATACACGCCCAGTAGAAAAACTATAGGGTATGGGGTAGAACGAAAAGATGTAAATGACGATTATGCCCGCTTTTTTCTTACCTATACCAGAGGCATAGAAGGAACCTTAGAAAGTGATTTCGAATACGATAAAGTACAACTTTTTTACCGTAACCCTATTCAAATAGGTGGTTTTGGCCGATTGCTTACGGTGGTAGAATTAGGGAAAACATTTGGAGAAGTTCCCTTAGGGTTATTAAGCCCTGTGCCTGGAAACCAAACCTATTTTTCCATTTTCAATACCTTTCCCAATATGGATTTTTATGAATTTGTGACCGATACCTACACTTCCATTCATTTAGAGCATAATTTCGGTGGACGGCTACTTTCAAGAATTCCTTGGTTGCGCGATTATAACCTTAGGGAAATTATTAGTGTAAGAGGGGTGTGGGGTAAACTTTCAGATGCCAATATAGCACTTAGCGCTCCTGCCAATATACCTTTACGGGCACCTTCTGATAAGATTTACTGGGAGTATTCTTTTGGAATAGGGAATATTTTTAAAGTCTTCCGGATCGATTTTAATTTCAGGGGCAATTATTTAAACCTTCCCGATGCAAGGGAATTTAGTGTAACCGGGGCATTCGGGTTTTTCTTCTAACTCAATTTTAAGGTTATTATTCAATATTTAGCGTGCTAATATTTTTTATTAAAACAATAATTTATACAGTAAAACCCTAAATAATATACTGTAAATATACAGCATAACTTAGACGTTATTTCTTAGATTTGTTATAGGTTATAATTCTAATAACTACAACAAGTATGAAGACCTATTTACAACTTATTATGCTGTTATTGGCAGTAGCAGTCTATGCCCAATCCCCTCAAAAAATCAATTATCAGGCAGTTGCTCGCGATAATGCAGGTAACCCGTTAGCAAACAAAAATATTGCCACACAAATTATTATCAGGGAAAGTAATGCTATTGGTACGATAGTCTATACTGAGACCCATGCTGTTACTACCAATGCTTTCGGACTTTTTACCCTTGAGGTAGGAAATGGTACTACTACCGATAATTTTAATTTGATTGATTGGGGAGCCACTTCCCACTATGTGCAAATGGGTTTAGATCCCACAGGAGGTAATGCCTTTACCAATCTGGGAACTTTTGAGCTTCTTTCCGTACCCTATGCCCTTTACGCACAGGATGCAGGGGTAGCTGCCAGTCTAGGTGACATAGGTGCTGCTGATGGACAAGTACTAAAATGGAATGCCAATACCACGGCTTGGGAACCTACAGATGTTAGTGGTACCAGCCAATGGAACGATATTGCAGGGGGTATTAACTATGCCGGTGGGAATGTAGGGGTCGGTACAGATATCCCTACTGCCAAATTGGATATAGTCGGAGATATTAATACCACTACACAATACAACCTTGATGGAGTACGGATACTTGATCAAGTAGGAAGTAACCTGCTTCTGGGAAAAAATACAGGAGATAATTTGACTACAGGTTTGCTAAATACTTTTATTGGCCAATTCTCGGGGTTCAATAATACAACAGGCTCAGATAACACCTTTGTTGGTCAATCTTCCGGATCCAACAATACGACGGGTATGCGAAATACTTTTGTTGGAAAACTTGCAGGAGGTAGTAACACAATAGGATCTAGTAATACTTTTATCGGGTTTCAGGCCGGATATAAAAATACGGATGTAGGACAACAAAACACTTTTATAGGGAGTGTTGCAGGGAATGAAAATACGACGGGATTTCAAAACATATTTATTGGCACATTTGCAGGGACTCAGAATACTACTGGCAATACGAATATTCTTATAGGGGGAAGCACTGGAAATACCGAAGGTAATCTAAATATTTTTATTGGGGCATCTGCTGGAAATCGTCATACTACCGGTGATGAAAACGTCTTCATTGGCGTAAATGCTGGAAATGACAATCTTACGGGTCAGCGAAATACTTTTGTTGGCCGTTCAGCTGGCAGTGATAATACTAATGGAAGCAGTAACGTATTTTTAGGGTATAGAGCAGGGGTGAATGAAACTGGCTCTAATAAATTATATATCAGTAACTCATCTACTTCCTTACCGTTAATCTATGGTGAGTTTGATAACCAATTGCTCACCATAAACGGTACTGCCCAAGTAACAGGTTCGTTAGACATGAGGAATACTTCCATTGTTGATGTAGCCGACCCTGTTAACCCAAAAGATGCTGCTACCAAATCTTATGTAGATCAAGAAGTGGGTACTAATGCTACTCAATGGGACAATATTACCGGAGGTATTAATTATGCTAACGGCAATGTAGGAATTGGCACAACAACCCCATTAGAGAAAATGGAAATAAGCGGTGCCTTAAAAATTGGGAATACCAGCAATGCAAATCCTGGAACAATTAGGTGGACAGGAAGTGATTTTGAAGGCTATAATGGTACAGAATGGGTGTCGTTAACTAGTCAGGGAAGTGCTGCTTTCTCTGTAATAAAGGGGCCATCTAGGTTGGATCTCACTATTGAAAGTTCTGGGGATATTAATATAAGATCTAGTACAGACTGGACGGCAACCATTGAAAACCCACTTATTGCTACAATAGATAAAACATCAGGTAGTGCTGGACTTACGACAGTTACCGTTAACTCTAAACAGACTTTTGGAAGTGCTAGGATTTTTTTTAGATCTACAGATGGAGAAGATTCAATTCAAGTACTCGTAAATGTTTTCTACTAAACCAAATTTAAATAACTTTTAGCTAAAAACGTTTACCATAAAGAATCAATATAATTGCATTAAACGGTTATTTTTTTTAGCTATTTTAATTAGCTTTTATGACTAATTTCCAAAAGATTACTTGCCAAGACATTGCTCTCTATGATATTGATGTTTTCGGAGTACTTCTCAATGAGAAAATCTTATATAATTAAGCACATTCTTATTTTCATTATTTAAACCTTCCCGATGCCCAAAAATTTGTTGTAACTGGGGCATTCGGGTTCTATTTTTAATAAAACCGCCTAGCACCTTTTTATTATACCATTCTTTTTATACTTTTGCACGGCAAATTTATAGACTATATACGAATGGAATCAAATATTATTTTCGCACCGATCGCATTGGCAATTGTAGGATTGTTGTTTATGTTCATTAAAATGACGTGGGTTAAAAGACAAGCCCCAGGAAGTGAGAAGATGCAAGGGATTTCTAAAGCAATAAAAGAAGGGGCCTTGGCCTTTTTGGGAGCAGAATACCGGCTACTTTTGGTATTTGTACTGATAGCTTCTGCCGCCTTATTCGGAATTTCCTATTATGTAGACACAACTAGTTGGATGATTGTTCCGGCGTTTATTATAGGAGCTGTGTTTTCCGCACTTGCCGGAAACATAGGTATGCGCATTGCCACAGAGGCGAATACACGTACTGCTGAAGCAGCAAAGACAAGTTTGCCACAAGCCTTAAAAGTGTCATTTGGTGGAGGTACAGTAATGGGGTTAGGCGTTGCAGGATTGGCTGTATTAGGGCTCAGTTTGTTATTTTGGTTATTCCTGAGCCAGTTTATGGGGCAAGAGGGAAGTTTTTATACGAATATGACCATCGTTCTAGAGACCTTGGCAGGATTCTCATTAGGAGCAGAATCAATTGCGTTATTTGCACGTGTAGGTGGTGGAATTTATACCAAAGCAGCTGATGTAGGTGCTGACCTCGTGGGGAAAGTAGAAGCAGGAATTCCTGAAGATGATCCTAGAAACCCGGCAACGATAGCAGATAATGTGGGAGATAATGTAGGAGATGTGGCTGGTATGGGTGCTGATTTGTTTGGCTCGTATGTAGCAACCGTATTGGCAGCTATGGTGCTTGGAAACTATGTGATAAAAGACATGTCAGCGGTCAATCAATTTACAGATGCATTCAATAATATGGGCCCCATATTGCTACCTTTGGTAATAGCCGGTGTAGGTATATTGGCTTCTATTTTGGGGACATTTTTAGTTAGAATTTCAAGCAATGAAGCAAAAGAGGCTCAAGTTCAAAAAGCGTTAGATACTGGAAACTGGACAGCAATCATACTAACTCTTATAGCAAGCTGGTTCTTAATACGATGGATGTTACCAGAAACCATGCAGATGAACTTTTTTGGTGAAGGTTTAAAAGAAATCCCATCACGCCACGTGTTTTATGCATCCATGATAGGATTGGCGGTAGGTGCTCTGATTTCTGCGGTAACAGCCTATTATACAAGCTTAGGTAAAAAACCGGTATTGAATATTGTACAAAACAGCTCTACCGGAGCAGCTACAAATATTATTGCCGGATTGGCAGTAGGTATGAAATCTACCTTCTTCTCTGTTATTTTATTTGCGGCAGCAATATTCGGCTCATATGCTTTAGCAGGGTTTTATGGAGTAGCACTGGCAGCATCTGCGATGATGGCTACTACGGCGATGCAATTGGCCATTGATGCTTTTGGGCCGATTGCCGACAATGCAGGAGGCGTAGCAGAAATGAGTGAATTAGAACCGCATGTTCGTGAGCGTACCGATATCCTAGATTCTGTAGGGAACACCACAGCTGCAGTAGGAAAAGGGTTTGCTATTGCATCGGCAGCGTTGACTGCCTTAGCTTTATTTGCCGCATATGTGACATTTACAGGAATTGATGGGATCAATATTTTTAAAGCAGATGTATTGGCCATGTTATTTGTTGGAGGGATGATCCCGGTAGTGTTCTCCGCTTTAGCGATGCAATCTGTAGGTAAAGCAGCTATGGAAATGGTACAAGAGGTAAGAAGGCAATTCCGTGAAATCCCTGGAATTATGGAAGGAAAAGGTACACCGGAGTATGCTAAATGTGTAGATATATCAACTAAGGCTGCATTAAAAGAGATGCTAGTTCCTGGTTTAATCACTATTATAACACCTATTGTTATTGGGTTGGTATTTGGTGCCGAGCCTTTAGGGGGCTATATGGCAGGTGTGTGTGTTTCAGGCGTTATGTGGGCTATTTTTCAGAACAATGCCGGTGGTGCATGGGACAATGCTAAAAAATCTTTTGAAGCAGGTGTGATGATCAATGGTGAGATGACCTATAAAGGTTCAGAGGCACACAAAGCAGCTGTAACGGGAGATACCGTAGGAGATCCATTCAAAGATACTTCAGGTCCATCAATGAACATTCTTATCAAGCTTACCTGTTTAGTAGGATTAGTGATTGCTCCAATTTTAGGAGGGCATGGTGCTGAGACATCAGGAAATGAAATAAAGAAAGAAGTGGAAGTAAAAATGATTAAATCAGGAGATGATGAAGGCGTGGAAGCAGTTATTACAATTACCTCAGACGAGAATGGGGAAATGATTGTAGAAGAAAAGGTACTGAAAGGAACAGAAGAAGAAATAAAAGAACAACTTAAAGAGTTTGAAGTAGAAATAAATACGACTAGCGAGAAAGGCTCAAAGAAAGTTATCAAAGAAGTTCGTATAGAAAAAAAGCAATAGTAAGCATATATTATGTTGAAAAAATGCGGCAGTAATGACCGCATTTTTTATTTAAAAAAGTACCCATTAAAACAATCCGTGGATTTCTGCATCAATCCGGTTGATGATATCCCCGAGATCTTCCGGATTATCAACAAAATTCAGTTTATCAACATCCAGCACAAGCAGTTTTCCCTTATCATAATTTTGCACCCAGCCCTCATAACGCTCATTCAAACGGCTCAAATAATCAATAGAAATGGAATTTTCATATTCGCGACCGCGCCGGTGAATTTGATTGACCAGATTGGGTATAGAACTTCTTAGATAGATCAATAGATCCGGGGGAAGTACAAGCCCTTCCATTAAATCAAACAATGCTTTATAATTGCTAAAGTCTTTGTTTGTCATAAGCCCCATAGCATGCAGATTAGGTGCAAAAATATGGGCGTCTTCATAGATGGTACGGTCTTGTATGATTTTTTTGCCACTTTCCCGGATTTGCAACACCTGACGAAAACGGCTATTCAAAAAATAAATTTGAAGATTAAAACTCCAACGCTCCATTTGATTGTAAAAATCATCTAAATAAGGATTGTCTTCTACGTCTTCAAAATGGGCATCCCATCTATAATGTTTTGAGAGTAAATGTGTAAGTGTAGTTTTTCCGGAACCAATATTTCCTGCGATAGCGACATGCATATTACTCGGGTTGATTAAGGTTTAGTATAAAGTGATAAAGTTTTTTATTGTTGTAAATATACAAGTTATCCCCTCTTAGATAAAAATCTTTAATAGAAATATTGACAGGTAATTTTATAGGAATGGTTATATAACTGCCTTTTTTTATGTAAAAAAGTTTATTTTTCTTCTTCAAAACAAGGTTTTCACTTGATTGATGAAGATCATCAAATCCGTTTAGTGCTATTTTTTGTAATAAACTACCATAAATATTATATTGGTATAGTGTGTTTATGGTCAATGCCCAGCAGAAGTTATAATTGCTTTCCCATGCAATGACATCCTCTGTAATGGGTTGATTGATGCTTAATATGTTTTTTTGCTGGTAATCAAATAACTCGGGTTGTTGTATATCGGTATTAAAGATCCATAAACTTTTGTTGATCGCAGTGGAAACATATTGTACATTTCTAAAGCTTTGGATTTCAGAAAACCGTATTTGAACAGTCTCGTTTAATGTATTGTCTAATTTAATTACGGTATTAAAGTCACTATAAAAAACAGTTATATCTAATGGGTTTAATATATCTACACTTGATATGGCACCTAATTGGAGGTTATTGTAAACAAACACTTTACTTGCTGTTTTTTTATGGAAAATATTATCTTTTATATAGTATATATTATTAAAATCATCAACCCCTATAAAAATATCAGCGGTAATCGGAAGACTATCTTTAATGGATAATGAAATACTTTCCTGAGAGAAAAGAAGTCCTGTTGTTAAAAAAAAGATAATAGAAGTAACTATATTCATAACTATCTCACAAAATACAAAAAATGTAAAGGACACATTAATAAAAACTTCTTTGTGTTGTTTTTATAGGATAGTTTTTATGGTATAAGAATAATCCCCAAATTTAAAAACATCGCCAATATGTTTCCCTTTTAAAGATTTATAAATAGGAGCATTCTCTGAAATTCCGACAAATTTTTTATTATCAAAATCAAATACAGGCATTACAGTACCAATAACAAAATTGAGGTTTTCCGTACATACAACTGCTCCAAAAGTAACCTCATTAAGTGGAGTAACAGGGAATTTCTCAATCAATCGCATTTCTTCATGTGCCCGTTCAATGCGCAATTGTAAATTAATGGAAGCAGTTGTCCATTCATCCTGATGCGAAAAATCTTCCGGATCTCTGGTATCCTCTTCATCAAGATCAGCTCCATGCTTATAGCTATCCCGAATATTTTCAAGTTCATCAATATGCTTTTGGTGTATTACAACCATTGTTTTCTTTAAAGCTTCTTTATCAATCATAATTCTAATTTTAGTGATTAAAAATACTAAGTTTTTATGCCTTTATGTATGACAAATCTCATTCTTTTTTAAAAGACATTAAGGCAAAGATGTTATACAAAAAACATTTTTTACATTTGCACGACAGACTTTTGAAAGGAAAGTTTGAAAGGTTACAGTCCCGACAGATAAAGTTGTTTATAGTATAAAAAATACTATAGCAATACAACCTTCTTTTAGGAGGCATGTCAAAAGTTTCTATAACAATGTAAAAAATAAATTATGCCATATTTGTTTACTTCCGAATCAGTTAGTGAAGGACATCCTGACAAAGTAGCAGATCAGATAAGTGATGCACTCTTAGATAACTTCTTAGCATTTGACCCTAATAGCAAAGTAGCTTGTGAAACAATGGTTACGACCGGGCAAGTAATATTAGCAGGAGAAGTAAAAAGCAATACATATTTGGATGTACAACAAATAGCTAGAGAGGTAGTTAATAAGATTGGGTATACCAAAGGAGCGTATCAGTTTAGTGGCGATTCGTGCGGTGTCATTTCATTGATTCATGAACAATCACAAGACATTAACCAAGGTGTAGACCGTACAAAAAGAGAAGAACAAGGAGCAGGAGACCAAGGCATGATGTTTGGCTATGCGACCAAAGAGACAGCCAATTATATGCCTTTGGCGTTAGATATTTCCCATAAAATATTACAAGAGTTAGCAGCATTGCGAAGAGAGCATAAAGAAATCCCTTATTTACGACCCGATGCAAAATCGCAGGTAACTATAGAATACAGTGATGATAATATTCCACAACGTATAGATACTATTGTAATATCAACCCAGCACGACCCTTTTGATACAGATGACAATAAGATGTTGGCCAAAATAAAAGAAGACATCATTAATATCTTAATGCCACGGGTAATAAAACAATTGCCCCAATATGTACAGGAACTTTTTAATGATAAAATCACCTACCATATAAACCCTACAGGGAAGTTTGTAATAGGAGGCCCTCATGGGGATACCGGACTAACGGGTAGAAAAATTATTGTAGATACGTATGGCGGAAAAGGAGCTCATGGAGGAGGCGCATTTAGTGGAAAAGACCCAAGCAAAGTAGATAGAAGCGCAGCCTATGCAGCAAGGCATATTGCTAAAAATTTGGTAGCGGCAGGGGTAACAGACGAGGTATTAGTACAAGTAAGCTATGCTATTGGGGTAGTAGCACCTACCTCTATTTTTGTAGATACGTATGGAGCAGCTAATGTAGATATGAACGATGGAGAGATTGCTAAAAAAGTAGCGGAGATATTTGACATGCGGCCCTTTGCCATAGAAGAACGATTAAAACTTCGAAACCCTATATATCTAGAATCAGCAGCATATGGGCATATGGGTAAAGAACCTAGGATAGTAAAAAAAATATTCAATTCCCCATACAATGGAACCATAGAAAAAGAAGTAGAACTATTTACTTGGGAGAAGTTAGATTATGTGGATAAGGTAAAGGAAATTTTTGGAGTATAAGAGTACTTACAACGCTTCAAAACAGTTGATAGCCGGTAGTTCATTTTGAAGACAGATTAATTTTCAGGAATTGATGAATCAAATAATACGCTATATAATTATAATGGGTATTTTATTGTACGCGTTCCCATTATCCTCACAACCATCAGAGTACGACAAAGGCATTAAAAAGGCAACCCGCCTTATTGAAAAACTCGTTAAGAAAAAAAAAGTTCCCGGGCTGGCTATTGCAGTATCAAAAAATGGAGAAACTATTTGGGAAACAGGTTTTGGCTATGCAGATATTGAAAATAAAGAGCCTGTACAACCTGGAAAAACCATTTTTAGAATAGCAAGTGTATCCAAACCATTGGCAGCAACAGCATTGGCAAAAATGGTAGAAGAAAAAAAAATAACACTAGACAGTTCATTCTACAAATACGTTCCCTATTTCCCTAAAAAAAAACATGATTTTACCATCCGGCAACTAGGAAGCCATACAGCTGGAATCCGTACCTACAAAGGCAATGAATTTTTAAACAATAAACCTTTGACGATTAAAGAAGGTATCGCCATGTTTCAGGATGACCCACTTCTTTTTGAACCGGGCACCAGTTATGCATACAATAGTTATGATTGGACACTTATTTCTTTGGCTATGCAGGAGGCCTCTGGGATGCCTTTTGAAGAATATGTCGAAGAAAATGTATTAAAACCACTAGGGATGGAACATACGTTTCCGGAGGGAAACAGCCCTATACTCAACAAAGCTGTTTTTTACTCTAAGAAAGGAAAGCGGAAATTCCGATTGGCGACTCAAGTCGATAATTTTTACAAACTGGCAGGAGGAGGGTACCTATCAACGGCCACCGATATTTTAAAATTAGGGAATGCATATCTGAAAGGGGACTTTATACCAAGTACCATAACACATCAATTTCTCTCTTCTCAAGAACTAGGTGAGCAGTTAACGTATTATGGAATTGGTTGGGAAGTAAGCTATGACCATAAAAAAAGGCCTTATTATGGACATATTGGCAATGGAGTGGGGGGGTATGCTGTTTTCAGGATTTATCCTGCACAGAACATGGTAGTTTCTATACTGATAAATGTTACCAACCCACAAATAGAAAAGAAAACCGATAAAATTATTGATGCAGTGATGAAAAGAGCTATGCTCTATCAATAGTAAGTTCCCTGAACAGGCTTTCCAAATTTTTATTTTTTTGATTTAGTTGAAGCGTTTTTAATTGATGATCATGTGCAAAATCAAATACTGCTGGTCGCATATCTTTAGTAGTAGAAAAGGTGAGTTCATACACAAATCCCCCTGTGTTTTTTAGCTCTTTTAAATATGGAAGTTGTTGTAATAAAGGGGTTTCTACCCGATAATCAAATTCCACTTCAATTATTTGGGTTTGAGCATCGCGAAGCTCCGAAAGCTTTTTATCAGTTACAATAACCCCCTTATTAATAATAATCACTCGGTCACAGATAGCCTCCACTTCCTGCATGATATGAGTAGATAGCAAAACGGTCTTTTCTTCACCTACATTTTTGATTACGTTCCGTATTTCAGCCAATTGATTAGGGTCCAATCCCGTAGTAGGTTCATCAAGGATCAATACATCAGGTTTATGGAGCAATGCCGTAGCCAAACCCACTCGTTGCCGGTACCCTTTTGACAATTGATGAATTTTTTTATGCGCTTCCGGTAACAATCCGGTTAATTCGATAACTTCTTCAATGCAACTTTTCGGAATGTTGTAAACATCTGCATTAAAAGCCAGATACTCTCGCACATACATATCGAGATATAGCGGATTGTGTTCTGGTAAATATCCAATGCTTTTTTGCACTGCCTTTTTAGCCGAAATCACATCATGACCGTTTATTTTCGCACTTCCTTCATCAGCCTGAAGATATGTAGTGAGGATTTTCATTAAGGTAGATTTCCCGGCACCGTTAGGGCCTAAAAAACCAACAATTTCCCCTTTTTTAACAGAGAAAGACACTGAATCCAACGCTTTCTGCAAGCCATAATGCTTGGAAATATTTACAACCTCAATAGACATAGGAAATGTTTCCTCAAAAATACACAATTATATAACTGAAAAATGCATGTATTATTCTCAATTAATGAAAACTTAAAAACAAGAATTATTGATTCTTTTTTTCTTATTTAAAAATTTGAAAAAAATTATAAAACGTAATTGTTTTTTCAAATTAATAAGTATTTTAGCCAACAAATAAGAGTAGATAATGTTTTTAACTAACTATTTCTGGAAAGGATTTTATTTTTTCTTCTACTATTTTAGAGAAGAGATGAGGCTTTTTTTAGTATAGTTAATTAGAATTAAATATAAAATAGAAAGTCTCGAAATTATCGGGACTTTTTTTATGACTTAATACGTATGAACAATAAAGTGGCTATACAGGGAATAAAAGGTTCTTTTCACCATCAGGTGGCACAGGAATATTTTGGGGAGCTCATTGCTGTAGATGAATGCATGTCTTTTGATACACTCGTAGACAGTTTATTGGAAAAAGAATCAGGGAAAGCGGTCATGGCTATAGAAAACTCCATTGCAGGCTCCATCATTCCTAATTATGCCCTCATAGATAAACACCACCTTCATGTAGTAGGAGAGCATTATATAAGTATTCATCATAACCTGATGGCGTTGCCGGGTCAGACCATTAATCATATGAAAGAAGTGCACTCACACCCCATGGCTTTGCTTCAATGTAAAGATTTTTTCAAAAATTACCCCTATATCAAATTGGTAGAAGACGTAGATACGGCAGAAACAGCTAGAAGAATACAGCAGAATAATATAGTAGGGGTAGGGGCCATTGCAGGTAAGGTAGCCGCAAAGTTGTATAATCTGGAAATTTTAACAAAAGAGATACAGACTATTAATAATAATGCTACCCGATTTGTGATTCTCCAGACTGAAAATCCGGAAACTTCTGAAAATGAAATCAATAAGGCATCTTTAAAATTTGAGCTCGACCATAAAAGAGGTAGTTTGGCAACGATACTAAATGTTATGAGCGATTGTAAATTGAACCTTACCAAAATACAATCACTTCCCAAAATAGAAACCCCATGGAAATATGCTTTTTTTGTAGATGTCACTTTTGACAAGTATGAAGACTATGCCAAGGCGAAATCCATCCTTCAAATTATGGCAGAAGATTTTAAAATATTGGGTCAATACAAAAAAGCACGGTTATGATCAAAACAGCTAATCGTTTACATACTGTTTCAGAATATTATTTCTCTAAAAAATTAAAGGAGGTACGGCAACTCGCCGCTCAGGGAAAACCCATTATTAATATGGGCATAGGCAGCCCGGACCTTGATCCGCCAGAGACAGTAATAAAAGCATTGCAAGAAGCAGTGTCAGACCCTGGTGCACACCAGTACCAGAGCTATCAAGGACTGCCAGAACTGCGACAGGAAATGGTCAACTTTTATAAGAAATATTTTAATACTTCCTTAGACAGTAATACCGAAGTTTTGCCCCTCATGGGTTCCAAGGA
Source organism: Leptobacterium meishanense (assembly GCF_037645805.1). Lineage (NCBI taxonomy): Bacteria > Pseudomonadati > Bacteroidota > Flavobacteriia > Flavobacteriales > Flavobacteriaceae > Leptobacterium > Leptobacterium meishanense. The sequence goes on from NZ_JBBEXE010000003.1 coordinate 171,864, forward strand.
AGGTATTATGCACATCAGCATGGCTTTTTTGAATAAAGGGGATGAGGTACTTATTCCCAACCCGGGGTACCCTACCTATACATCAGTCACCCACATGGTAGAAGCTGTTCCCAGATATTATGACCTAACAGAAAAAAACAATTGGCTTCCGGACCTAAAAGAATTAGAAAAGCAAGACCTCTCCAAGAGCAAGCTCATATGGGTAAACTATCCACACATGCCTACCGGTATAAAAGGAGACAAAGTATTGTTTAAAGAACTGATTGCTTTTGCTAAAAAGCATCAAATCCTGATTGTAAATGACAACCCATACAGCTTTATTTTAAATGATACCCCAATGAGCCTTCTTAGCATTGAAGGGTCAAAAGAAGTAGCAATAGAACTCAATTCACTTAGCAAGACCTTTAATATGGCCGGATGGCGCGTAGGGGCAGTGCTCGGAAAAGAAGAATATATCAATGCCATTCTCAAAGTAAAAAGCAATATGGACAGCGGTATGTTTTATGGGATACAAAAAGGAGCTATTGAAGCCTTTAAAAGTTCCGAAGAATGGTTTAAAAACCTAAAAAATATTTATAATGAAAGAAGAGAATTGATCTTTCAATTGGCAGATAAACTCAATTGCACCTATGATAAAAACACAGCGGGGATGTTTGTTTGGGGAAAGTTACCTATAGAAGCTGGCTCTTCACAAGAGTTTATAGATGCTGTTTTATATAACAAAAGTGTTTTTATAGCACCGGGGAATATTTTCGGCAGTAATGGTGAAGGGTATATCCGGTTTTCATTGTGTGTGGACAAAGAAAAAATTAAAGAAGTAATAAAGAGGTTTTAAAAAAAAATGAATATATATATAATCGGTATCGGATTGATAGGGGGCTCCATGGCACTGGATATAAAGTCCACATACCCTGAAAGCACTGTTTATGGGATTGATATCAATAAAAGCCATATAAAACAAGCCTTGGAGTTTGGGATAATTGATGAGAAAGCTGAACTGAAAGATTTAACGGCAGCAGAAGTGGTAATCGTTGCCATTCCTGTTAATGCCACGGTGATGTCACTTCCTGCCATTCTGGACTATATAAACGATGATACATTGGTTTTTGATGTAGGGTCAACCAAATCATTGATTTGTGAATCGGTAGCAAATCATTCGAAGCGAAGGAACTTTTTAGCAGCACACCCTATTTCCGGAACCGAATTTTCCGGCCCTAAAGCAGCTGTTGAAGGACTCTTTAAAGACAAGACCAACATTATTTGCGAAGTAGAAAAAACAGCTTTTAAACTTCAGGAAAGAGCCTTGAAACTTTTTAGTGCATTGGGAATGCGCATCCGTTATATGGATGCAAAAGCTCATGACAAGCATATTGCATATGTATCACATTTATCACATATAAGTTCCTTTATGTTGGGAAAGACGGTTATTGAGAAAGAAAAAAACGAACGTGATATATTTGATATGGCCAGTAGTGGGTTTGAAAGTACTGTCCGGTTGGCAAAAAGCTCCCCCGATATGTGGGCTCCTATCTTTCAACAAAACAAAGAGAACATAATGGAGACTTTAGAAGAGTACATTGCAAATCTTGAACAGTTTAAAAAATGGATGTTACAAGATAACTTTGAAGCAATTTATGGAGCGATGGAGCAGACAAACACTATAAAAGAGATATTAAACGGAATCACTTTAAAAACTACATAGAAAAGCAGATTGTTATGGAAAATAAAAAAGAATGGCGGAATTGGTTGGATGAATTAAAACTCTCCCATCCGTTGGTTATTGCAGGCCCTTGTAGTGCTGAAACAGAAGAGCAAGTGCTAAAAACAGCCCATGGGTTAAAAGGCACAGATGTTTCGTATCTGCGTGCTGGGATATGGAAACCCCGGACACGACCCGGTAATTTTGAAGGGGTAGGTTCCATAGGTCTTAAATGGTTGCAAAAAGCCAAGGAAGAAACCGGAATGCTGATAGCTATAGAAGTGGCGAATGCTACACATGTAGAATTGGCGCTGGAGCATGATGTTGATTTATTATGGGTTGGTGCCCGGTCAACCGTGAGCCCTTTTATTGTACAAGAAATTGCAAATGCGCTGGAAGGAACCGATAAAGTGGTTTTGGTAAAAAACCCAGTGAACCCTGATCTAGCATTGTGGTTAGGGGCTATAGAACGGTTGCATACAGCAAATATTGAAAAACTGGGCGTAATACATCGAGGGTTTTCCACGTATGAAAAAACCAAATACCGAAATATTCCGGAATGGCAATTGGCGATTGAGTTACAAAATAAATTCCCTGACTTACCATTGATTTGTGACCCTTCGCATATTTCAGGAAAACGAGATATGATTTTTGACATTTCGCAAATAGCACTGGATCTTAATTTTGATGGTTTGATGATAGAAACACATATTGACCCTGACAATGCATGGAGCGATGCTGCCCAACAGGTGACGCCTGCTGCATTGATCCAAATAATGAAAGACCTGAAAATACGAAAAGAAACAGATGCAGCGGCCGGATACATCAATAAGTTGAACACACTGCGGACGCAAATAGACGTTATAGACCATCAATTGTTGGAAAATTTAGGAAAAAGAATGAAAGCGGCTGATGAGATAGGAAAATTAAAAAAGGAAAGAAATGTGGCAGTGCTACAGAGCAAACGTTGGAATGAGATATTAGGAAGAATGATTTTGGAAGGAGAAGAAAGGGGGCTGAGTGAAGAATTTATCTTAAGAATATATAAAGCAATCCATCAAGAATCTATCAACCACCAGGAAAAAATCATCAATTCGTAAATATTAGCTATCATTTCGAGCGAAGTCGAGAAATCTATATTTGTGAATAAGATATTTCGACTTCGCTCAACATGACATTAAAGGAGCAATCACCTTTAAATTATTTAGGCCTTTTAAAAATATAACGGGTAATAAAAATACCTTTACCATCACCTTTTCCACCTTCACTTTCTACAGCACTCGCAACAAACGCAAGATCCCAACCTTCTTCAATCATGGTATTAATTTTTGAAGTAATTAAAGCATCATTGGCAGCAATGTTCTGAAACCGGATGCCACCAAGGTTATAGAAGTTAAGAAGCTTGGTCTCCTCATATCCTTTTACACGGATATCCCCCCGGTCGGATTTATTGCGCTCATTACTTTCTTCAGATTGAACAGTAGTAAATTCCTTATAATCCCGTTCCTCTGTAGCGGAAATAAGACGAGATCTTCCCAAACCATTTGGAACAATAGATTCTACACTGGTTATAACTTTATACTCATACTGTTGGGCTTCCGCTCCGATAAAGCTAAATAAAGCAAAGGCGATTGTGAATAAAATTTTTCTCATGTTGTTAAGTTTTTAATTGGATTTTTTAACATCACAATATACTACATCTCTTCAAAAAGAAAGTCGTTACTTTGTAAATATTTCATCTTTGGAAACTAAATGAAGGGAATTATATATAGATCTACAGGGAGTTGGTATACTGTAAAAGCAGCAGATGGAGCTTTTTATGAGAGCAGGATAAAAGGAAAATTCCGTATAAAAGGTATTAAAAGTACCAATCCGTTAGCCGTAGGTGATGAAGTGGCTATAAAGCTGGAAAATGTAGGAGGGAAAACTATGGGGATTATCACAAAAATATACGATAGAAAAAACTATATTATCCGAAAATCGGTAAAACTGTCCAAACGTACCCATATCATTGCTGCTAATGTAGACCAGGCATTTTTATTGGTTACATTAAACAACCCTACCACCTATACCATATTCATTGATCGTTTCTTGGTCACGGCAGAAGCATACAGCATTAAGGTTGTTATTTTGTTTAATAAAATAGATGTCTATAATGCGGATGAATTAGCAGAAATAAAGTATCTGGCCGCATTGTACCGGAAAATAGGATATGAATGTATTGGGATATCAGCGCTTACTGGGCAAAATGTTGACAAGGTAAAAAAACTCATGGAAGGAAAAGTAAATATCTTTGCCGGTCATTCAGGTGTGGGAAAATCGACGCTGATTAATACGATAGCTCCTGAAATGAGCTTAAAGACAGCGGCATTATCCAAACAACATAAGCAAGGCCAGCACACCACTACATTTGCAGAAATGTACGATTTAGGTTTTAGCGCAAAAATAATAGACACGCCAGGCATAAAAGGATTTGGTTTAGTAGATATGGAGAAAGAAGAGCTTAGTGATTATTTCCCAGAATTTCTAGCCATAAAAAGCCAATGTAAATTCAATAATTGTTTACATATAGATGAACCAAAATGTGCAGTGAAGCAAGCGTTGGAAAATGGCAAAATTGCGTGGAGCCGTTATAAAAGTTACCGGCAAATCTTAGAAGGAGATGAAGAAAACTATCGGACGGATATTTATGAATCCGATGACTAGAAGAAACAATAAATAAACAATAAATAAACAATAAATAAACAATAAAACTAAAAAATGCGTGCTGTTATTCAAAGAGTATCACAAGCATCTGTAACCGTGGAAGGAAAAAGAACAGCGTCCATTGGCAAAGGGCTTTTAATTTTATTGGGGATAGAAGATCTTGATAATCCGGAAGATATTAAATGGCTCTCCGAAAAAATTGCACGACTCCGTATTTTTAATGATGAAAATGGTGTTATGAACAACTCGTTGTTAGATGAAAATGGCGATGCTATTGTTGTCAGTCAATTTACATTACATGCAGCTACCAAAAAAGGCAATCGGCCATCATATGTTAAAGCAGCTAAGCCCGATATAGCGATTCTTTTATATGAACAATTTGTAGCAAAACTAGAAAAAGAGTTAGGGAAAAAAGTAGGCACCGGAATTTTTGGTGCTGATATGAAAGTATCTATAGTAAATGATGGTCCGGTGACAATTATAATAGATACCAAATCAAAAGAATAAATAAAAAGTATATCAAATGATCTTGAAAAATGCACAAAAACAGGTTGATGATTGGATAAAAGAACATGGAGTCCGTTATTTTAACGAACTCACAAATATGGCACAACTTACGGAAGAGGTGGGAGAAGTAGCCCGTATTATTGCCCGTCGGTATGGGGAGCAAAGTGAAAAAGAAAGTGACAAAGAAAAAGATCTAGGTGAAGAACTGGCCGATGTTGTTTTTGTAGTTTTATGCTTGGCCAACCAAACAGGGATAGACCTTCAAGAGGTATTTGAAAAACGGATGGATAAAAAAACAAAACGTGATCATGACAGGCATCACAGCAATAAAAAATTGAAATAAACATTGCTGTTTTTATGATGGTTGACAAACGATAAAAAAACATTGACAAACTCAGATAAGGTTATTTAGTCTAGCTTAAGAAATACAAATTCTATATAAAAACCAGGTGGATCTTCGAATAGCGACAAATCATAAAAAAATATCTGCTGAAATAAAAGTCACAGGGTCGAAAAGTGAGAGTAACCGTGTGTTGCTGTTGCAAGCGTTATATCCCAATATCACTATTGAAAACCTATCTAATGCAGACGATACACAATTAATGCAGCAAGCATTACAATCAAAAGCTGCTGTTATAGACATTCATCATGCGGGTACGGCCATGCGTTTTTTAGCATCCTATTTTGCCATACAGGAAGGGAGCCAAATACAACTTACAGGATCTAAACGAATGAAAGAACGGCCCATTGAAATTTTGATAGATGCATTAAGACAATTAGGTGCAGACATTGATTATGAAGAAAATGAAGGCTATCCACCATTAAGGATAAAAGGCAAGAATATTACAAAAAATGAAGTAATTCTCAAAGCGAATGTTAGCAGTCAATACATATCCTCCTTGTTGTTGATTGCACCAAAGCTGCAAAATGGGTTGCAGTTGACCTTAAAAGGAACCATCACCTCATTGCCCTATTTAAAAATGACCCTTTCGCTATTGAATGAGCTAGGGATAAAAACACATTTTAAAGCCAACAAAATAAAGGTATTCCCTAAAAATGATATAGCAGATGTTCAAATAACGGTAGAATCTGATTGGAGCTCCGCTTCCTATTTCTATAGTATTGTTGCATTATCTGATGAAGGGACAGAGATTGGACTATCATCCTATAAGCAAAACAGCATACAAGGCGACGGAGTTTTAGCGACATTATATGAAAACTTTGGCGTGAAAACTACATTTTATGAAAACCAAATAATACTCACAAAGGAAGCAAAACCAATTATAAAAAACTTTCATACAAATTTGGTTAATGCTCCGGACATTGCCCAAACTATTGCAGTAACTTGCTATGGGTTAGGTATAGGTTGTCATCTCACAGGGCTTCATACCTTAAAAATTAAAGAAACTGACCGGTTAGAAGCATTGTACACAGAACTTATGAAATTAGGAGCCAATATCAATGTGACTGATGAGGCATTGACTTTAGTGCCCTCGGAAAATATTAAAAGTGAAGCTGCCATAGACACCTATAATGACCATCGGATGGCAATGGCTTTTGCGCCGTTGGCAATACGAGTGCCCATAATCATTAAAAATGCTGAAGTTGTTTCAAAATCATATCCTGATTTTTGGAAAGACATGGAAAAATTACAGTTCAATATAGAGCACTTAAAAAGAGCGTAGTGCCCAAAAACCTAAATATTTCTTTATTTCCTTGACAACCCCTATACTGAGGTTGTATATTTGCTGCCTTTAAACAAAACCACAAAAAACCTATGAAATTATCACATTTTAACTTTGACCTGCCAAAAGAGTTGCTTGCAGAATATCCATCAGAAAACAGAGATGAAGCCCGCTTAATGGTAGTGGACAGAGCTAAAAAAACCATAGAACATAAATTATTTAAGGACCTTGTTGATTATTTTGAAGAGGGAGATGTTATGGTGCTTAACAATACGAAAGTATTTCCGGCCCGGTTATTTGGAAACAAAGAAAAAACGGGTGCTCGTATAGAAGTGTTTTTGTTAAGAGAACTCAATATCGAACAACGTCTATGGGATGTGCTTGTAGACCCGGCCCGTAAGATCAGGATTGGAAATAAATTGTATTTTGGCGAAGATGAAAGCCTTGTGGCTGAAGTAATAGATAATACAACCTCCCGGGGGCGTACCCTTCGTTTTTTATATGATGGATCGTATGAAGAATTCAGAAGAAAACTGAACGAATTAGGGGAAACACCACTTCCTAAATACATAAAAAGAGACGTTGAACCTGAAGATGAAGAACGGTATCAAACTATTTATGCAAAATATGAAGGAGCTGTAGCAGCACCAACTGCAGGGTTGCATTTTTCCAAACACTTGCTAAAAAGATTAGAAATAAAAGGTATTAACCTTGCTGAAATAACCCTCCACGTAGGATTAGGAACCTTTAACCCGGTAGAAGTAGAAGACCTGTCCAAACATAAAATGGATAGTGAGGAACTGATTATAGACACACGGGCATGTGAAATTATAAATGCTGCCAAAGTAGATAGAAAACGCGTATGTGCAGTAGGTACAACTGTAATGCGCGGTCTAGAAAGCTCTGTGTCATCAGAACAAACGTTAAACCCATATGAAGGATGGACCAATAAGTTTATCTTCCCCCCGTATGATTTTAACATAGCTGATTGTATGATTACAAATTTCCATACACCGAAGTCAACACTTTTGATGATGGTATCTGCTTTTGCCGGACATGACCTTATCAAGAAAGCATATGATGAAGCCATTAAAGAAAAGTATAAGTTCTATTCATATGGCGATGCCATGCTTATTATATAAAGTAATATGATGAAGATAATGGCCCTGTTCTCGCAGGGCTTTTTTATTATAACCATCATGCATAAAACCTATATCTTTGCAGGATAATGACGGAAGCCAAAAAAGACATACGTGCACTTGCTAAAGAGGAACTCAGAACGTTTTTTGTTCAAAATGAAGACAAAGCTTTTCGAGGAGATCAAGTGTATGAATGGTTGTGGAACAAAGGAGCGCATTCCTTTGAAGAAATGACCAATTTGTCTTTAAAAACACGTGAGATCCTTTCAGCACATTTTGTAATCAACCACATTCATGTAGACAAGCTCCAACGGAGCAGCGATGGCACAATCAAAAATGCAGTCCGGTTACATGACGGTTTGATAGTTGAATCCGTGTTGATTCCCACAGACACCCGAACAACAGCGTGTGTCTCCAGTCAAGTAGGATGTAGTCTAGACTGCAAATTTTGCGCAACAGCCCGCTTAAAACGAATGCGAAACCTTACCCCCGATGAAATATACGATCAAGTAATGGCCATTCACCGCCAAAGCCAATTATATTATAATAGGCCGCTTTCCAACATTGTATTTATGGGAATGGGTGAGCCGCTTATGAATTACAATAATGTTATAAAAGCCATTGCTAAAATTACCGGTAAAGAAGGATTGGGGATGTCACCCAGGCGCATTACAGTATCCACATCTGGAGTCCCTAAAATGATTAAAAAAATGGCAGATGAAAGTGTAAAGTTTAAACTTGCCGTTTCATTGCATTCCGCTATAGAAGAGGTTCGAACATCTATTATGCCATTTAATGAGCATTTCTCATTAAGAGAACTTCGGGAAGCATTGGAATACTGGTACCGTAAAACTAAAAGCAAGATTACTTATGAATATATTGTTTGGAAAGGCATCAATGATAGGCAAGAAGACATAGAGGCTCTCATTACCTTTTGCAAATTTGCCCCTGCCAAAGTAAACCTTATAGAATATAACCCTATAGATGATGGGATGTTTCAGCAAGCAGAAGAAAGTATAATTAATCAATACATAACACAATTAGAACAACACAATATCACCGTTACTGTTCGTCGTTCCCGTGGAAAAGACATAGATGCGGCATGCGGACAGCTTGCCAATAAGCATAATTAATATTATTTAATTGAAACCGTATCTTTGAATCCTATATGAAGCTTGTAGAACAAATAAAAGCACCTATACATGAAGAAATGGAACTTTTTGAGAAAAAGTTCTACGAATCCATGTCTTCTAAAGTAGCGCTCCTCAATCGTATTACCTACTACATCGTTAACAGAAAGGGAAAACAAATGCGCCCCATGTTTGTGTTTTTAGTTGCAAAAATGGTGTCAGGAGGAAAAGTAAATGAACGTACATACAGAGGAGCTTCGGTCATTGAGTTAATTCACACAGCGACCTTGGTACATGACGATGTAGTGGATGATAGTAACCGTCGCAGGGGGTTCTTTTCCATTAATGCCTTGTGGAAAAACAAAATTGCCGTTTTAGTTGGTGATTACCTCTTATCAAAAGGCTTACTGCTCTCTATTGATAATAATGACTTTGACTTATTAAAAATTATCTCGGTGGCAGTTCGTGAAATGAGTGAAGGGGAATTGCTTCAAATAGAAAAAGCCCGAAGGTTGGATATCACAGAAGCGGTTTACTATGAAATTATCCGTCAAAAAACAGCGACACTTATAGCAGCTTGTTGCAGTTTGGGGGCTTGTTCCGTAAAACCGGGTTCGCCTGAAGTAGAAAAGATGCGCAAGTTTGGCGAACTTATAGGAATGGCCTTTCAAATAAAAGATGATATGTTTGATTACACCGATGGACCTATAGGAAAACCCACAGGAATTGATATCAAAGAACAGAAAATGACACTTCCGCTTATATATACACTCAATAATTGTGACAAAAAAGAAAAAAGCTGGCTCATTAACTCCATAAAAAACCATAACAAGGATAAAAAACGGGTTAAAAAAGTGATCAAATTTGTTAAAGACAGTGGAGGGTTGGATTACGCTGAAAAAAAGATGGCCACATTTCAAGAAGAAGCCCTCCGTTTACTTGCTGAATACCCCGATTCCGAACATAAAATAGCGTTGCGAACAATGGTCAACTACGTTATTGAGCGGAAAAAGTAAACAGTATAAATACAAGGGATTAAAAGCTAAATTTCATTATTTTTACTTCATTACAAAACAAAATAATTGATTACAAAAGCTACCATAGACAAAGTATTTGATGCGGCCCGTGTGGAGGAAGTAATAGGGGACTTTGTGCAGCTAAAAAAAACGGGGGCAAACTATAAAGGGTTGAGCCCTTTCACTGATGAACGCACCCCCAGTTTTGTAGTTTCGCCGGTAAAACAAATATGGAAAGACTTTAGTAGTGGAAAAGGAGGGAATGTGGTGGCATTTTTGATGGAACATGAACATTTCACTTATCCGGAAGCCATAAAGCACCTCGCTAAAAAATACAATATTGAAATAGAAGAAACCGAACAGACCAATGAAGAAAAAGAAAAAGCCAATGAGCGGGAAAGTATGTACTTGGTTTCTGAATATGCCCAAAAATATTTTGAAGAGACCCTATGGAACACAGAGCAAGGAAAAGCAATAGGCTTAACCTATTTTAAAGAAAGAGAGTTTACGGATCAAACTATTAAAAAATTTGGGTTAGGGTATTCCTTAGATGAATGGGAAGCCTTTACTAAAGAAGCCCTTTCAAAAGGGTATAACCTTGAATTTTTAGAAAGAACAGGGCTTACCATTGTAAAAGAAGGCATAGGGCCTGATACTCAAAACAAACAATTTGACCGCTTTAAGGGACGTGTCATATTCCCTATCCATTCCATGAGTGGACGTGTATTGGGATTTGGTGGCCGTATTTTGAAAAATGACAAAAAAGCCGCTAAATACCTGAACTCCCCTGAAAGTGAGATTTATCATAAAAGTAAAATACTTTATGGTATTTACCATGCCAAGCAAGCCATTGCCAAAGAAGATAACTGTTATTTGGTAGAAGGCTATACTGATGTTATCCAATTTCATCAAACAGGGATTCAAAATGTAGTTGCTTCAAGTGGAACGGCACTGACCCCCGAACAGATACGTTTGATAAACCGTCTTACAAAAAACATTACGGTGTTGTTTGATGGGGATGCGGCAGGACTACGCGCTTCTCTACGCGGTATCGACTTGATTTTAGAACAGGGAATGAACGTGAAAGTATGTACGTTTCCGGAAGGAGATGACCCGGATAGTTTTGCACGGAAGAACACTTATGAAGACTTGGTGCTGTACCTTGATGAAAAATCAAAAGATTTTATTCAATTCAAAGCATCGCTGTTGGTAGAGGAGTCCCAAAATGACCCGGTAAAAAAAGCAGGGACGATTCGGGATATTGTGATGAGTATTTCCAAAATACCAGATAGGATCCAACGAGAAGTTTACCTGCAAGAGTGTGCTAAAATAATGGACATTTCGGAAGAAGTACTGTTTAACACACTTGCCCAAATTAACCGCAGTGAAATAACAGAAGCAAACAAACGCTATAAGCAGCAGCGAAAAGCTTTTGAGGTAGTAAGGAACGAAGCTCAAATAGAAAAGGTAGATGTCCAAAATGAATTGGAGCGAAAGATTATTCAGATTTTGCTGCTTTATGGCAATAAAGAAGAAGATTTTGATGATTTCATTTTAAAAGAGAATGAAAAAGGAGAGTTGACCCTGGAGCCGGAACAACATCGGATGAAAGTATTTGAAAAAATATATTTGGAATTACAACAAGATGAAGTAGAACTTACAAACCCTGTATTCAAACAAATATACTATGGCTTAATTTCAAAACTTCATGAAGACGAAAAATTTGTTATAGAAGATTATATTAAGGAAGTACAGGCAGAAATAGCCTCAGAAATAGCTTCTATTCAAATGGATGAAGAAAAGTACATGCTCCATAATTGGGAACGAAAAAACATATATGTGAAAGATAAAAACTATACGGTTCCACAATTAGTTAACGAAACTATTCTAAATCTTCGTTGTTTTCTTATAGATAGACGGGTAGCAGCATTGGGAGAAAAGACCATTGAAAAAAAAGATGGTAATCACGATGTCTTGGAAGAAATCGTGAATTACCATCAATTAAAAAAGTTGTTATCTAAAAAACTAAATAGGGTTTTGTAGACTACTGCAACAATTCTAAGGCTTTGGCTTGCTGTAATAAGTCAACTAAATTGTCAACATTAAGCTTGCGCATTAATCGAGCTTTGTAAGTACTTACTGTTTTTTCGTTGAGATCTAATTCCTCTGCAACATGTTTGTTGCGTTTTCCTGCTGCCAAAAGCTTTAACACCTCAATTTCACGGGTCGATAGTTTCCTAAAGAACCTTCGAGGTTTGTTAGTTGTTTCGTCAACAGCAAGTCGTTGGGCCAATTCATTAGTAATGAATACTCCACCTCCTACAATCTTTTTGATTGCGTCGGCAATAAGAGCGGTATCGGCAGTTTTTGCCAAATAACCTGAAGCACCGGCACGCAATGTACTGATAGCATATACGTCCTCTGGCTGACCGCTGTACATTAATACTTTAACTTCAGGATACTCTTTTTTGATTTTTCGAAGTGCGGTTACCCCGTTAACTTCTGGAATATCCATTTCAAGTAGAATTATATCCGGCTTTTTCTTAGCGAGAAAGCTGAATAGTTCTGACGTAGTACTTACAGTTCCCGAGATCTGAACTTCCTTAGAGTTGTTCAATACAGCAGCAACTCCTGCTTGTACAATAGGATGGCTATCAGCCACAAGAACTTTAATCATAATTAAAATGGTTTTTTGTTAATCTATACTGAATTTTAACAAAGCTCAGAGCCAGAAGAACCCTGTTAAAATAATTCTATATTACATAGAATCAAAGGTAAAAGTAGTTAAAAAATCTACTTACAACAAAAAGTTAACATATTTTCGCTCTATTGCCTATTTTTTTAGATCAACGGGAACTTTACATACAGGGATAGGTAGCATTTTATGCTTATTAATTGTATTTAATTTCAGATAGATATTCATTACTTCTCTTTCCCTTCCTGAAAAATCAGTTACTTTTTTACCTTTATCCACCATACTCATGGCCCATTCCAATTCAGGGTATGTAGCACCTATTTGGTCTTCATCAGTCCTATTGTCCCCCCAAAGGCCATCTGTGGGAGGTGCTTCTAAAATAGCATTGTTAATGCCTAAATAGGCCCCTATTTCATAGACCTCTGTTTTTAACAGGTCGGCAATAGGGCTTAGGTCCACACCGCCATCACCATATTTTGTATAAAAACCAACCCCAAAATCTTCCACCTTATTTCCCGTTCCGGCAACTAAATACCCTTTTAATGCTGCGAAATAATATAAAGTGGTCATCCGTAACCGTGCACGTGTATTGGCTAGGGACATAAACCGCTCTTCTTCATTTTCAACCTTAGGGAAAGAGGCCACTAAACTATCAAAAACCGGTGTCAGGTCTGTTTGCTCAGAAGCCACGTTTGCATAGTGGCTTTTTAACCACTTTATATGCTCTGATGCCCGGGTTATTTGTTCTTTGGCCTGATGTATCGGCATTTCCATACACAATACAGGTAAACCGGTGCGCGCACATAATGTGGAGGTAACCGCAGAATCAATCCCCCCAGATATTCCGACTACAAAACCTTTTGTGCCAGCATTTTCACTATATGCTTTCAGCCATTTTACAATATGATCAACTACGCTTTTAGTATCCATTTTATCAAGGTTGTTTTTTATAAGCTATTTTTGCCAAAAATAAGGCTTATCATATAATTATTGAAAATGATGGGCGTTTTTAGAAACAAGGCCAGATATTTTTAGAACAGAATTATGAAGAATTTTACGTCAATACTATTTCTATTGTTGGTAATAGTAAGTTGCAACAATAAAAAAAAGATTGAAAAAGAAATAGCAAAAATACAGGTTGAAGTTATTGTTGACCGATTTGACCGTGCCTTTGCCAAAGCATCCCCGGATGACTTGCCCGGCTTGAAAAACAAATATCCGTACCTGTTTCCGGAGCAATTTCCCGATAGTGTATGGACAGGCCGTATGCAAGATTCATTACAGAAGGTGCTTTTTGAAGAAGTGAACAGTAAATTTTCAGATTTTGAAAAAGAAAAAGCGGCACTCGAAGCATTTTTTAAACATGTGAAATATTATTTTCCTGAAGAGGCAGTTCCGAAGGTAGTTACTGTTACTTCTGATGTGGATTATAATAATAGTGTAATCTATACCGATAGTCTTTTGTTGATTGCCTTAGATAATTATTTAGGTGAAGACCACCGGTTTTATGAAGGGATTCAGAAGTACTTGCGGAAAAATTTAAAAAAAGAGCAACTCATAGTGGGTGTAGCAGAAGCTTTTGCAGAGAAACAATTGCCTTATCTTACCGAACGTGATTTTTTATCACAGATAACCTATTACGGCAAGCAGCTATATATAAAAAGCATTTTGTTGCCCAAAAAATCCAATGCGGAAATTATGGGATATACCCCTGAAGAATGGGATTGGGCCATGGCCAATGAACGTGAAATATGGCAGTATTTTGTTGAGCAAAGCCTGTTGTTTTCCACAGACAGAAAACTACAGCCCCGATTTATAAACCCGGCTCCTTTTTCCAAGTTTTATCTGGAATTGGACAATGAATCCCCGGGGCAATTGGGAAGGTTTATCGGCTGGCAGATTGTAACAGCTTATATGGGCAATAATGATGTATCTTTACAAAAAATGATAACAACACCCGGGAGGGCCATCTTTGAAAATTCACAATACAAACCAAAAAAATAATGGCTGCCAAACACGTTTCAGATATAAAGCTTACAGTCGCACTCGATGAAAACAGGGTGCCGGAAAAATTGACATGGAGTGCACAAGACGGAGGGATAAATGAAGAAGAAGCTAAAGCCATGCTACTTTCTGTATGGGATGGAAGCAATAAAGAAACACTACGTATAGACCTGTGGACAAAGGACATGCCTGTTGATGAAATGAAACAATTTTTTCACCAGACATTGTTAACAATGAGCGATACCTTTTATAAAGCCACCCAAGATGAAAAAATGACCGCTACCATGAAGGATTTCTGTGAATACTTTGCCGAAAAGTTAGAATTGAATAAATAATTACCCAAATCATTTTGAAGGAGGATAACGTCCCGATAGCTATCGGGAGAGAGATCTTATTTTATCTTTTAAGAAATTTTTATTGGTTTTTCACCTTTGCATTACAAAGGAATCGAAATGATAAAGAAAAAACTTTCATTTTAATTATTGTAAAACCATAATTAAAAAACGTATTCTGTGTAACAATATATTATTTATAAGTTATTGAAAATAAAGTAGTTGTTAATAATTCAAACAAATTATATTTAAGGTTCTATTTTTTATATATTAGCCTTCATAAAATAATAGTAACTATAAGATAATACGCTAATTATAAGTGGGTTTATAAATTATATTTCTGAAGTATAATAATAAAACCAACTTAAAATGAAAAAAGTATTGTTAGTCGCATTTATCGTATTCGTAAGCTCGGTAACATTTACAGCATGTACCAATGACCAAGCTACAGAGAATAATTTATATGAACAAGGAACCGATACTGTTAAAGTCAGAAGACCAGGAGGAGGCGATTAAATTTTTTTTTTGGACTTTTCACATCCTCCTGACTGTCATCAGGATCTTTTCGAAATGATAAAGCATACTTTAATTAAAGAAAAAACTTTCATAAAAGCTACTGTAAAACCATAATATATATGCGCTTTTTATTTCGTTGTTTTTATTTGTAAACTATTGTAAATATTATAGTTGTAAATAATCCAAACAAATTAAATTTGAGGTTCAATTTTTTATATATTAGCCTTCGTAAAATAAGGATAACTATACGATAATACGCTAACCCTAAGTAGGTTTATCAATTATACTTGTGAAGTATAATAATAAAACCAACTTAAAATGAAAAAAGTATTGTTAGTCGCATTTATCGTATTCGTAAGCTCGGTAACATTTATAGCATGTACTAATGACCAAGCTACAGAAGATAATTTATATGAACAAGGAACCGATAAATATAAGATCCGGAGACCAGGCAACGGTGATTAAATCTTTTTTTGGTACATTATTAATGATCTTATCAGGGTTGATCTTGTATGCTGATAAGATCATTAACTATTTTAATGTCACTTTTAGTTATGTTCCTGATTATTATTATGATTTAGATGCTTATATATGGTCAATTAGTCAAACAATTTCTCCAATACTGATTTTATTTAGTACCTTTTTTAAACCTAAGCGATGGAGTTATCTTTCTCCTTTAGCTGCTTTTTCTGTTCAATTTATGTATATAATGCGAGATGAAAGTATAATTGAAAAAGATTACTTCTGGTATTATACAGCAGTTTTTATAATTTTCTTTTATGTAATGATTTATTTTTTGCGGAAGGGGCTTCGCTTTTTCTCATTACAGATAAGAAACTTAAAGAAAATGGTTAAGGTTTTAGGAGATTTTATCTTAGTGGAGGCACGAGATAAATATGTAGCCCCTGAAGATGTGAAAGAGTATGATGAAGATGCATATAAAACATTAAAAAAAGGTATTGAATAACGAGCAAGCGTACATATTAGAAAAATATGAAGGACTTCTCTCAGAAAAAGCACTAGAAAGGTTATTAAAAATAATGAGAGAACAACTTGAAGAAGAAAATCAGATGCGTGAAATTAATATGGAGAAATTAGTTGCTCGCGCCGAAATATTAAAAAAGAAAAGTAAAAAACTTAACTTTTCAATGCATACCTACCTTCTACAATAGCAGAAATACAGGTTATTTTCCTGTTTTTTTAACAAGTGTTTCTACAAGGTTTTCAAGGTATTCAATTTTTTGAGTGTATTTTTCTTCAAATACTTGTTTGCCAAGATTTTCTATAAGCAATTTAAAATCGTCATTTTTTAATAATTGCTTTTTATTTCCCATAATATAGATCACAATATCCAGTGGGGTTATTTCAATAAACTTGTCTTTTATATTTGTATAGTATTGTACAGTTTCTTCTTTTATTATATTTTGCTCAGAGGGGTGCTCATTTTTATATGTATTTCCTCTCCCTGTCAACAACCAATCTTCCGTAACCCCAAAATAGGCACATAAAACTTTTGTGGTAGCAATATTGGGCTTTTGGTTTTTATTTATAATTCTACTTATGGTAGCCTGGGAAATCCCTGTTTCGCTAGCTACCCGATATGCTTTTACACCTTTTCTATGGATAAGGAAAGACAATCGCTCCCCTATAGTGTTCATTTTCATTTAATAAAGCAATAAGTTAAAGTAAAATGATAAAATTTTAAGCAAAATACTTGCATAATAATTCCAAATGAAATATTTTTATCTCACAATCCAAACAAATTTAGCAAAATGATAGCCAACTTTACCGAAGAAGCACAAAAAATACTTTACGGGTATGGAGATTGGGTAGGAAGAAAGCATCAATGTAGCGGGCAATATGTACGGCTTATTATAAAAGGAAAGCGAAATGTAAATACAGAAAAAGCAAAAAAAATTTACCAAGAATTAATAGAAATAATTGAAAGTAAATTATGAATTACGAATTGGGGAGTTGCAAATTAGAATGAGGAAAGAGGGGAAAGGAAAGAGCGAATAGTAAAGTTAAAGACTAATCAAAGAAAAAACTTTCAGCTTAAAGCTGTCAACTGTGAACTAGCGAAGAATGAAAAGGAAAGTGCGATTAGCGAAAAGAAAAAAGAACTATTTAACCCCTAAACTTTTAAACGAATAGACTATAAACTGGACAAGTGAATAGGAAATAGTGAGAAGGGACGAGTAAACAGAACAACTAAACCCTAAACAATTAAACTATAAAACTATAAAACCTTTTAACTAAAAACTAACAACAATGATACTCCGCATCAATCACACCCCGGAAATTAAAAACGAACAGCGTATGTATGAAATGATGGCCAGGAAGCTGCGAGAGCCCAAGCCTGTAGAGATTCTTTATGAAGAGGACAAGCAACGTTTGGTATGGGTAGATGGCAAGCGCAGGCGCCCTTTCAAGAGCCTTCCATGGAAGTACAAAGAATACCTTTATGAGGAAATGAAAAGGACACCTGAGGTTACGGTAAAATACCGACTTAAATATGAGGGCTACTCCTTAGACGAAGCTTTGGAGGCTTTTGCTATGGAAAAGATGGGCTTAGTTGCATAGGTTATAAAGAGGGTATCCAAAAAACATGTTTTTCTGTCAATTCGAGCGCAGTCGAGAATCATACGCAATTGAGAATCAAATATTTCGTCCCGATAGCTATCGGGACGCTCAATATGACATATTTAGAGTTTTTA
The DNA here is from genome assembly GCF_037645805.1 of Leptobacterium meishanense. Lineage (NCBI taxonomy): Bacteria > Pseudomonadati > Bacteroidota > Flavobacteriia > Flavobacteriales > Flavobacteriaceae > Leptobacterium > Leptobacterium meishanense. Next base: position 190,010 of record NZ_JBBEXE010000003.1, read on the forward strand.
TGATTTTTCAGGCACCCTCTTTCTTCAATTCGGTATTTATCTGGTCAATATATGCCAGGAGTTCATCCCTTCCATTTTTGTTTAATGAAGAGGTAATGAAATGGTTTGGCATTTCTTCCCAGTGTTCTAACATTTTTGAAGTATACTGTTGGAGGTTCCGTTCAATGGCCCCGGGCTTTAATTTATCGGCTTTTGTAAAAACAATAGAAAAAGGGATATGGTTTTCGCCAAGCCATTGCATAAATTCCAGGTCGGTTTTTTGTGGGGCATGCCGTAAATCGATCAATACAAAAGCAGCGGCCAATTGCTTGCGTTTTTCAAAATATGTCGTGATAAGTTTTTGAAATGTTTTTTTGGCAGTTTTTGAAACACGTGCATATCCATATCCGGGTAGGTCTACTAGAAACCATTCATTATTTATTTTAAAATGGTTGATCAGTTGTGTTTTTCCCGGCCGGCCGGATGTTTTTGCCAGGTGCTTCCGCTCGGTAAGCATATTAATTAAGGATGATTTGCCAACATTTGACCTTCCAATGAAAGCATATTCCGGAATATGCTCTTTAGGGCATTTGTCCACATCAGAATTACTGATAATAAATTCCGCAGATTTAATTTTCATGAAAAGTGAATTACAAACCTCTCTTGGTCAACCATGCATCCAATAGCTGATTAAACTCCTTAGGATGTTCCATCATAGGGGCATGTCCACACTTATCAATCCAAAACAATTCAGAGTCAGGTAACAGTTGATGAAACTCTTCTGCTACATTAGGAGGAGTTACCGTGTCATTCCTGCCCCATATAATACAGGTAGGAGTGTGCATACTCGGCAGGTCCTTTGCCATATTGTGCCGTATGGCACTTTTGGCAATGGCAAGTGTTTTTATCAATTTATTCCGGTCATTTACGGTAGTATATACCTCATCTACAATTTCTTTGGTGGCTACCTCCGGATCATAAAAGACATCCTGACTTTTTTTCTTGATGAATTCATAGTCACTTCTTTTAGGGTAACCATCTCCCATAGCACTTTCATAAAGCCCGGAACTTCCGGTAATAACGAGGGCTTTTACCTTATCGGGGTATAATTTTGTGTGGAGCAGACCGATATGCCCGCCGAGAGAGTTTCCCAGTAGAATAACCTGATCTAAACCCTTGTGTTCAATAAACCGTTCAAGAAAAACAGCAAAGCTCTTTACATTTGTTTTTAATAGGGACATACCATAAACAGGCAGTTCAGGAATAAGGACTTTGTAGCCTTTTTTAGAGAAGTGGTCGGAAACTTCTTCAAAATTGCTCAACCCCCCCATAAGCCCATGCAAAATAATCATAGGGATGCCTTCGCCAACTTCCAGGTAACTAAACTTTTTTTCTTTCTTAATCCTATTGAGCATTTCAGGCCAGTTACAATTCTAAGGAAACAAATATAGGGATTTCAGTATTATATCATCCACTGTTTTTAAAATACACTAAAAAAGGGTTTTGACTTACGGAATTTCTTTCTCAAATTTTTTTTGATGAAGTTTTTAACATCTCAAAATGAGTGTTTTAATGCAGGTTAACCTTTAAAAGTTAAATTTTATCAACAAAGTGGTAAAATGTGGTAAAATGTGGTAAATATTTCCATATATTTGAAAAACGGATATCGTAAACCGAACAAAAACAGGTGAATACTTTTATAGGCACATATGAATGCAAAGCAGATGCGAAAGGGCGGATCATGATTCCTGTGGCTTTGAAAAACCAGCTTGTGCCCATGCTACAGAAAGGCTTTGTAATGAAGCGGGCGGTGTTTCAGCCATGTTTGGAACTATATCCTATGGATGAATGGAATGTGCTGATGGAAAAGGTAAACAAACTCAACCGGTTTAAAAAGAAGAACAATGATTTTATCAGAAGGTTTACGGCAGGTGTAAAAGTGGTGGAAGTAGATGCTGCAGGACGATTGCTCATTCCGAAAGATTTGGTTGATTTTGCAGGGATCCGAAAAGAAATTGTGGTTTCTTCTGCTATCAACATCATTGAGATATGGGATAAGAACAATTATGAACAGGCTATTGATGATGCTGCGGTTGATTTTGCGGATTTAGCCGAAGAAGTAATGGGAGGCGATGATACAGACGAATTATCATAACCCTGTATTGTTAAAAGAGTCAGTTGATGGATTGGCCATTAGAGAAGACGGCATATATGTAGATGTGACTTTTGGCGGCGGGGGCCATTCCAGAGAAATATTAAACCGATTGGGCAAAGAGGGCAAATTGTTTGCCTTTGACCAAGACAAAGATGCACAGGTGAATGCAATAGATGATAACCGGTTTAAGCTTATAAATGAGAATTTCAGGTTTATGAAACAGTATTTGAAATTCTATGGTGTAACAAAAGTAGACGGAATCCTAGGAGATTTGGGGGTGTCTTCGCACCAATTTGATGTAGCAGAAAGAGGTTTTTCAACGCGTTTTGAAGGTGATCTGGATATGCGAATGGATCAAAAAAATGCGCTTTCCGCTTACCATGTGATCAATGACTATGAAGAAAAGCACCTAAAAACTATTTTTTATACCTATGGCGAACTTAAGAATGCTAATGCACTGGCCGGTGCTATTATAAAAAAGAGAGGTGCTGCCCCTATAAAAACGTCCACAGAACTAAGGGAAGCCATAAATCACCTGTTGCCAAAACACAGGGAGTATAAGGTGCTGGCACAAGTCTATCAAGCTATTCGAATTGAAGTCAATCAAGAAATAACAGCATTAAAAACATTTTTAGAGCAAACCCCTGAAGTGCTTAAAAAAGGAGGAAGGTTGGCAATAATAAGCTATCATTCTTTAGAAGACCGCTTAGTAAAGCGGTTTATACGTGATGGAATGTTTGAAGGCACACCGGAAAAAGACCTTTATGGAAATGTGGAAGTACCTTTTAAAAAAATAGGCAAACTGATAACACCATCTGAAATAGAGATACAAGAAAACAATAGGGCGCGGAGCGCCAAATTAAGAATCGCGGAAAGGTTATGAAAAGAAACTTCATGGACATATTAAAAGGCAGGTTTCTTGTGAGCGAAGATGCAATAAAAAATTGGCGTTTTATCCTTTTTGCTTCTGTATTGGCAGTAATAATGATTGCCAGTGCCCATAGTGTGGACAAAAAAGTAATGCAAATAGCCAATTTAAATAATGAGGTAAAAGAATTGAAAAGTGAGTTTGTAGATGTCCGTTCGGCTTTACAAAAATTAAAATTAGAATCAACTGTTGCAGAAAGGGTGAGAGAAAAAGGTTTGTCACCTTCATCAACGCCACCTAAGAAAATAAAAATCGTTCAACAGAAATAAAAGTTACATGCCAACAACAGAAAAGAACATATTAAACAGGTTGTATTTTATAGCAGGCTGTATGTTCCTATTTGTGATTGCAGTAGCCGGAAAGCTTATATATATTCAAATAGCAGAAGGGAGTAAGTATAAAAAGCTAGCAGAAGAGCGGACGATCAAAAACTTTGTAATACCTGCTAACAGAGGCAATTTGTATGCTGATGATGGCAGTCTTTTGGCAACTTCCGTAACCCGGTATGATATCCGTTTTGACGCAGTAGCCCCTAAGGATAATGATTTTAAGGAACAACTACGGGGGCTATCTGACTCACTATCAAAAATGCTGGGCAAACCATCTTCATACTACCGGAATATATTTACAAAAGCACGTGTTACCAAGAACCGCTATTTGGCCATTACCAAAAACCTTAGCTATACGGAATATGTGCGGTTGAAAAAATTCCCTTTATTCAATTTAGGAACCTATAAAGGAGGGCTTATTACAGAGCAACGAACAGTGAGGGAACACCCGTTGGGAGATATAGCAGAACGTAGCGTAGGATATGAACGTTACAACGAAAAAGGAGAAGTGATCAGTGTAGGCCTTGAGGGGGCATTTAGTGATTATTTAAAAGGAAAGGAAGGTCAGCAATTGAAACAAAAAATTGCAAAAGGCCAATGGAAACCGATTAATGATGACAATGAGATAGAGCCTAAAGATGGATATGATGTTGTTTCTACCATTAATATAAATATCCAAGACATTACACACCACGCCCTGATGGAGCAGTTGCAAAAGTATGAAGCTGACCATGGGTCTGTAGTAGTGATGGAAGTAAAGACAGGGGAAATAAAAGCGATCTCTAACCTTGGAAAAGCAAAAGACGGAAATTATTACGAACGATTAAATTATGCCGTGGGGGAATCAGGGGAGCCAGGTTCTACCTTTAAACTGATGAGTTTGATTGCTGCGCTGGAAGATAAAGTAATAGACACTAGCTATACAGTGGACACTGAAAAGGGAGAAATTTCTTTTTATGGCAAAAAAGTCCGTGATTCTAAAAAAGGAGGATATGGGGTTATTTCAGCATCAGAAGCCTTTGAGGTATCTTCAAATGTAGGAATCGTAAAAATCATTGACGAATTCTATGGTGAAAACCCAAAAAAGTTTGTTGATCGCCTTTATAATATGGGGCTTAACGAACAATTAGGACTTTCTATAAAAGGAGAAGGAAAGCCATATATACCACATCCGAACGATAAGAAAAACTGGAGCGGCATCTCCTTACAATGGATGGCATACGGGTACGGAGTATCCCTTACACCACTACAGATATTGACCTTCTACAATGCCGTGGCCAATGACGGGGAAATGGTGAAGCCCCGATTGATAAAAGAAGTAAAAGAATGGGACAAACCGGTAATGCGTTTTGATAGAGAAGTGCTGAACCCATCGATATGTTCACAAGAAACGCTAGCTAAGGCAAAACAACTTTTGCGAAATGTAGTGGAAAAAAAACATGGAACCGGAAATGACCTGAATGTGCAAAATTTTCCAATTGCCGGAAAAACAGGAACTGCACAAAAAGACTATGCGAGCAGAGACTCAGACAAATTAAAATACATCTCTTCATTCGTTGGATATTTCCCGGCCGATAACCCTAAATATTCTTGTATAGTAGTTATCCACGAACCTGATAAAAGTAAAGGGTATTATGGTGCAGATGTGTCCGGTCCTGTATTTAAAAGCATTGCCCAAAAAATATACATAACAACACCCGCTGTTGATGTTATTGAAAAATTAGAAACCCGGAATATTAAAACTGATAAAGATTATGAGCAATACTATACAAGGATTCAGAAAGAATATCGGGCAGTTCCCAATGTGAAAGGGATGAGCGGAATGGATGCAGTTTCTTTATTAGAAAATTTAGGATTGAAAGTAAGTATAAAAGGAGGGAATGGGAAAGTAAAAAAACAATCGTTAGAAGCAGGAGAAAAAATTACACCCAATAAAACAATTGTACTGGAATTATCATGATGTTTTTAAAAGACATATTATATAAAGTGAGCATTAATGCTGTAGCAGGCAGTACAAACGTATATGTAAACGGACTTCATTTTGATTCTCGAAAGGTTTCATCAGATGATGTGTTTGTTGCAATAAAAGGAACTATAACAGACGGGCATCAGTACATAAAAAAAGCTATTGAATTAGGGGCGAAAGCAATTATCTGTGAGCAACTTCCTAATGACATTATTAATGGGGTCACCTATATTGAGGTAGCAGACAGTCAAACTGCCTTAGCTATAATGGCAGCCAACTATTATGAGAACCCATCTGATACTATACAGCTTATTGGAATAACAGGCACCAATGGAAAAACTACTGTTGCCACGTTGTTGTACCAATTGTTCAGAAAAGTAGGGTTTAAAGTAGGGCTTTTATCAACAGTAAGGATTTATATAGATGATACAGCATACGAAGCAACACATACGACTCCTGACTCGCTTGCTATAAATAAATACCTGAAAATGATGAATGATGCAGGGGTGAGCTATTGTTTTATGGAAGTGAGTTCACATGGCATTCATCAAAAAAGAACGGAAGGATTGCATTTTTCCGGTGGGATATTTACAAACATTACACAGGATCATTTAGATTACCATAAAACATTTGCAGCCTACAGAGATGTCAAAAAAACATTTTTTGACCAACTTCCGAAAACAGCTTTTGCCCTGACGAATATAGATGATAAGAACGGGTTGTTTATGGTGCAGAACACCAAAGCCAAAATATATAGCTATGCGTTAAAATCGTATGCAGATTTTAAAGGACAAGTCCTGGAAAATCAATTTGACGGATTGCTGTTAAAAATAAGGGAGCATGAAATATGGACAAAACTTATTGGGAGCTTCAATGCATATAACATTCTATGCATTTATGCTACTGCCAACATTTTAGGGTTGGATGTTCTAGAAACCCTTCGCTATATAAGTGAGCTGGATAGCGTAGCAGGTCGTTTTCAATACTTCGTCTCAAAAGAAAAAATAACCGCTATTGTTGATTATGCCCATACCCCTGATGCTTTGAAAAATGTATTGGAAACCATTAACAATATCCGAACAGGGAACGAAGAACTTATTACCGTTGTAGGATGTGGCGGTGACAGGGATAAAACAAAGCGTCCTGTAATGGCAAATATTGCTGCTACATTAAGCACTAAAGCCATTTTTACCTCTGACAACCCAAGGACCGAAGATGCCCAGGCCATTATTGATGATATGGAAGCAGGTGTGGCACCTCAGAACTATAAAAAAACCATGGCTGTGATCGATAGGAAACAAGCGATAAAAACGGCATGTCAGTTAGCAAATAATAAAGACATTATTCTCATTGCCGGTAAAGGGCACGAGACCTATCAGGAAACAAACGGAAAACGCATAGATTTTGACGATTACAAAATAGTAAAAGAAACATTGGCCCAACTAAATAAATGAAAATAAAGCGATGCTATATTATTTATTTGAATATATAGAAAAATATTACCAGTTCCCGGGAGCCGGACTGTTCCAGTTTATATCTTTCCGTGCGGCCATGTCGGCAATTCTGTCATTACTCATTGCCATTATCTATGGAAAAAGGATTATAAACTTTTTAAGAAAAAAGCAAGTAGGTGAAACCATTCGAGAACTTGGATTAAAAGGACAAAACGAAAAAGCCGGAACCCCTACCATGGGAGGGATCATTATTATCCTAGCAACCTTAATACCAGTATTGTTATTTGCAAAACTTGACAACGTATATATCCTTTTACTTATAGTTTCTACCCTTTGGATGGGAGCTATTGGTTTTATAGATGATTACATTAAAATATTCAAAAAAGATAAAGAAGGTCTTAAGGGGAAGTTTAAGGTTTTAGGACAGATAGGACTTGGGGTCATTGTTGGGACAACCCTTTATTTCCACCCTGGAGTTACTGTTAGAGAGGAACTCCCTTCTACAGATACGCAACGGGAAGTGATTATGAATACAGTGGACAAAAGAGAATTTGCTCCTGAAGAAAAATCAACCAAAACAACCATTCCATTCACCAAGAATAATGAGTTTGATTATACAACAATCATATCATGGATGGGAGATGAGTACAAAAAATATGCATGGCTCATATTCATCCCCTTAGTAATACTCATTGTAACAGCCGTATCAAATGGGGCAAACCTCACCGACGGCGTCGATGGGCTGGCTGCAGGATCATCTGCAATTATTGTACTCACATTAGGGATTTTCGCATGGGTATCTGGTAATATCATTTTCTCTAATTACCTCAATATTATGTACATCCCAAGAGTAGGAGAAATGACAATATATATCAGCGCATTTGTTGGGGCGTTGGTAGGATTCTTATGGTACAATACGTATCCGGCACAAGTATTTATGGGAGATACAGGGAGCCTTACGATAGGAGGTATCATAGCAGTAATAGCAGTGGCTGTTAGGAAAGAATTGCTAATACCACTTTTATGCGGGATTTTTTTAGCTGAAGTACTATCTGTAATGATACAGGTGAGCTATTTCAAACACACAAAGAAAAAGTACGGAGAAGGCAGGCGGGTATTTTTAATGTCACCATTGCACCATCATTATCAGAAAAAAGGATATCACGAAAGTAAGATCGTTACCCGGTTTTGGATTGTAGGGATTATGCTGGCCATATTCACAATTGTAACATTAAAATTGCGCTAAAAAAGGATTATGGAGAACAATGGTCCCGAGAGAAAAAAAAGACTGGTAATCTTAGGAGCAGGAGAAAGTGGTGTAGGGACAGCCATATTAGGAAAGAAAAAAGAGTATGAAGTATTCGTTTCTGACAAAGGAAACATAACAGAGAAATATAAAAACGTTCTTAAACATTTTGAGATTGATTGGGAAGAAGGGCATCATACAAAAGAAAAGATATTCAATGCCGATATAGTGATGAAGAGCCCCGGAATACCTGATACTATACCTTTAGTAGAAGAGTTACATAAAAGAGGTGTCCCTGTGATTTCTGAGATAGAATTTGCATCACAATACACGGATGCCCTCCTTATAGGAATAACAGGAAGTAATGGAAAAACAACAACTACCATGCTCACGTACCATATACTGGAACAAGCAGGCCTGGATGTTGGAATGGCTGGGAATATAGGAGATAGTTTTGCCCAAATGGTAGCTGAAACAGCCAAAGAGAACTATGTGCTTGAGGTAAGCAGCTTTCAACTGGACGGGACTATAAATTTTAAGCCCCATATTGCCGTAATCACCAATATCACTCCCGATCACCTAGACAGGTACGACAATAATTTTGAGAATTATATCAACTCAAAATTTAGAATAACAATGAACCAGACAGCGGAAGACTACCTTATCTATGATGCAGATGATGACGTAATAACCGAATGGTTGGCCGATCATAAAACAAAAGCAGTACACATTCCTTTTTCAATTAACAAAAAGTTAGAAAGAGGGATTTATTTAGAAAATAAAAACATAATAGTAAAGATTTCAGAGAAACCCTATACAATGGCAACAGAAACAATAGCCTTAGAAGGCAAGCACAACATTAAAAATGCGATGGCGGCATCAGCAGTAGCACATATATTGAGAATAAGGAAACAAACCATTCGCGAAAGCCTTGAGAATTTTCAAGGAGCTGAACACCGTTTAGAAAAAACATTTAAGATCAATAAGGTGCAGTATATTAACGATTCCAAAGCAACAAACGTGAATGCAACTTATTATGCATTGGATAGTATGACCCGCCCTACAGTGTGGATTGTTGGTGGTGAAGATAAAGGGAACGACTATACCTCATTAATGCCATTGGTACGAGAAAAAGTAAAAGCGATTATTTGTTTGGGACTGGATAATTCAAAAATAATAGAAGCTTTTGGAAACATTACAGACCTCATGATAGAAACCTTCTCCATGGAAGAAGCTGTAAAAGTAGCTTACAATATAGCTGAAAAGGGAGATAATGTGCTATTATCCCCTGCATGTGCCAGCTTTGACCTTTTTAAGAATTATGAGGACAGGGGGCAACAGTTCAAGGAAGCAATAAGGAAATTATAATTTACACAAATACTGCATGAATACCATTTTTAAAAATATAAAAGGAGACAAGGCTATCTGGGCTGTAGTAGCGCTACTTGCTGTATTTTCCTTTTTGCCGGTGTATAGCGCCAGTACTAATTTGGTATATGTAGTAGGAAATGGAACAACCATTGGGCACTTGTTAAAACACGGTATGTTATTGTTGTTAGGGTTTACGATCATTTATGCCGTACATAAAATACCCTATCGTTACTTCAGTGGATTGTCCATTATAGCATTGCCTGTAGTATTGTTTTTATTGATTTATACCTTGGCACAAGGAACCGTTATCAATGGTGCCAATGCCAGCAGATGGATCCGCGTTCCTTTTGTAGGCGTTACCTTCCAAACATCTACACTAGCCTCTGTAGTATTACTAATATATGTAGCAAGGTACTTGTCAAAAATAAAAGATCGTGATGTAACATTTAAAGAAACCATTTTGCCATTATGGACTCCTGTGTTCATTGTATTGGCATTAATATTACCTGCAAATTTTTCTACAACTGCCATCATTTTTGCTATGGTATTAATGCTTTGTTTTATAGGAAGTTATCCTTTAAAATACATAATGAGCATAGTAGGTATAGGGTTGTTGACATTAATAATGTTTGTGCTTACAGCTAAGGCGCTTCCAGGGGTATTTCCCAATCGAGTGGATACCTGGGTGAGCCGGATAGAAAATTTTGTAGATAAAGAAGACACTGAAGCAGATTATCAGGTAGAAAAAGCCAAAATAGCCATTGCTACCGGCGGAGTAGTAGGTTTAGGGGCAGGAAAGAGTGTGATGAAGAATTTCCTACCACAAAGTTCTTCTGATTTTATCTATGCCATAATTGTAGAAGAATATGGGTTGGCAGGAGGATTAATTTTAATGTTCTTATATGCATTATTGCTTTTCCGGATAATCGTTGTGGCACATAAGGCTGAGACAGTATTTGGGAAATTGTTGGTTATAGGTGTTGGACTTCCCATTGTTTTTCAGGCACTTATCAATATGGCAGTTGCTGTAGAATTGTTTCCTGTTACCGGCCAAACATTACCACTGATAAGCAGTGGAGGAACTTCCATATGGATGACCTGTATGGCATTGGGAATTGTACTTAGTGTAAGTGCCAAACGACAAGAAGTAATAGAAGAAACTGAAAACGAAACACAAGAAATACATCCATTAGATATTTTAAGTGAGCAATTATAAATTCATAATATCAGGAGGTGGAACAGGCGGGCATATTTACCCGGCCATAGCTATTGCCAATGAGTTAAAACTCCGTTTTCCAAAAGCAGAGATTCTATTTGTAGGAGCAAAAGGAAAGATGGAAATGGAGAAAGTTCCTCAGGCCGGATATGCTATTGAAGGTCTTTGGATATCAGGGATCCAACGTAAGCTCACCCTAAAAAACCTTTCTTTTCCGTTCAAACTGATAAGCAGCCTGTGGAAAGCCCGGAAAATAATAACCAGAGAAAACCCAAGCATAGTTATTGGTACAGGTGGATATGCCAGTGGGCCATTGTTGTACAAAGCGGCTAAGAAAAACATTTCATGTGTATTGCAAGAGCAGAATTCCTATCCCGGTATTACTAACAAGATGCTTGCTAAGAAAGCAAAGAAAATATGTGTGGCATATGATGGGTTGGAACGGTATTTTCCGGCAGATAAAATTGTTAAAACCGGAAACCCGGTTCGTGCAAGCCTTTTAGAAATAGCATCAAAAACTGAAGAAGCCAAAACATATTTCGATTTAGACAAACATAAAAAGACAGTATTGGTAATAGGTGGAAGTCAAGGTGCCAGAAGGATAAATCAATTGATAGCGAAAGAGTTGAATTTTTTTGAAACATACAATACACAACTGATTTGGCAATGTGGAGAGCTGTATTACAATGATTATAAAAAATACAATAAAGAGCAGGTACATGTACACCAGTTTATCAATCAAATGGACTTAGCATATGCCGCAGCGGATATTATCATATCGCGGGCAGGGGCCGGTGCAGTTTCTGAGTTGTGTATTGTAGGGAAGCCGGTCATTTTTATTCCGTCGCCCAATGTCGCGGAAGACCATCAAACAAAAAATGCAAAAGCAATTGAAGATAAGCAAGCAGCGATGCTTATTAAAGAACCAGACCTAGAAACTTCTTTTGAGCCCGTATTCTCAAAATTAATTCAGTCAGAAGAAATGCAAGAAAAATTAGGAGAAAACATTAAGAAGCTGGCTCTGCCGGAAGCTACCAAACATATTGTAGACGAAATAGAAAAACTATTATAAATTGAACTTGAAAAACGTACATAATATTTATTTTATAGGCATTGGAGGTATCGGAATGTCTGCCTTGGCACGTTATTTCAAGCAAATGAACAAGAATGTGGCCGGTTATGACCGTACGGCCACCACCATTACTTCCGAACTTATAAAATTGGGCATTCCTATCCATTTTCAAGACGATATAAGCTTGGTTCCTTCCATGTACAAAGATCCGGAAAATAGCATTGTAGTTTATACGCCTGCGATACCTTCTAGTCATTCCGAGTTAACATACTTCATAAACAATGGTTACAAAATCTATAAACGCTCAGAAGTTCTGGGAGCCATCACCAAAAACTCTTTTTGCTTTGCTGTAGCCGGAACACACGGAAAAACAACAACTTCGTCCATTTTGGCACACATACTCAATGAGACAGGAACTCCCTTAACAGCGTTCTTGGGTGGTGTGTCTGAAAATTTTAATAGCAATTTCCTTTTTGAAGGAGAGGAGGTAACCGTTGTGGAAGCAGATGAATATGATCGTTCTTTTCTCCAATTATCGCCCGATATAGCATGTATTACCTCAATGGATGCAGACCATTTGGACATCTATGGAGAAAAATCGGCATTAGAACAATCCTTTCAGGAATTTGCCAATAAGCTGAAACCAAAAGGAAAATTATTCATAAGAAAAGGGTTGCCCATAAAAGGCATTACATATGGAATCGAAGACGGTTCCGACTACTGTATAAAGAATTTGAAGATCAAAAATGCGACCTACGTTTTTGATGTGGTAACGCCCGAAACAATTGTTCGGGACGTTGAGTTTAACAAGCCAGGACATCATAACTTGTTAAACAGTTTAGTAGCTTTTGCGATGGCGGCACAGTTAGGCAATTCAACTGGCCGTCTCGCTGAAGCACTAAAAACATTTAAAGGTGTGAAGCGCCGTTTTTCATATCACCTTCAAACCGAGGAAAAGATATTAATTGATGATTATGCACATCACCCTACAGAAATAGATGCAGTATATACAGCTATTAAAGAAATGCACCCTGAAAAGAAAACACTTGCTATTTTCCAGCCGCATTTATATAGCAGGACCCGTGATTTTGCAGATGAGTTTGCACAGAGCCTTTCTAAATTTGATGAAGTGATCCTCTTGGACATTTACCCGGCCAGGGAACTGCCTATAGAAGGGGTTAGTGCAACATGGTTATTGGAAAAAATAAAGAATAACAGCAAAAAACTATTATCCAAGGAAGCATTGCCAAAAATTGTTGCAGAGACAGAAGCTCAAATTATACTGACCATTGGGGCGGGCGATATAGGAGAAGAAGTGGAAACTATAAAAAAAGCATGGACACATGAAGTTTAAATGGAATTATATAAAAGGAGGGGCACTCCTTATAATTATTGTGTTCCTATATTCATTCGCAAATGAAAGAAATGAAGGACGCATAGTGTCTAAAATAAATATAGCATTTTTAGATAAAAATGACTTGTTCATTACTTATCCCGCAGTTAATAAATTGTTAATACAAAATGACGATACTGTTACGAGCATAACCAAAGAAAAAGTAGTTTTGAATAAGTTAGAAGCTGCCCTAAATGCTAACCAAATGATCCAGGAAGCCCATGTTTATTATACTATAAACGGGGAACTCGGAGCTACTGTAAAACAACGGACACCTATTGCACGTGTAGGTGGGGAAACACCTTATTACATAGATATAAAAGGTGGAGCAATGCCATTATCGCCTGTTTTTTCGGCGAGGGTCCCATTGGTAACAGGAAAATATGAAAAAGACAATATAGACAATGTTTATAAATTGGCTAAGTACATTTATGAAGATCCTTTTTTAAATAAAAATGTGATTGGGATTCATCGGTCAAAAGACCAATTTGAATTAAGGTTAAGGGCAGATAGCTTTATTATAAATTTTGGAAAGGCGGCTAACATAGATGAGAAATTTAAAAACTTTAAAGCCTTTTATCAAAAAGCATTAAAAGATGGAACGCTGGATATATACAATACTGTGAATTTACAATATAACAACCAGGTAGTGTGCACTAAAAAGTAAATTATGGAACACAATCAATATGCAGTAGGCTTAGATATAGGAACCACTAAAATAGTGGCTATGATTGGCCGACAAAATGAGTATGGGAAAATAGAAATCCTTGGAATAGGAAAATCGAAAAGCCTTGGTGTACATAGAGGGGTTGTCAATAACATTACACAAACAATACAATCTATACAGCAAGCTGTGCAAGAAGCAGAAAATGTGTCCGGGCATAAAATACATGATGTGGTAGTAGGGATTGCCGGGCAACATATACGGAGCCTTCAGCATAGTGATTACATTACAAGGCCCAACTCTGATGAGGTAATTAATGAAGATGACGTTGACAAACTTTGCAATCAGGTGTATAAGCTGGTGATGCTTCCTGGAGAAGAAATCATTCATGTATTGCCTCAAGAATACAAAGTAGATGGACAAGCCGAAATAAAAGAACCTATAGGAATGTATGGAGGCCGGCTCGAAGCTAACTTTCATGTAGTAGTAGGGCAGGTATCTTCTATAAGGAACATAGGAAGATGTGTGAAAAGTGCCGGTTTAGATTTAGCAGGGATTACATTGGAACCATTGGCTTCAGCCAATGCAGTACTTAGCCAAGAAGAAAAAGAAGCAGGAGTGGCATTGATAGATATAGGAGGAGGAACTACTGACCTAGCTATTTTTAAAGACGGTATTATCCGGCATACTGCAGTTATTCCATTTGGCGGAAATGTAATTACGGAAGACATTAAAGAAGGATGCTCCATTATAGAAAAACAAGCAGAATTACTGAAGATCAAGTTTGGTTCTGCATGGCCAGGAGAAAACAAAGACAACGAAATTGTTTCTATTCCAGGACTCAGGGGGAGGGAACCAAAAGAGATCACATTAAAAAACCTTTCAAAAGTCATTCATGCCCGAGTAGTGGAGATTATTGAGCAGGTATATATGGAAATCAAAAATTATGGGCATGAAGAGCAAAAGAAAAAATTAATTGCAGGAATTGTGCTCACGGGGGGTGGAAGCCAGTTAAAACATTTAAAACAATTGGTAGAATATATAACCGGTATGGATACACGTATTGGATATCCCAATGAACACTTAGCAGGCGATTCCGATACAGAAACTGCTAGCCCAATGTATGCAACAGCAGTAGGGTTAGTAATGAATGCCTTTAAAAGGCAGCATAAGGAAACCGAATATACGAATACCGATGAAGAAACTTCTGAAGAGGCAGTTTCAGGAGAACAACAAGTAGGTAAAACCGCAACAATCCCCAAAAAAGAACGAAAATCTATTTTTGAAAAGTGGTCAGAAAAATTAAAAGATTTTTTAGATAACGCAGAATAATACAAAACCAGTAAATTAAAGTTATGAGTAGTCACGCAGATTTAGGAAACATTTCATTTGATTTGCCCAAAAACCAGAGCAATGTAATTAAAGTCATCGGAGTTGGTGGTGGTGGAAGCAATGCCATCAACCATATGTTCCAGCAAGGTATAAAAGGAGTTGACTTTGTAATATGTAATACAGATGCCCAGGCACTTGAAAACAGTTCGATTCCAAATAAAATACAATTGGGCGTGTCACTTACTGAAGGGCTGGGTGCAGGGGCCAATCCTGATGTAGGAGAACAAGCAGCAATAGAAAGTTTGGAAGACATAAAAACAATGCTCGACAGCAATACAAAAATGGTGTTTATAACGGCCGGAATGGGTGGGGGAACAGGTACTGGTGCTGCTCCGATCCTTGCAAAAATGGCTAAAGACATGGATATCCTTACTGTAGGAATTGTGACTATTCCATTTCAGTTTGAAGGTAAGATGCGTATTGGGCAAGCCGAAAAAGGCGTGGAGAACCTGCGAACACATGTTGATTCATTGATTGTTATCAATAATAACAAATTAAGAGAAGTATATGGAAACTTAGGTTTTAAAGCGGGCTTTTCCAAAGCTGATGAAGTATTGGCTACAGCAGCTCGAGGTATTGCAGAAGTTATAACACACCATTATACCCAAAATATTGATTTGCGTGATGCAAAAACAGTACTGTCAAATAGTGGCACGGCTATTATGGGTTCTGCAACAGCATCAGGGGCCAATAGGGGGCAAGATGCTATTATGAAAGCATTGGACTCTCCATTACTCAATGACAATAAAATAACAGGCGCAAAAAATGTGCTGCTGCTCATTGTTTCCGGAACAGAAGAGATCACCATTGATGAAATAGGCGAGATCAATGACCACATTCAGGATGAGGCAGGCTACGGGGCCAATATCATTATGGGAGTGGGAGAAGATGAAGCACTGGGAGATGCAATCTCCGTTACAGTAATAGCTACTGGGTTTAATGCAGAACAACAACACGAAATAGTGAACACAGAAGCTAAAAAAATAATCCATACACTAGAGGATGAGCAAAAAGCAACGCAAGACTTATCCCTTGAATCAAAAAGATTGGTCAGCTTCGAAGAAGATGAAGGAGCTTTAAATGAAAATACCGAAGCAATTATTAAGCATACATTGGTAGAAGAAACTGCTGAGCTAGTGTTAATCCCCACATCAGAATTAATTAAAGAGATTAGCGTGGTATATGAAGAGGTATTGCCTGAACAAGACGATTTCATAATTGTAGACACTACACCAAAAATAAAAGATATTGAAGTAATAGATGCGGAAGCGATCGATATAGAAAAAGACAAAAACCAGACCATGTTGGCTTTTGATATGCCAATTAGTACAAATGAAGAGGACGAGAAAGAACATACTGTTTCATTTGACCTTTCTGACGATGTAAATGATTATGAAGTTAAAGATGCTGTAGAGATTATTCCGGTAACCGAATATTCCGATGAAGGAGAGCGGAGATATAGCCTTGATGATTACATGGAAGATAAAAAGGACCCTGACGGAACAAAAACTCAAAAAGAGAAAGCGGAAGTGATAGAAGAAGCGTTGGTTTTTGAGAAGAAAATTGTTGCTGAGACCAAGCCAGCTATAGAAGAAGAAAAAGCGATAGATCCTATGACTAGCTCAATAGAAGAAACACTCTTAATGAGGGCTGAAGAAAGAAGAAAAAAACTGAAAGAGTTTAATTATAAATTCCAGAACAACATCTCAAAAATAGAGGAGATAGAAAAACAACCTGCATATAAAAGGATGGGAATAGAGCTTGAGGATAAGAAAGAAGGGAATGATCCTTCCAGGACATCGCTGGGAACTGACAGTAATGATGAAATGCAATTGCGTTCTAACAATTCTTTTTTGCATGATAATGTAGATTGATTAATACAAAAAAGACCATTCAACCTAATCCTACTGATACATGCTTTTTTAACCCGAAACTATAAAAGGTTTCGGGTTATTTAGTATCTTCGCATTCCAAAATAAAAATTAGGAAATGAGCTTACAGGAACAGATCATGGGAGAAATGAAGGCAGCAATGCGATCAAAAAATACTGTTGCCTTAGAAGCATTACGAGCGATAAAATCGGCTATCCTTCTGGCAAAAACAGAGACTGGCGCCAAAGAAGAATTAAGTAAAGAAGAAGAGATAAAACTGCTTCAGAAACTGGTGAAACAAAGAAAGGACAGTGCCGCTATATATGAAGAACAAGGACGGGAAGATTTAGCAGCTCCTGAGATAGCGCAAGCAAACGTTATAGAAAAATTTCTACCTGAACAATTAAGTGAAGAAGAAATAGCTGAAATAGTAACTAAAGTTATTGCTGAAACAAGTGCAGAAGGGATGAAAGATATGGGAAAAGTAATGGGCGCAGTTACAAAAACATTGGCAGGGAAAGCAGATGGTAAAACCATTTCTACGATAGTAAAACAAAAATTAGGGTAAATATTAACATATAAGGCCGCGTACCTGCCCGACTGATCAGGCGGGGTTCAACTGGATACCCGTCCGTACTGAATAGTACGTTCGGGCAGGGATTATCAGATTTCGGTGCAAATGTATTTTGTATATGTATTATATAGTAGTAAATTTGCCCGCTATTATGTTGGAATGCCCAGGATGTGGAAGTTCGTTTGAAACAACACAATGCAGGAAAAACGACCTCTACTAAAGCTTTTATCCCATGGGAAATTGTTCATACAGAAGTTTACGATACTGCTGAACTAGCAAGGAACAGGGAGAAATATTTAAAAAGTGCAGCAGGTAGAAGATGGAGAAAAGATAATATAAGGCCGCGTAGTTCAACTGGATAGAATATCAGATTTCGGCTCTGAGGGTTGGGGGTTCGAATCCTCCCGCGGTCACAGATAAATCAACAAAAGTTGAAACGAAGCAAGTTCAAAATAAAAGGGCTTGCTTTTTTATTTTGAAGAAAGCGAACAATTTAAAATCCTTCCTAAAAATCCTATTGGCAAGGCTATAGTCAGTCAGTATCTTTTTTAATATAAATAAATGAACTGAATTACAGTTATTTATAAATTTATACGATATTTAGGTAACCGCCATAATTAAAATAAAAATAACCGCAATGTGTATATTTGGACGTTAGCGTGAATTGACTTCGTCACGCACTTGCATTTTTGCATAGCAAAAACACCCCAAGTGCTAATCCACGCTAACGGCAACCTGTCACTGACGCCTCGTTAAAAATGGTTTAGTATATTTGCTGTCTTAGTGCGTGAGAAGTTATAACAACTCCTGATAACAACGTGTATAACCAACGAGGCGCAGCAGTGATGGCGACCTCTCGAGGCTGCGCCTCGCTCGCCATACACAGGTTGCCGTTGGCAGTAATTAGAGACTCTATTTACTCTTTTTCTTTTGCCATTTGCACAAAATTTATTGAAGGCAAAATAACAGGGTCATAACCTGATTGTAATGTGAAATTAGATATATATGCTCTTAAATAAGGGAAAGCTATTGCAGGGGCATTAATTTTAGGAAAATTGGAAAGCTTAAATTCTTCTGTTATCTCTTCGTCGAGTCTAAACATAAAAATAGCCTCAACTGTTAAATCAAAGAATTTATCATTAATTTCTATTTCAAAACTAACACCAAAAACTTTATCTAAATCTTTCGGGAAAAAATGTCCTGTGGATAAATCATAAGAATGTTTATCCCGCGGTTTTTCTTTTAAAGAAGAAAAATTGACATTAATAACTTTCCAATTATCTAACTGAATTTTCATATTAGGCGGCTAATAATAAAGAATCCATTTCGTTCGCATCTAAACTAATGTCTGAATTAGGACAATAAAAACTTGGATCGATTTTTTCAAATAATTGATTATCAATTTCAAAATCTACGTCGTCTTTAAAACCATAACCTAAAGCTTTGAAATACAAATCCTGAGGACTTATGTTTTCAAAATACTGGTCAATTCGATTTTTTATTTCTTTATTTAGTTTCATCTTTTATATCTCCTATTTCTAAAATATTAGAATTAGTTATGTTTTTAGTTGGTTCAAATACTGTACAAACAGTACAGTTAGATGTTCTTAAAGTAATATTTTTAATTCTTTCTTTGGCAAATTTAATATAAAAATTTCCTTTAACAGCATCAATAGGCAATATACCTTCTTCTCTTGCTAAGTTAATAAGTAAACCATCTATTGCTTTTAAACTTCTTTTTAGTTTACTTATCTTATTTTCAAAACATTCAGTAAGGTAAGACAATACTTCAACCCCTTCCTCTTTAGTTAAGTCTAAAAAATTATCCTCATCAACCTCAATAAGGGAGTCAATAACACAATATTCTTTATATTTATAAATTCGTCTTTCATTATCCCAAGATTGAGCAATTGCCCATTTCTTAGCTTGTTCTTCAGGTTTTGAACTAATTCCTTTTGTGAAAAAATAAACCCCATTTCCAAGCCATTCATCATCTCCAATTGAGGATTCATAATTAGCACCTACTATTTTTTTTGCAGCATCTAAACTTGTACCGTGATAGCCGTTAAATTGTAATAGCATTGAAATACGTTTCGGACAAAAATATAAAACTACTGCCAACGATGTATATAAATAATAGCTAAAAAGTGTTTATCTAATTGTATTACTTATCTATTAACACTATTTTAGTCGCAAAAGTATATTATTATTTACACGCTACTATCCATATACTTACCGTTAGGTGCAAGGCCTAGGAAAAACAAATGTCTCCGTTTAATATATTTATACTAACCATTTTAGGTTTCTTAATAATTCTTCTCCTTTATTATTTTTTAAGGGATGTTCGCGGTACAATTACTTCCTTTTTCAGAGGAATGAAAAACAACACCCATTTAGGGCTGAAAATTGCATCATCCCCAATTTGGCTATTAGCTATGCTATTTAACAAAATTTTCAAACTAGATATTTTTTATAGCTATTTAGAAGACACCTCAAAACAATTTTCAATTACAAATAAGAATTACCAGCATGTAATTATTTGTAAAACAAATGATATTGAAAAAATAAAAGGGGTAATTAAAGAATTACAAAATGATGAATCGGATAAAGAATTCTCAAGCAAATTAAAGAACACAAAATTTAAATATAAATCTGATTTGAATCATACATACCTAATTCTAAAAAATATTGATTTCAAAATTTTCAAGTTACTTATAGTAGGGATGGATAATCTAGGATTTCATAATGTTGAAGGAATAATGGTAAACCAAAATAAAGTTGGTGATTCGTTCTTCATTACCAGAAAACCAGAATACCAACATTGGCTCATAGGTCGTGATAATAATAGAAGAAGAATTTATGTAGACTTTACAGAAGATTTAGAATCTGGAGATAATATTTATTACAATAAAAATATAAACAAGCTCAAAATGGTGGATTTTAAAAAGATAAACCAACTAATAAGCTAATTGTACCCTAAGCCCAACACCTAACACTGGGTATAACTAATGCTACATCCGTCTCCGTTTGAAAACCACGGTAAATTTGAATAACTTAATCCTAACTAACTCAATCTAAACAACCCGCACTAGCCATACACAAAACCGTTAGCGTGAATTGACTTCGTCACGCACTTGCATTTTTGCATAGCAAAAACACCCCAAGTGCTAATCCACACTAACGGCAACCTGTCACTGACACCTCGTTAAAAATGGTTTAGTATATTTGCTGTCTTAGTGCGTGAGAAGTTATAACAACTCCCGCTAACAAGGTGTATAGTGCATACCCTGCGGGATACGCACCATACACAAATCGTTGTACACAATTTGAAGAATGATAAGAACATCAATTTTAATCCTAATTTTAATAGTAGTCATTTCTTGTAAACAGAACAAGCAGGAAAAAGGAGCCGCTAATTCTCAAACTTTAGAAGTTACAGAAATCATAAAAGAAGACTACGAACTTTATAAACCAAACAAAGAAGTTAAAGCTGTTTTAATTCTATTTGGAGGTTATTCTGAAGTTGCAGAAGACATTAAAAGAGAATTCAAAATCCTCGATACTGCAAGGAAAAATAATATTGGCGTTATACTATCCAACTTTAACCAAAAATTGTGGCTTGAGGAAAGTGAGAAACACGAACTCGCAAAAAGACTACAAAATGTAATTGTAGAAAATCAATTACCAACTGATAATATTTTTATCGGTGGCTTCTCAAGTGGTGGAGTTGTAAGCCTTTTAATTAGTGACTTCATAGTCGGAATGAAACAATTCTACATTGACCCGAAAGGCGTATTTGTTGTTGACTCACCAATAGACTTGTCAGCATTGTACAAATCTTCAGAAAAAAATATAGAACGAAATTTTTCAGAACCATCAATTCAAGAAAGTACTTGGCTTTTAGAGACTCTTGGCAACAATTTCGGAAACCCCAAAGATGATATCAAAAAATACGAGGTCAAATCTGTGTTCACATATATCACGGACAATGTTTCTAATTTGAAGAAATTGAAAAAGACTAAAATTAGACTTTATACAGAACCTGATACTCTTTGGTGGAAAGAACATCGAATGGCTGATTACGATCAAATGAACGCTTTCTATATCAAAAAACTATCTGAAAGTCTAATCGAAAAAGGATATGAGAATGTTGAATATATTCCGACAATTAATAAGGGATATAGAGCGAATGGCGAAAGACATCCTCATAGTTGGGCTATTGTAGATAAGAATGACCTTATAAATTGGATATTAAAGGAATAAAAACTGTGTACAACATTGGCTATAAACAATTGCTATTACAGTATTACTCTGAAAATTCCTGCGAAATTTTCAGCTTGTCGTGTACTTGCAAAAGTTAGTACTAATCCACGCTAACGGCAACCTGTCACTGACACCTCGTTAAAAATGGTTTAGTATATTTGCTGTCTTAGTGCGTAAGAAGTTATAACAACTCTCGCTAACAATCAGTATCTTTTAACAGTATAAAAGAAGATGTCGTTAGGTTTATTAAAAATGATGAAGTTTTAAGTATATGGAGTCGGGAATATTTCAAAGATTTAATAAACAAAATGAAATTTGAGAATACTTAATTTTATCAGAAGGAAAATCTTTAGAATTGCCAAACAAAAAAATAAAACGATTTCCGATAACATAGATAGTGCATAACGACACTTTGGCATAGCTACGACACCATACACGAGGCTGTTGAAATATGGAAATCAGCATGTTTTCCTAATATTAAGCACTCTCAGGCAGGATAATTTCTCAAAATTTTCATCAAAAAAGGGTTTGACAGTTGTTTTTTTGGGTTCACAAGAAATTAATAAAAAGCAGGATGAAATATTTCATCCTGCTTTTTTCTTATATTTATGAACGTCCTCAAAAAACCACGCTGTGAAAAATATAATATTTATGGATAAACAAAGTAGGGTCAACCAAACGAAAAGTATAATGAGCCTATTTTTTTTATTGGCCGGCATGGTTTTGTATTCCCAATCTGAATTCCCAAAAGTAGCTAAAGTAATTATCTCAGATAGAATACTAAAAGGGACTATAGATGAAAAATATCCGATAACCATATACCTTAAGCAAAAGAATTATTCTAACTATCATACAGGGACATATTCAGTAGAAGGATGGTATTATTATGATAAGGTAAAGACAAAAATTCCATTAGTCGGTATCTATGATGGGGAATTAGTATTGTATTCTTTTGATGACGCAACCCTTACTAATGCTATTTTAAATTTTGAAGCTTCCAAAATCAGTCATTGGGAAGAAGTGGATTATTATAAAGGATTAAAAAATTACAAAGAGAAGTTTTTGATTTCAACTTCAGGAGCGACATGGTTTGGTGAAAATAAAAAATTGCCCGTTTCAATTAATGCTAAAGATATACAGATATTCAAAAGAATGGAATACCTCATGTTTGATAAGGAAAATACGTTTGATTTGCATGAATTGGGAAATAGGTTTTGGAATTTTTCAATGGTAGCAGCATCAGATAAAAAAATTATATTGGAATACGAATATACGTCGCGCCAATATGTAATGGGACGTTGTGGCGCAGGGGTAGAAAGAGGTTTTGTTTTTTTGGAATTCAATGCAGAAGATTTATTAATAACATATAATACATATCCGATAGAGAGTTGTTTGTTTGACTTTTCGGTTAGTGATGAAATTGTCATTAATGACAAAAAAATAAAGTATGTTGTCGAGAACTATAATGAAAATAAAACAACTGCTATCATTATTGACAAAGAAAAAATAAGTATAGAAAAAGAATAAACGCAATGCTTGAGATTAGACAAAACTGTGAAAATTGCGGGACATCCTTACCGGTAACTAGTACGAAAGCTATGATATGTTCTTATGAATGTACCTTTTGCAGAACATGTGTCAATACTATTTTACAGAATGTATGCCCCAATTGTGGCGGTGGTTTTGAAAAACGACCTATAAGGCCTAAAAGCCAATTAGAGAAATATCCACCAAAAGAAGGGCAAATTTATAAGCCTGTTGATATGAAAAAATTTGAAGTGTTGATGGAGAGTAATAAAAATAAGGCGCCGGAAGAACGGTAGGCGGTAAAATTTGTATTCGGTTAAGACAATCCTTATATTCGGGAATTAATCTAAATCTAAATATGTTATGGGTTGTTATAATTCAATTGTAGTAGATGCTTCTGCAGATGAGGTGTGGAGTGTACTTAAAAATTTTCATGACTTGTCATGGAGTACTGTAGTAAATAAAGTAGAAAAAATAGGAGCTAAAAACCAACATGAAGTTGGTGCAAAGAGAGTCTTGAACGATGCTTTCCACGAAACACTTCTTAGCATTGATAATACTGCCAAAAAATTTACGTACAGTATTGACGATGGGCCTGATGTTGTCTCAAAAGACAATGTGGATGGTTATATAGGAGAAGTTACTGTTTTCCCGATAACTAACAACAACACTGCTTTTGTGTTATGGACTTCCAGTTGGAAAGCAGCAAAAAAAGACGGAGTAGCTGATTTTTGTAATCCCATATATCATGCGCTTTTACAAGATCTAAAAAATCATTTTTCTTAAAAAAATATGAATAGTGTTTAATGAAGTCTATGTATTTACATAGGCTTTTTTTAATTAATTCATCGAATGTTATAAAAGTATAGTACCAAAAAGAAGTATCTTTATTGAGGGTGTAAAAAATGATTGTTTAACACATGAGGATACTTCTAACAGGCGCAACAGGATATATAGGGAAACGATTACTTCCTGCATTAGTGGATATGGGACATGAAGTTGTATGTTGTGTAAGAGATAGAAAGCGCTTTAATCCACCTGAATCAATAAGAAATAATGTAACTGTCGTTGAGGTTGATTTTCTAAAAGAAGAATCACTAGAACAAATACCACATACAATTGATGCAGCTTATTATTTAATGCATTCCATGTCTTCATCATCCGATTATGAAAAACTGGAGGAAATTTCGGCAAAAAACTTTAAAAAGATTATTGATCAAACACAGGCGCATCATGTAGTCTATTTGAGTGGTATTGTGAACAATGAATCATTATCAAAACATTTAAACTCCAGAAAAGCAGTAGAAGAAATATTGAGTGAAGGAAATTATAAACTCACCACATTAAGATCAGGGATTATAATAGGATCTGGGAGTGCTTCTTTTGAAATTATAAGGGACTTAGTAGAAAAACTGCCTATTATGATAGCCCCAAAATGGTTACAAACAAAATGCCAACCTATTGCTGTTCGAGATGTGATCAGTTTCTTAACAAAATCCTTGTTTAACCCCATAACATATAATAATAATTTTGATATTGGAGGGCCAGATATATTGTCTTATAAACAAATGCTGTTGGGATATGCAAAAGTAAGAGGCTTAAAAAGAAGGATCATCAGTGTACCTATAATGACACCAAAACTTTCTTCTTACTGGCTGTACTTTGTAACATCTACATCATACAAACTAGCTACTAGTTTAGTTAATAGTATGAAAGTAGAAGTAATATGCAGAGATAGCCAGTTAAGTGAAGCTTTGGGAATTGCCCCTCTACCATACGAAGAAGCACTAAAGAAAACCTTATTGAAAATTGAAGAAAACGAAATTGTTTCAAGTTGGAAAGATTCATGGATAAGCGGTAGGATGGATCAAAATATTTCCGAATTCATCAATGTGCCCAGACATGGATGCCTTATAGATATCAGAGAAAATGATATAAAAGATATTAAGAGGACATTAAACAACATATGGAGAATAGGAGGGAACACAGGGTGGTATTACGCTACATCATTATGGAAAATAAGGGGGTATATCGATAAGTTGGTTGGAGGTGTAGGCTTACGGAGAGGACGAACACACCCTTATGAAATAAATGTGGGAGATGCCATTGATTTTTGGCGTGTGCTATATGCAAATAAGAGAGAAGGACGCTTATTATTATTTGCAGAGATGAAACTGCCCGGTGAAGCATGGCTGGAGTTTAAAATAAAAAACGACATCCTATACCAAACGGCTACTTTTCGGCCTAAGGGGCTATGGGGACGTTTATATTGGTATATTTTATGGCCTGTTCATGACCGTATTTTCGAAGGAATGATAAAACGAATAACAGTATAATTAGTAAAAAATTGAAAATAGCAGTTCACTGGTTTCGAAGAGACTTACGCCTTGAAGATAATATAGCATTGTCGCATGCAATGCAATCTGATTATTCGATATTGCCAATCTTTATTTTTGATGAGCATATTATCAGTAGTTTGCCTAAAGATGATGCACGGATCAATTTTATACATAAACAGCTACAAAGCATTGATAGCCGGTTAAAGAAAGAAGGAAGCTCATTATTATGCCTAAAAGGAGATCCGGTACGTATATGGAAAGAGCTCCTTACAACGTATGATATCGCTGAAGTCTATACCAACAAAGACTATGAACCCTATGCCATAAAAAGGGATACGGCAATTAAAGAGTTGCTCCATCACCATAATATCTCATTCAAAGTATATAAAGACCAGGTCATTTTTGAAGAAAATGACGTTGTAAAAGACGATGGAACGCCCTATACGGTTTATACTCCTTATAAAAATAAATGGCTAAAGCAATTTGATAAAAAACATATAACCCCTGCAAAAACAAATTACACTAATTTATATCAATGCAAATATGCACTCCCTGAGTTGACTACCATTGGTTTCCAAAAATCAGCTATCCGAGTAAGAGACTACGATTTCTCTCAATTGGATACTTACAAAGAAACCCGTGATTTTCCGGCAGCGGATACTACCAGCTATTTAAGCCCTCATTTGCGATTTGGGACCATTAGTGTTCGACAAGTTATTGCACAATTAAAACCAGCTCAGGAGACATTTTTAAGTGAGTTGATCTGGAGAGAGTTTTTCATGCAAATACTCTATCACTTTCCTAAAGTAGTAAATCATAGTTTTAAGGCCAAGTACGACGCAATTCAATGGCGGAACAATAAAGAAGAATTTAAAAAATGGTGCAAAGGTGAAACTGGTTACCCACTTGTAGATGCCGGAATGCGTCAATTGAATGCCACGGGATACATGCACAATCGTGTTCGGATGGTAGTTGCCAGTTTTCTTTGTAAACACTTATTGATCGATTGGAGGTGGGGGGAAGCCTATTTTGCTGAGAAGCTATTAGATTATGAACTTTCTTCCAACAATGGCAATTGGCAATGGGCTGCCGGTACCGGATGTGATGCTGCGCCATATTTCAGGATATTTAACCCCACATCGCAATTGGAAAAATTTGATAAAGACCTGCGTTATGTAAAAAAATGGGTGCCTGAATATGAAGAGCTGACCTATCCATCACCCATTATAGACCACAAATATGCCCGAGAAAGAGCCTTGGAAACCTATAAAAAAGGAATTGAATAAAAAGAGTTTCCTCCTATGACATAAATCATCTTTTATACCAGTTGTTTCTACGAACTTTATAGAAAGATAAATTATAAAGTATAAAAATTATGAAACAACGTGTACCTGTATCTATGATTATGTCAACCGAAATGGTTCAATTAAATACTTCTGACAACCTCTATAAAGCAGAGCAACTGTTTAAAAAACATAATATTCGTCATATTCCCGTGGTGAGTGGAAAGAAAATCGTGGGAATTTTGAGTTATACAGACCTTTTAAGAATTAGTTATGCCGATGTTACAGACAATGACACTGTAGAGAGTACTGTATATGATATGTTTGACATTCAGCAAGTAATGGCGAAAACCCCTGAAGTGGTATCTTCTAAAACAACCATTAAGGAAGTAGCAGAAATATTGTCAGAAAGGGAATTTCATGCCCTTCCGGTGGTAGATGATGAAGAATTGGTAGGTATTGTCACCACAACTGATTTGATCAAATATTTATTAGAACAGTATTAATTATAGGGTTACGTTATTACTTATGATATCCGGATAGGTTTATAATAAAGACAGGCATACGCTATAAAAAATAAAAAGACTAGTAAGCCGTCATGATGCGACGATACTTTTCAGATTTTTGATAGTTTGTGAAGGGTTTTCACTTTTAAAAACAAAACTTCCGGCCACAAGGACATCAGCGCCTGCATCAATTAATTTTTTGGCATTGTCAGCATTTACACCTCCATCAATTTCGATCAATGTAGGGGCATTATTTCGTGAAATAATCGTTTTAAGGGCAGTAATTTTTTTATAAGTGTTTTCAATAAACGATTGTCCCCCAAAACCGGGGTTTACACTCATTATACAAACCAAATCAATGTCCTGTATTACGTCTTCAAGCAATGCAATATTGGTATGAGGGTTTATGGCTACACCGGCTTTCATCCCTTCTGCTTTGATAGCCTGTAACGTCCTGTGTAGATGTGTACAGGCTTCATAATGAACGGAGAGGATATTAGCTCCCAGTTCTGCAAATGTTTTGATATACCTATCAGGATCAATAATCATTAAATGAACATCGATTGTTTTTTTAGCATGTTTTGAAATAGCCTTAAGTACCGGCATTCCAAAAGAGATATTAGGTACAAATACACCATCCATGATATCAATATGGAACCAATCAGCATCACTTTCATTTACCATTTCAATATCACGTTGTAAATTGGCAAAATCAGCTGCCAGAATTGAAGGAGCAATTAATTTTGAAGGCATGTGTAATGGATTTTGTACAAAGATAGAAAAGCTTTTTCGGATATGCCTTTAGAAGTATAGAATAAAAAAACCCCGGTAATCAGCCGGGGTCATTCATCAATCAAAAAACGAACAGTTATCTTCCCAATTGTTGGGGGGCTGTTGTTAATGTTTAACTATAAAACATCATAGCAAATATACTAAAAATGAATTTTATAGTTGGGTAAGTCAAATTACCCTAAATAGGTCTTTAATATTTTGCTTCTCGAGGTATGCTTTAACCTCCTGATTGCTTTTTCCTTTATCTGGCGGACACGTTCCCGGGTAAGGTCGAATGTTTCTCCGATTTCTTCTAATGTCATAGGGTGTTGGTCTCCTAATCCAAAATACAAACGGATCACATCAGCTTCGCGGGGGGTTAATGTTTCTAAGGCCCGTTCAATTTCAACTCGTAATGATTCATGCAAAAGGTCCTTGTCAGGATTTGGAGATTCACCACTTCTGACCACGTCATACATATTTGAATCTTCACCGTCTATTAATGGGGCATCCATAGATACATGTCGTCCGGAATTTTTCATGGATTCCTTTACATCATTAATCGTCATGTCCAGTTCCTTAGCAATTTCTTCAGCAGAGGGTACGCGCTCATGTGCTTGCTCTAGAAAAGCATACGCCTTGTTTATTTTATTGATAGACCCAATTTTATTCAGGGGCAATCGCACGATACGTGATTGCTCAGCCAATGCTTGTAAAATAGATTGGCGGATCCACCATACCGCATAAGATATAAACTTAAACCCTCGGGTTTCATCAAACCGTTGAGCAGCTTTAATAAGCCCTAAGTTTCCTTCATTTATCAAGTCAGGAAGCGTTAAGCCTTGATTTTGGTATTGCTTGGCTACGGAAACTACAAAACGTAAATTGGCTTTTGTTAATTTTTCCAAAGCAAGCTGATCACCTGCTTTGATTCGCTGTGCTAACTCTACTTCTTCATCTGCGGTGATCAGGTCCACTTTCCCTATTTCTTGAAGATACTTGTCTAAGGAAGCAGTTTCTCTATTGGTTACCTGTTTTGTAATTTTGAGCTGTCTCATTTAATGAAAGTCTTTTTTGTTAAAAAATAAACACTGTACGCATATAGTTATACGTACAGTGTTGCAAAAATGTTACAAAAAAGGAAACTTTTTTATCCTTTTATTTTTTCTTTGAACTTATCAAAGTCTGTTCCTTGTTCTTTTTTGGGCCAAGAATTGTTAGTAGTGTCAATATCTGCAGTTTCTTCATTGGGATCTACTATAATGCCTTCCAACATTTTCTCTGAAGCAATTACACGTGTAAATTCAGCATCGTTTTTACGCCATATTTCTGCAGGATACGTTATTTTTTCACTAGTTCCATCAGCATACTTATACTCAACAATCAATGGCATTGGCATTCCTCCCGGCTTTTCAAAAGTAACTTCATAAAAGTATTTAGGAGTTTTTAAACTGGATCTTTCTTCAACAGAAAAATTATCCATCATATATTCCTGTAGTGTAGTAATATTCTCAGGTGTATTAGTGTTATTTGAATTTTCGATAGTTTCTTTTTCCCAATAAACCAGAGGAGGCATATCAGCTTCAGTCAGGTTTCGCTCAGCCATATATTGTTGCATCTCTTCACTTGGTTTGGTAGAAACATAATATTTTTTAACTTCTTTTACACCTATATCAACATAATCAGTAGAATAAAACCATCCTCTCCAGAACCAATCTAAATCAACTGCCGAAGCATCTTCCATAGTCCTGAAAAAATCTTCAGGAGTAGGATGCTTAAATTTCCAACGTTGTGCATAGGTTTTAAAAGCATGGTCAAATAATTCTTTTCCCATAATCGTTTCCCTTAAAATGTTTAACCCTGTTGCCGGTTTTCCATAAGCATTTGCTCCTAATGAAAAAACATTCTCCGGATTGGCCATAATAGGGGCTATAAAATCTTGCTCGCCGGCCATATAGGGTACTATTTTACTTGCGGGTCCCCTTCTGGAAGGGTAGCTGGTGTTTGGTGCAATGGCTTCGGGATACGCTTCTCCAAACTCTTGCTCGGCCATATATTGCATAAAAGTATCCAAACCTTCATCCATCCAGCCCCATTGTCGCTCATCAGAGTTTACGATCATAGGGAAAAAGTTATGTCCTACTTCGTGAATAATTACACTGATCATTCCATATTTAGTACGGTCAGAATAATTCCCATTCTCATCAGGACGTCCATAATTCCAGCAAATCATGGGATATTCCATCCCTTGGCGTCTGGCATGTACCGATATAGCTTTATGGTATGGATAATCAAAAGTATGCGCAGAATACGATTTTAATGTATGTGCTACCGCTTTTGTAGAATATTCTTCCCAAAGAGGATTGCCTTCTTTTGGATATAAGGAAACAGCCATGACATCTTTATTATTTATTTTCACGGCCATCATGTCCCATATGTATTTTCGGGAAGAGGTAAAACCAAAGTCACGAACATTGGTAGCATTGAACTTCCATGTTTTCTTTTTATTAGAAAAAGATTTTTCTGCAACTTCTGCCTCTTCTTGTGTAACAATAAAAACAGGCTTATCATATGATTTTTTAGCTGCTTCATAACGGCGCATCATTTCACGGGAAAATACTTCCTTTCTATTGGTTAATACCCCGGTAGCGTCTACAATGTGATCACTAGGAACCGTAATACTTACCTCATAATCTCCAAAGGGCAATGCAAATTCCCCTCTTCCCCAAAACTGATGGTTTTGCCATCCTTCTACATCACTATAAACAGCCATTCTTGGGAAAAACTGTGCTATTACATAGGCATAATTCCCATCTTTTGGGAAATACTCATAACCAGACCTACCTCTATTAGTAGTGTGGTCGTTGATATTATACCACCATTTAATAGAGAAAGATACTTTTTCACCACTCTTTAGAGGTTGGGGAATATCCACTCGCATCATCGTCTGGTTGATGGTATATGGTAAAGACTTTCCATTGACATCCTTTACATATTCAATATTAAACCCCCCATCAAAAGGCTCTTTCATGTAATTATTAACAAACCCTTCAGGTGTTTCTGCCAATTGCATACTATTACTGTCCCTTAGAGGGGATTTAGAGTCTTTTGCTCGCACATTTTGATCTAATTGAACCCATAAAAATTCTAAAACATCAGGAGAATTATTGGTATACGTAATTGTTTCGGTACCATAAAGCTTTTGGGTTTTGTCATCTACCTCAATGTTCATTTTATAATCTGCTTTTTGCTGATAGTACGCAGGACCCGGAGCTCCGGATGCTGTCCGGTACATATTGGGAGTAGCAAACTCCTCATAAAGTTGCTTGAACTTGCTGGTATTTAAATGGCCCGGTTTTCGTTCCGGTTTTTCTTTTTCCTGTGCATTTACAATGCCTGCAAATAGGAATAAACTAGCTAATAAATAGTATCTGAATAGTTTCATATTATATAAGTATAAAAGGGGTTAACTAATGGCGAAAAATAAGTAAATTTTATATATTAAATGGACGATAATCATAAATTTAACACTCCTTTATCATTTCCTTTGATAAGAATGAAACTTTTTCGGAGACTGTTAATTTTGAAATGGATAATATTTTGTTGTTCTTCAAAAAGTTCAAACAATATGCTATTTGTTATAGTTACCTCCTGAATGGTATCTAAGCTAATATTATTAACTTCTACGTAGCATTTTATAACATCGTTGTCATATTCTTTTCCCAGATAATTCAATTTTACTTGTTGCCCGTTTATTTTCATAACCATTTTGCTAGCTAGGTATTTCTCAATATAAAAATCAGCACTTTTGTGTTCGTTTGGAGTGGCTAGCTTTGGAGGCACTCCATAACGCTCCTCAATCAATCTTTCGAGGTCATCAATGAATATCCGGGATGTCATTTGAAAGGCACGGTCTTTTTCGGAATAATCAACTTGAGTTACACTTAGATAAAACTTATGCAAAATTGTAAAAGAAAGAAGCGGAATGATAAGCAGTAAAAACCCTATTTTTTTCAGATGTCGGATATGAAGCTTATTTTTGACGTAAAATATAGATAAATGACTCATAGAATCTCAATACTATTAGTTGCTTTTGTGATAGTTGCTTGTAAAGGGCAACCTAATTTTGTTCAAAGTAAACAAAAAGCATTCCAAAAAACTACTTATGAAAATGTTAAAATTTATGAATCTAATGGCCAAGGGTTAGGTCCATGTGAGCCTAGCATTTATATAAACCCTACTAATACAGAAAATATAGTTGCAGGTTCTATAGTCGATTATGTTCATTATTCAAATGATGGAGGAAAAACCTGGAAAACAGATAGATTGGTTTCTTCTATGGGTGTTTGGGGAGACCCTTGTATTGTGGCAGATAATGAAGGGCATTTTTATTACCTGCATTTATCTGATCCGGATGGTACCAATTGGCATAGTGAAAATGTATTGGACCGGATTGTAATACAACGTTCTGATGACGGAGGAAAAACATGGAATGATGGTGCCGGAGTTGGGTTAAACAATGCCAAAGAACAGGATAAAGAATGGGCGGCAATCAACCCAGAAACAAATGAAATATATGTCACTTGGACAGAATTTGATCAATATGCCAGTGCTGATCCTAAAGACAAAACCCGAATACTGTTTTCATTGTCTTCAGATAAAGGTGCTACATGGACAACACCTGTAGCAATTAACCAATTTGATGGGAATTCTATTGATGATGATCAAACGGTAGAGGGAGCAGTCCCTGCCGTAGCTGATGATGGGTCTATATATGTGGCATGGGCATACAATAATATGATTTACTTTGATAAGAGTATTGATGGAGGGAAAACCTGGTTGGATGAAGATATCATTGTCTCAGAACAACCTGAAGGATGGGCACATGACATTCCGGGGCTTGGACGGAGCAATGGCATGCCGGTAACGGCTGTAGATATAAGCAATAGTGAATATAAAGGAACTATTTATGTGAATTGGGCAGACCAAAGGAATGGAAAAAACAATACGGATGTCTTTATAGCAAAATCTACTGACGGAGGGATTACCTGGAG
The DNA here is from genome assembly GCF_037645805.1 of Leptobacterium meishanense. Taxonomy (NCBI): domain Bacteria; kingdom Pseudomonadati; phylum Bacteroidota; class Flavobacteriia; order Flavobacteriales; family Flavobacteriaceae; genus Leptobacterium; species Leptobacterium meishanense. The sequence goes on from NZ_JBBEXE010000003.1 coordinate 223,363, forward strand.
TGATCCGCTTAGAGTAAATACAGATAATACAACAACCCATCAATTTTTAACATGGATGAGTGTTGACCCCAAAACAGGGTATGTATATATTGTCTATTATGACAGGAGTAAGTATAAGGACAATCAGACAGATGTGGTGTTAAGTGTATCTTATGATGGAGGGGAAACATTTGTTTCTAAAACAATTTCAGAAAAACCATTTACGCCTGTAATATCGGGGGTGTTTTTTGGGGATTATAATAATATCTATGCATATGATGGCATCGTGCGCCCTGTATGGACACGTTATGAAAAAGGGAAATTAAGTGTTTGGACTGCCTTGATAGAAGATAAATAAAGTTATTTTTCCTTAGGCTGGATAATACTCAGATATGTATTGCTTTGCGTCACTAAAAAATCAATTAACTCAAATTCATTGTCCTTTTTTAAGAGTTTTTGTGCAGGCATTTTTGTATCGCAGTAATACAAAAACTCGTCAATTCTTCCCGGAGGGATATGCAAACTTTCAGTAAAAAAAGTATCTTCATATACATAGCGGAGTACTTCGCTCATCTTGATTTGTTTTTCCTCCGGTATATTTTTTTCCTGATTTGATTTAAATAACGCTTTGAAAATATTAATTACGTTCAATCCATTCTTGAGGCCGGTTACACTTTGTGGCAATGCAGCATTCTCTACCCGCGTAGAACGGTCTTGGGTATAATTGTACTGTTTAAACTCTTCTTCTTTTAATTCGAGGAATTTTTCCCTATTTTCAGGACCTACCACTACCTCATCCAATTCTGTTACCTTTTCATTTACTTCTACTACCAATCGTCGTGCTTTTAGAATGGCTTCAGTAATGATGACCGATTTTATCTGGTAGTTTACTGCTGAAAAAATAAGTTCGTCACCTAATTTGACCATAATTTCAAATTCGCCACGATCATTAGTAATAGTTGCTTTTTCTGCTGTAACGTTGATAACATTTTCATTGGGAATATTATTGTTGCGGTACAATACCTGGCCTCTGAGTATAACACGGTCTGTTTCCTGAGAAACAGCCACTAAAGGGCTTATTAGCAATAAGAGTAAAATAACAAGGCTTTTCATTAAAAATGTAGTTTAGCAATATGTAAAGAAATTAAAAGTTTATGGTATAACACAACTTCCTCCTTATAAATTTACTAAAAAAGCGTTTTTTAAAGCTACAAAACCCAAGGTTTTTATAGAAAAATATCGGACAATAAATAATTGTCCGATATTATAAAGAGCGGGAGACGAGGTTCGAACTCGCGACATTCAGCTTGGAAGGCTGACGCTCTACCAACTGAGCTACTCCCGCAATACTAGGTAGAACAAATATAAAAACTATAATTAATAAAACATACTCTTACTTAAAAGTCATTTATAAATGATTTTCAACAAACTCATTTTCAATAAATAAAGAAAAAATATACAAAAAAACTATTGTTAATAAATAATATAATTACGGTAAACCCATAATATTTAAAATTTCAATTCAACGAATAACTCCTACCATTCGTCTACAGAAAACTGCAAAACTCCGAAAAATACTAACATTTGCGGCAAATTTGCCAAATTTTGAAGTGAATTTAAACCTAATCTATTATGAAACTAAAATACGCAATAGCAATTGTAACCGTTTTTTTGACTGTTAATTTTACTGCTGCACAAGTCAAAGTAGGTGACAATCCCAGTATAATAAATAGCAATTCACTTATAGAATTGGAGAGTGTCGACAAAGTGTTGGTTATTACCAGGGTATCTACTATAGAAATGAACGCTATCGCACCACTTGCCGGTGCAATGGTTTATAACATAGATGAAAAGTGTGTTTTCCAGTATAATGGACAACAATGGCAATCATTATGCGAAGGCTTGATCGTGTCAAACAATGAAGCCTTTGTTGTAGATAATACTGATGGTACATTCTCATATATTGATGGAATAGGAAACGAAACAATCATCAATAAAGCGTCTATCACAGACAATAAAAATGGCGTATATACATTTTCGAATGGGAATGGGAACGATATTACATTCGATATAAATGATGCTGATAATGATGCTAAGAATGAATTACAGTACATAACAAAATCAGGAAATACAATAACATTAAGTAGTGGAGGTGGTTCTGTAGAGGAAACGATTACTTCATTAGTAGATAACGGTGACGGTACCTATACCTATACAGATGAAGTGGGTATTAAGAATATTGTAAATGGATTAGCAGGCCCACAGGGAGAAACAGGCCCCCAAGGTCTTCAAGGAGAGACTGGTCCCCAGGGTCCCCAAGGTGAAACTGGCCCTCAGGGTCCGATAGGATTGACAGGTCCCCAAGGCCCACAAGGAGAAACAGGTCCGCAAGGTCCCCAAGGTGAAACTGGTCCTCAG
>NZ_JBBEXE010000004.1:0-118568 GCF_037645805.1 Leptobacterium meishanense
TCCTCAAGGTCTTCAAGGAGAGACCGGTCCACAGGGCCCTCAAGGTGAAACAGGTCCACAAGGCCTCCAAGGTGAAACTGGTCCCCAAGGCCCACAAGGAGAAACAGGTCCGCAAGGTCCCCAAGGTGAAACTGGTCCTCAGGGTCCGATAGGATTGACAGGTCCTCAAGGTCTTCAAGGAGAGACCGGTCCACAGGGCCCTCAAGGTGAAACAGGTCCACAAGGTCCACAAGGAGAGACAGGTCCACAGGGTCCACAAGGAGAAACAGGTCCGCAAGGTCCGATAGGATTGACAGGTCCCCAAGGTCTTCAAGGAGAAACAGGTCCGCAAGGTCCGATAGGATTGACAGGCCCCCAGGGTCCCCAAGGTGAAACAGGCCCTCAAGGTCCGATAGGGCTGACAGGTCCACAGGGTCCACAAGGAGAAACAGGTCCACAGGGTCCACAGGGAGAGACAGGTCCCCAAGGCCCACAGGGAGATCCAGGAACCATCAGTACAGACGCTAATAATAGCATTAGTACAGGAACCGATGGAGGTGCGTTTTATGAAAGTCCTATAAAAGCTTTTGGAAAAATAGCCGATGATGGTACTGCATTGCGGATTCAGAATGCTTCCGTAACAAGACAATCTGAAGGAAGGTATCGAGTAACTTTAAATACGCCTCGTAGTACTGCGGATTATACAGTTCAACTGACGGTAAAAGAAACGCATGGATCAAGGAAGAAAATCTTTATACATATTGATACTCAGAGCACTGGCAGCTTTGATGTGGTGATATCTGAAGGGGATAAAGATGATAAAAAGAATAAAGTTAAAGACCGTGAGTGGCATTTTGTAGTACTAGATTATTAATAAAAGCCTCTAATAGACATGAAAACAATAAACAATCTAATACAATACATCCTTATATTCATGTGGAGTGTTATACTACATGCACAATCAGCATTCCATAACTATGGAAGTATTCAAATACATGAAGAAGGTCAAGTAGGGTTTCATACAAATTTGATTGATGATGGGAGTTTTGATAATAATGTAGGATTAGCCGGCTTCTATAGTGATGGAGCACTTACTATTTCAGGAACATCAAGACCGATCTTTTATGATATGGAGGTAGCTGTACCTGAAGGCCTCTTTTTAGAGACGTCTGTAGGAATAACGCATGTAGAAAATTTTATTTCCGGTAGGATCCATACACCAAAAGGAGATCGTACTATTTCATTGGATTTTTTAAATGATGCCATGTTTTTTGGCGAGAGTGATAATGAGCATATTTACGGATATGCTTCTATTTATGGAAAAGAAACGTTTACATTTCCATTGGGCGATGATAAAATGTTGCGTCCAATGACTATATCACCAAGAGGAGAAGAAAGTTTTTTTAAAGGGGCTTATTTTTATGAAGACCCTAATTTTCCAATGTATTTTAATACTAATTTTAGTACTTCTCAAAAACAGCTATTGCTGAAGGCTGTAAGTAATGAAGAGTTCTGGGATCTTAAAGGTTCCAGTCCTGTAACAGTGACACTTACCTGGGATGCGAATAGTGATGTAGGATCACTTGCAACATCAATTCAACATCTGAGGGTAGTGGGATGGAGTATTTCGGAGAATCAATGGGTAGACCTAGGGAATACAAATGTCTCAGGAAGCTTTTCTTCGGGAAGTATTACTTCTGCATCGTTTGTTCCTGATGCATATGCTGTAATTACGGTAGGTTCAGCGGTTACAGGTGATTTAGACGCCGATAATTATTTAATGACTCCAAATGGTGACGGGCTAAATGATTATTTTGTTATTGAAGGTATAGAAATGCAACCTAACAATACATTGAGCATATATAACCGATGGGGATCATTGGTGTATGAGGTAGATGGATATGCCAATACATTTAACGGTGTTGCAAATGTATCATCGGCTGTCAACAAAAATAAAGGCTTGCCCACAGGAGTTTATTATTATATTTTAGAACTTAAAGAACAAGGTATTACTACGCAAGGGTATATCTATATAAACAGGTAACCATTATCGAGTATAGTTGATAGTGTTGTTATAAGTCATCCGGAATTTTATTCAGGGTGATTTTTTGTTTTAATAATCTTAAATTTATGCCATGGATATGGTTTTTGAAAAAGGAACCCATAAATGAATTAAGCAAATGAAACGACGCACTTTTGTAAAAACAACGGCCTCTGTATCTATTGCTGTTGGAATATCTCCAACTTTCCTGTATGGCATGCAACAATTTTCTGAAGATGAATTGATTGGAAAAGGAGCCCCGGTATTGTATGGTGATAAAATAGGTCTTAGAAAAGAAGCCTATGAGGCTTTTCTCAAAATGAAAGCTGCAGCAAAAAAAGAAGGGATTGCCATAGAAGTAGTTTCCGGTTATCGTGATTATTTCAAACAAAAATCGATTTATGAGCGAAAATATAAACAATATACTGCCGCCGGACTATCACCTGAAGCAACCATACAAAAAATTATTGCATATTCCACAATTCCTGGAACATCCAGACATCATTGGGGAACAGATATTGATATGATTGACGGGAATGGTGAAAAAAAGGGTGATGTGCTGGTGCCGGAAAAATTTCATGGAGATGGGCCCTACTGTACGTTTAAAGAATGGATGGATGAGCATGCAAATGATTATGGCTATTATCTTGTTTATACAAACAATGCAAATAGAAAAGGGTTTAAATACGAGCCTTGGCATTACAGTTATGCCCCGATTTCTGTTCCGATGTTAAAAGCATATAAGAAGCTGGATATAAAGCAAATATTCAGAGCACAAGAGCTAATGGGGGATAGTTATTTTAGTGACGATTTCATTCAGTCATATTACAAAGAGCATATTTTGGATATTAACCCAAAACTATTATAATATAGCGCAAGAAGTGTTTTTTACCTATAGAATTGTACAGATAAGCGTATGCTCTCTTTTTAAATTAAAAAGTTGCATACCTTTACTGTAAATATCCCCACTACTAGACACTCCCTTCTTTTTGTTATGCATTGATAATTATAGCTTATTTGGCACCCCCTTTTCTTATGTACTACTTTAAGTATATGGTAATTTTAAATCATACTTAATTAAAATACATAGTATATGAGAATATTTCTACTCTTTAAAGAAATTTATGAAGGTGCTTTTAGGGGAATAGGGGGGAACCCTACCGTGCCTATTATGAAATCGATAGCGTGGCTTTGCTTTTTATGCATTCTTACGGTACTGTATGCATTCGTTTATAGAATGGTAACTGGGTTTACTTTTTAACAATAAACCCCGACGTAAGCAATTTTTGTTAGAAGCTTCATCAAGCTAAGTTCTACAGGATTTTGGTTTTTCAACCTAGAAGGCTTAATAGGATACTTCTTATCTTTGAAAAAAATACAGCAAATGAATAAGAAGGTTCTTTTAATGATCCTTGATGGTTGGGGGAAATCTCCAGATCCTAATGTATCGGCTATAGCACAGGCAAATACCCCCTTTGTAGATTCACTATATGAGAAATATCCTAATGCCAGCTTGCTAACAGACGGTATGCATGTAGGCCTTCCTGAGGGGCAGATGGGGAACAGTGAAGTAGGGCATATGAACATTGGTGCCGGAAGGATTGTGTATCAAGACTTGGTTAAGATAAATGTAGCTATTGAAAAGAACACCTTGAAAGACGAAAAAGCACTTGAAGGAGCCTTTGAATATGCACTAAAGAATAATAAGAGCGTCCATTTCTTAGGATTGGTAAGCGATGGAGGGGTGCATTCACATATAAATCATTTAAAAGGCCTCATAGATGCAGCAACAGCTTTTGGGCTAGAAAAGGTGTACGTTCACGCATTTACAGATGGCCGGGATGTAGATCCAAAAAGCGGTAAAGGGTTTATTGAAGATTTACAAAAATACCTAGTTAAAACGAAAGCCCGTTTGGCATCCGTTGTAGGACGATACTATGCCATGGACAGGGACAAGCGTTGGGAACGCGTAAAATTAGCTTATGACCTTATTGTAAATGGGAAAGGAGCACCTTATAAAAATGTGTTACAAGGCATACAAGAAAATTATGATAATGGTATAACGGATGAGTTTATTAAGCCTATAGTTATTCAAGACGAGAATAATCAACCCATAGCCCGAATAAGAGAAGGGGATGTTGTTATCTTTTTCAACTTCAGGACAGATAGGGGCAGGCAACTTACACAGGCATTGAGCCAGCAGGATTTCCATGAACAAAACATGCATAAACTCTCATTGTATTATGTGACGATGACGAATTACGATGATACTTTTGAGGACATCCAAATCATTTATGATAAAGACAATATAGAGGAAACATTGGGAGAAGTGCTTTCAAAAGCAGGAAAAAAACAAATACGGATTGCAGAAACTGAAAAATACCCACATGTTACTTTTTTCTTTAATGGAGGTAGGGAAGCACCCTTTGAAGGAGAGCAACGGATACTGTGTCCTTCCCCCAAAGTGGCCACATATGATTTAAAACCTGAAATGAGTGCGTATGAAATACGTGATGCAATTGTTCCGGAACTTCAAAAAGAGGAAGTAGATTTCGTATGCCTTAACTTCGCCAACCCGGATATGGTAGGTCATACTGGTAGTATGGAAGCTGCTATAAAAGCTTGTGAAACGGTTGATAAATGTGCAAGGGATGTGGTTACGGCTGCATCAGCGCATGGATATACGTCCATTATTATTGCCGATCATGGCAATTGTGATACTATGATAAACCCTGATGGGACCCCAAATACAGCGCATACCACCAACCCTGTGCCTGTAATCTTGGTAGATAAGGATATAAAGCACATTCGTGATGGTATTTTGAGTGCTATAGCACCCACCATTTTAAAATTGATGGGAATTTCCCAACCAAAGGAGATGACGCAATCTCCTTTAATATAAATGCTAGCTTTTTATTTGTTGATTTATATCATTAAGAATTGCCATCCCATCCGGTTCAATTCCCGGATTATATTCCCCTATCTCTTTTCTTGTGGTTGGGTTAAAAACTTTAATAAGATTTTTTCTGGGTAAAGTAACATAAACCTCGTTCTCTGTTGAGGCAATACTTAAAGGAGTTGATTCCAATTCAATTTGGGTAATTAGCTCATATGTATGTGTATTAAAGATAGTAATATTTCTACTAAATACATTTGCAACCCATACTTCATCATTTATAAATGTTAACTTAATAGGAAACTTTCCATAGGTATCGATCACTTTTTCTGTTTTCAGGGTTTTTGTGTTAATAATTAACCCTTTATTGTTTGAATGGCACAATACCCATAAATGAAGGCCGTCCGGAGATAGTTCCATTCCTTCAGGACCTTTTGGAGTATCTATATGGGTTACTTCTTTTGTATTTAAATTAATAATAGAAATTGAATTAGATTCAATATTTGACACAAATAATTTAGAAAAATCAGAGGAGCTTTTTATTATATGAGACCCAGGCATTGTTTTGTATTGATGGAGCACCTCTCCAGTATTTCCATCAAGCTCTTTTACAAGTCCTTCGTTTTGTGCAGTGACCCATACCAATGAACCATCTGCATTGGTTACTATCCCATGATGTGAAGAGCTTTTCGGGATGCTGAAGGTTTTAGTTGAAAAATCATTTAAATCAATTTTAACAATTGTATTTTGAGGGTTATTCATCCATTTTAACTCATTACTTGGAATCGCCTTGTCATGTGGTTTTGGAAACCGCCCATAATTAGCAACAAAGGCATACCTATTATCTTTGGTGATACTTATTTCGTGAGGGCCAATTCCTACAGGAATCTTTTTAATTAATTTTTTATTATCCAAATCGATAATAGTGACATTATGCCCGGATCTATTTACTACAAATAAATACTGTTTGGGCAAAACAGCCTGTTCTTTATATTTTTTATGAATTGACTTAAAAGCTGTATAGTAGATTTGAGTGTCTGTGCTTTTAAGGCTGTCACTGCTCGTGAAATATAACATTTCATCATTATTTATTAATTCGGGATATAGGTCACTACCGGTAGTGTTTAACTCTTTTACATGTTGGGGGATAGTCCATCTGTTTGAAATTAAAAAACTTATATAAAGATCTCCATATGGTGTGAGGTTTTGTTTTCGTTGTGAGGCTTCAAAAAGAATTAAATCCCCTGTGTCATTTATTTCAAGGTTCCATTCTCCTGTATCTGTATTAAGTGAGTTACCTAAATTAATAGGAGACATATATTTTTCACCTATCTTTTTAGCTACATAAAGATCCCCTTGGCCATAACCTCCTGAACGATTAGAAGCAAAATATAAATTACCATTTTTATCAGTACGGGGACTGTATTCATTTCTATCAGAATTTATAAAATCATCTAATCTGACAGGGCTTTTCCATGATCCATTTTTAGCTTTTTCTACCATCCATATATCTGCAGAAACCACAGGGGAATCAGAAGGTCTCTTTGAAATAAAAAATAAAGTTTTACCATCCTTTGAAAGATGCGGGCCACTATCATCGTATACACCTGAAAAAGGTGCTATTTTTGGAGTTGACCATTTTCCATTTTCCTTAACGGAATAATAAATAGAATTTTTAAGGTTGCCTTTTCCCCATTCACCTTCGCTTTTTACAAAATAAAGCTCGTCTCCCGAATTTGAAAAACTTGGAGAATATTCTATGTTTTTTGTTGATATATTACCATATTCAAACATTTTTTTATGAGGTGTGTTTTGGCCTGTTAAGAGGGTTCCATAAAGAAACATCACTGCTATTAAAGTAAGGCAAAGATTATTTGTGTTATCTTCCATTAATACGGTATTATGATGCTAAAAATATATTAATAATGGTTATGGTATTTGGTTTATAACAGAACTTTAACTATTTAAAAATATATAAGTACTTTTGCTTTTTAATGTATAGTATGATACAGCTTAAAACAGCTGAAGAAATAGAATTGATGCGGAGAAGTGCCCTTCTTGTCTCCAAAACATTGGGAATGTTGGCAAAGGAGATAAAGCCGGGGGTTACCACATTGTATCTAGATAAGCTAGCAGAAATGTTTATTAGGGATCATGATGCAGTTCCGGGGTTTTTAGGGCTTTATGATTTTCCTAATAGTTTATGCATGAGCCCAAATGCACAAGTGGTTCATGGAATTCCTGATGATACGCCACTAAAAGAAGGTGATATTATCTCTATTGATTGTGGTGTATTAAAAAATGGTTTTTATGGAGACCACGCCTATACTTTTGAAGTAGGAGAGGTGGATGAAGCTACTAAAAACCTTCTCAAAGTCACCAAAGAATCATTGTATATTGGAATTGCAGAGTTTAAAGTGGGAAATAGAGTAGGGGATGTTGGTCATGCCATTCAACAATATTGTGAAAAACACGGTTATGGTGTCGTAAGGGAGTTGGTAGGCCATGGAATAGGAAAAAAAATGCATGAAGATCCTGAAATGCCCAATTATGGAAAACGTGGTCGGGGCAAAAAATTTGTTGAAGGGATGGTAGTGGCCATAGAACCTATGATCAATATGGGAACACGCCGTATTAAACAATTACGGGACGGGTGGACAATTTTAACGGCTGACGGGAAGCCTAGTGCACACTTTGAACACAATGTTGCTATCGTCAATGGTAAACCTGAATTGTTGTCCACATTTCAATATATTTATGAAGCCCTTGGAATAACTAGCGATGAAGAAGTGCCATTTCGGCAGCAGATAGTAACTAATGAAGAAACTCTTTAAATTTTTTCTCCGTTTTTTTCCACGCACATTTTTAATCCGGATAAGCTATTTCCTGAAACCCTTATTAGATATTCTATACCGAGGAGGGAGATATATTGACCCTATTAATGGAAAAAGCTATCGGACGTTTTTACCTTATGGCTATGGTAAACAACGTGAGAATGTACTTTCTCCGGGAACACTTTCCCTGGAACGGCACCGGTTATTGTGGTTGTATTTAAAAAACGAAACAGACTTTTTTTCCGCCTCCAAAAAGGTATTGCATTTTGCCCCGGAGCAAGCTTTTTACAAGCGGTTCAGAAAGATGAAAAATATTGAATATACTACTACCGATTTAAACTCACCATTAGCCGATATTAAAGCTGATATATGTAACCTCCCTTTTCAGGACAATGAATTTGATATTATTTTTTGTAACCATGTTCTGGAACATATCAAAGATGATACAAAAGCCATGCGAGAGCTGTATCGGGTTATGAAGCCTGGGGGATGGGGCATTTTTCAAATCCCACAAGATTTAAATAGGGAGAAAACATTTGAAGACGACAGCATTACAGATCCAAAAGAAAGAGCAAAGATATTTGGACAATACGATCATGTACGAGTGTACGGGAGGGATTATTTTGATAAGTTACGGAGCATTGGTTTCAAGGTAGAGGAGGTAGCCTATGCTGAAAAGTTAAGTGAAGGGGAAGTAAAAAAATATGGATTGGCACCTAAAGAGATTATTCCTATTTGTTTTAAATAATCAATTAATCAATTAATAATTCTTGAAATCCTTTGGTAGTATATTTTTCAATATCACCATCTTTATCTGCAATGATAATATACGCATCAATACCATTCAGCTGTTTTAATAATTGCTTTGCTTTTTCCAAGTCCATTACCATAAGAGCGGTTGCATAGGCATCGGCCTCCATACAAGTAGGTGCAATAACAGACACACTCAGCACATTGCTTTTTTTAGGATAGCCTGTTTTGGTATCGATGGTATGCACATAATGTGCTCCTGTTTTTTTATCAATTCGGAATTTTCTATAATTTCCTGAAGTAGCCATTGCCTTATCTTCCAGTTTCACTTTGGCAATTAGGGTACGTTTTTCTTCTGTTTGCAATGGATGATCAATAGCTACGACCCAGTCTTTCACCAATTTAGAATTTTTCCCTTTTGTCAGTATTTCTCCACCTAACTCAATCAGGTAATTTTCGATACCCTTTTCATTAAAAAGCCTCCCTATGAGGTCTATGGTGTATCCTTTAGCGATGGCATTAAAATCAAGAAAAATACTTGGGTGGTTTTTTACAATTCGATTATCGTTGGTGAGAGCTACTTTATCAAACCCAACAAATGTTAAGATACTATCTACTTGTTTTTGTGTTATATCGTTCAACGGGTTTTCCGGACCAAATCCCCACGCATTTACCAAACTCCCTACGGTAGGGTCAAAAGTCCCATCGGTCTTTTTCCAAATATCTTTGGATACAATATAAACCTCTTTGAACAAAGTGTCAATTACTATGGTGGAGTCACCCTTGTTGATCCTAGAAATATCGGAAGTAGGGAGGTATGTGGACATAGATTTGTTCACATGCTTAAAGATATCCTCAATAGCATCTTTAAGATTGATAGAATCATTTTTCACTTCATATTTAATGTTATAAGTGGTCCCTAATGCATACCCTTGTTCTACTCTATATATAACTTCTGAGTGTTTTGTACAGCCTATAATACTTATAGATATAAAGAGGGTAAAAACTGATTTTAACAACTCATATTTCGATAATACCTTGGTAATTGATAACAAACTCTTCATGTTTATATATGGGTTTTTCGTAATCAGAGGCATTGGCAATACCGACACCTGCATACAATATTTTTGCTTTAAATTTTAATGCATGTGTCTTAATAGTTTCCATAAAGATAATATCAAATTTTTTAGGATCTTTAGGATATGTGATGGCTTTTACAATAACGAAATAAAGTTTCTTTCCTTTTATACAAACAAACTGAGGGTCTTTTTTTAGTTTGCTATTAACAGATAAGAATTCAAAACCTTTTTTTTCAAGCTCCTTTCCTGTTACATTCATAGCAAGATTATGTAGCTCTTGTTCTGTGAGTGCCTTCATTGGTTTAGTGGTTTGTCACATTAATCAAAAAACCGATAGTTTGTATAGGCTATCGGTTTTTTATATTTTGAGTTTATCCTCCAAAATCGTCAAAGCGTACATTTTCAGGTGGCACGCCAAAATCTTCTGCCATTTTCTCAACAGCTTTATTCATAAGAGGTGGGCCACAGAAATATACTTCAATGTCTTCTGGGGTTTCATGCTCAGATAAATAATTATCTATTACTACTTGGTGTACAAAACCAACAAAGCCATCACCTTCACCATCCAATCCGTCTTTTACCTTCCAGTTATCTTCAGGTAGTGGTTCTGAAAGTGCTATGTAGAACTTGAAATTAGGAAAATCTCTTTCTAATGCCCTAAAGTGTTCCGTATAGAACAGTTCCCGTTTGGAACGTCCTCCGTACCAATACGTTACTTTTCTCCCAGTTTTTAATGTTTTGAATAGATGATATAAATGTGAACGCATAGGAGCCATTCCTGCACCACCACCTACATACAACATTTCAGCATCACTATGGTTGATGAAAAATTCGCCATAAGGCCCTGAAATTGTTACTTTATCACCTGGTTTTTTTGAAAAAATATAAGAAGAAGCAATACCTGGGTTTACGTCCATCCATCCATTTTTATTGCGGTCCCATGGTGGGGTGGCAATACGTACATTCAGCATAATATCACGACCTTCTGCAGGATAAGAAGCCATGGAATATGCACGTTCTATGGTCTCCGAATTTTTCATTACCAAAGGCCATAAGTTGAATTTATCCCATTCCATTTGGAATTTTTTAGGATCATCATGTTCTTCAGGGTGGGCGGTAATATCGATGTCACTGTATTTTATCTCACAAGGCGGTACTTCAATTTGGATATAACCACCTGCTTCGTAACCCATATCTTCCGGAATGCGAACAACAAATTCTTTGATAAAAGAGGCTACATTGTAGTTTCGTACCACTTCTGCTTCCCACTTCTTAATACCAAAAACTTCTTCCGGAACTTCAATAACCATATCTTGTTTTACTTTTACCTGACAACCCAAGCGCCACCCTTCGGCAATTTCTTTTCGGGTGAAATGAGGTGCCTCCGTAGGAAGTATTTCACCACCACCTTCCAGTACTTTGCACTTACATTGGATACAGGTCCCACCACCGCCACAAGCAGATGGAAGAAAGATTTTGTTATCGCCTAGTGTTGAAAGAAGCGTCCCTCCTGAAGATACTTCTACATCATTTTCACCATTTATGTGTAAAGTAACTGGCCCGGAAGGAACTAATTTTGCTTTTGCTCCAAGTAGAATAGCTACTAAAACAAGTACTAATAACAAGAAAACAACTAATGTGGCTATGATTACTGAATAATCCATCTTCTTTTATCTCTATGATTATAATTTAATTCCCATAAAACTCATAAAGCCTAACGCCATGAGCCCCGTTATAATAAATGTGATCCCTAGACCTCGTAATGGGGCAGGAACGTTTGAATATGTTATTTTTTCTCTAATAGCTGCAATTGCAAGAATAGCCAAAAACCACCCTACGCCAGAACCTAACCCATAAACAGCAGCTTCTGAGATACCCCCAAAATCCTTTTGTTGCATAAACAAGGAGCCTCCTAAGATAGCACAGTTAACAGCAATTAATGGCAGAAAGATACCAAGGGCTCCATACAATGCCGGAGCAAATTTTTCGACAACCATTTCTACCAGTTGTACCATAGAAGCGATAACAGCAATAAACATGATATAGCTTAAGAAGCTTAAGTCCATACCGGCATATTCTGCTCCCAGCCATGATAAAGCTCCCGGGCGTAATAAATAATTATCTAAAAGATAATTAATAGGCACTGTAATGGCCAATACGAAAATAACGGCAGCACCTAGGCCTACCGCTGTTTTTACTGTTTTTGATACAGCCAGATAGGAACACATACCTAAGAAATAGGCAAAAATCATGTTCTCTATAAAAATACTTTTCACAAATAAATTTAAGTAATCCATACCTTGATATTCTTTACTGAAACTTAATGTTTCTCTATGAGTTTTCTATTTCTTGAACGTTGTATCCAAATAAGGATACCTACTGTTAAAAGTGCTGCAGGCGAAAGCAACATCAAACCATTATTTTCATAGCCGAGTGCATATAGGCCTGTTGATTCAGCCAATGTAGCACCTTTGTGCCCTAAAACTTCATAACCAAATAATTTTCCGGAACCTAAAAGCTCCCTGAAAAAAGCAACAATAATGAGGATTAGCCCATAACCGGCTGCATTTCCAATACCATCTAAAAAAGATTTCCATACCCCATTTCCTAATGCAAATGCTTCCAAGCGTCCCATTACAATACAGTTTGTAATAATGAGTCCAACAAACACAGAGAGCTCTTTGCTTACATCGTAAGCAAATGCTTTTAAGACTTGGTCAACCAATACTACAAGTGCAGCAACAACTACAAGTTGAACAATAATTCGGATCCTGTTGGGGATAAAGTTTCTGATCAGAGAAACGATAACATTGCTAAATGCCATTACAGCCATTACTGCAATGGCCATTACAATAGAAGGTTTTAATTGTACTGTGATTGCTAATGCAGAACAAATGCCCAAAACCTGCACAGTAATAGGATTGTCATCATTTAATGGATCAGATAATAGTTTTCTGTTCTTTTTAGAAAATAATGGCTCCTTTTCTTTTGCGACAAAGAGGATGGTAGCATCTTTTTCTTTGTTAGTATCTTTAGCCATGACAAATTATTTTAAAACTAATTGTGTTTTTTCTTTTTCAAAATAGGGTAGGTAGTGTGCTAATCGCTCTTTTATCATATTGGTAACCCCATCTCCGGTAATGGTAGCTCCGGAAATAGCATCTACTTCATGATCTTCCTTATTTTGTGGATCGTCATTTCCTTTTAGCACAGTAATTCCTTGCAGGTTTCCATTTTCATCAAAGATCTTTTCATCAACAAAACGTTTTTCAAACCAATCTTGTGTTATTTCTGCACCTAGGCCTGGAGTTTCTCCTTTATGGTCAAAAACCGCCCCTTTAACGGTGTTTAAGTCTTCCCGTAAAGAGATATATCCCCATATAGCATCCCATAAGCCTGCACCTCTAAGTGGTACAATATAAAAACGGGTACCTTCTACATAAGCAATATATAAGGGGAAGCGTTGTCCATCGGGGGCTTTTTTTAGTTCTTTTTTTAAATCGATGTCAAAAGCATTTACAGCTTCATCAATATTTCCATCAGCCGTCAATGAAAGTTCTTGTTTTACATATTCCTTATACATTGCTTCGGCGCCTTCTCTGTCAACATCTACACCGATAGTGCTCAATATATTTTGCATTTTTTCTTTTCGCACATTATCATCTTGTCTTGATTTTAGTGAAGTGGCAGCAATAGCTAAAGTAGCACCTACTACCACAACCATTATGATAGCGAATATAAACGTATATGCGTTACTGTCCCTGTTCATAGTTAAGCAGTTTTAATTTTTGCAGACAATCTCTTTTTTCTTCTTTTAACACTAGCTTCAATAACGTAATGGTCAATAGTAGGCGCAAATACGTTCATTAATAATATAGCCAGCATAACACCTTCAGGATATGCAGGGTTTAAAATCCTGATAAGGATACATAATATACCTACTAATATTCCATAAATCCATTTTCCTTTGGTGGTTTGTGCTGCAGAGACCGGATCGGTCGCCATAAAGACAATACCGAATGCAAATCCACCCACAATCAAGTGTTGAAACCATGGAAAATTGGTCAGTGCATTCCCTGAATGAATTCCTAAATCTGGCAATGAGTTTAAAAAGAAAGCCATGGCAGCAGCTCCTATAACCCCTCCTAGCATAATGCGCCAGCTACCTACACCAGTAAAAATGAGGATAGCAGCTCCTGCAAGTATCCATAAAGTAGAAGTCTCTCCTATAGATCCGGGGATAGCTCCACTAAACATATCCATAGCTGCATATGTTACTTCATTTCCAGCGGCTAATTTCCCTAAAATAGTTTCGCCCGAAATAGCATCTACATTGGTAGCTTCAGAAACCCAGACTTTATTTCCTGACATATAGGTTGGATATGCAAAGAATGCAAAAGCCCTAGCAGTAAGTGCAGGGTTTAATATATTCATTCCGGTGCCTCCAAACGCTTCTTTTCCGATGATAACTGCAAATGCTGTAGATACAGCCACCATCCAAAGGGGAATATCTACAGGCATAATCATAGGAATCAACATTCCGGTTACCAAATACCCTTCATTAACTTCATGCCCTCTGTATATGGCAAATGCAAATTCAATAGCAAGACCTACTCCATAAGAAACAGCTATCATAGGCAAAACTTTCCACGTACCATGTATAATAGCATCCATAGTAGTGAATTCGCCTCCTAATTGGTATAAATGTTGATATCCCGTATTATATATGCCATAGATAAGTGCTGGGATTAAAGCAATGATCACTGTGATCATAGTCCGCTTTAAATCAACAGCATCACGGATATGAGCACCTTTTTTAGTAGTATGATTGGGAACAAACAAGAAAGTGTCTAACGCATTAAATGCCGGAGCAAACTTTTCCCATTTACTTCCTTTATTAAAAGGCTTTTTTAGTTGATCTATTTTTTTTCTTAAAAAACTCATAGTTCTATATTTTTAACCAACCTCTTTAATCATTATATCTAATGCTTCCCTGACGATTTCCTGTGCCTCAATTTTCGAGGTACAAGCATAATCTATCAAAGCAAAGTCTTCGGGAGCAACTTCATAAATACCTAGGTTCTCCATTTTTTCAATATTTCCGGCCATGCACTCTTTTAGCAATTGCATGGGAAAAATATCCATAGGCAATACTTTCTCCATTTCTCCGGTGACTACCAAGGCACGTTCTTCCCCATTTAAATTGGTATTTGCTTGATAGCGTTTATTTGGGAATAACCATGAAAAAGATGTCTTGGACATACTGTGAATATAGTTGTCTTTAAACGGAAGCCATCCGAACAAACGATATTGATTTCCTTCAGGAAGGATAGAAAAAGTGTTATTGTAATAACTCAAATAACCGTCTGGAGCTGTTCTTGTTCCTGTAAGGACGTCACCATTAATCATTCGGATTGGAGTAGTGTTTTCAACTCCTGCGTCTTTCACAAAGGTGCTTACTTCTGACCCTATAATAGTTTTGTAATATCTTGGTTTTTCAACCGGGGAGCCAACTACTGCAATGATACGGGTAGCATCAAACTTTCCTGTACGGAACAGTTTTCCTATTATGGCAACATCTTCAGGATTGATTACCCAAATACGTTCTCCTGCATTGATAGGGTCAATATGATGAATTTGAACACCTACATTTCCTGCCGGGTGTGGGCCTCCTACTTTATGGACTTCAACACCTTTAATCTCTGAGAGAAATGAAGTGGAATCACGATCTATGGAGAGGTGTGTTTTTCCCTCGGTTAATTTTGAGATTGCATCAATCCCTGCTTGAAAATCATCTTTACGATCTTTTAGGATAAACTCAATATCAGCACTTAATGGAGCGGTATTAAGTCCTGATATAAAAATAGCTTTTGGACAATCATCAGGATTTGCTATAACATCATAGGGACGTTGTTTAATAAAAGGCCAGCAACCACTTTCTAAAAGGTGTATTTTAACTTCCTCTAAAGAAAGCTTATTAACATCTTTAATGGCCCCAAAATCTTTGTAGTTATCTTTATTATCTGCTTCAATAACTACTTCTAAAATACGTCTCTTGGCACCTCTTTTTATTTCTTTGAGTGTTCCGCTTACAGGGGAAACAAACTTTACTTTATCACTGTATTTCGAGAAGAAAATAACATCCCCTGCCTTGAGGGGAGCCCCTTCTTTAACCACCATTTTTGGGGTGATATTATGAAAATCAGTGGGTTTGATTGCAAAATTTTTGGATTTTGGTGCTTCAAAAACAAGTTTTTCTGCTTCACCTTTCAGCTTAATATTTAAGCCCCTTTTAATACGAATGTCGTTGGACATGTTTATGTAATCTTTAATAGAAATTGTGCTGATTCAAAAATCGGTGCAAATTTATGAATTAAATAGGTTGTATGCCTAATATTTACATAAATTTATTTGATATGAAATGTTAAACCTTTTAGGCATGTATTTTGCTTATATTTACGAGCAATATCACAAAAATAAAGCATGAAAAAAGGTATTATTCTTTTTCTTTTATTCTTTTCAACAATTCTTCATGCACAGAAAGAAGAGGAAATAACCCCACCGGATTATATAAAATCCATCGTTTTTAAAGGTGACCGGGAGGGCGATCAGTTTCCGGTTGTGCGGATTGGCGAAACTTTTACACTTTCTTTTGATGATATAACAGCAAGTGAGGCAGATTACTATTATAAGATAGTGCATTGCAATTATGATTGGACACCCTCCAACCTTTCTAAACAGCAGTATTTGAATGGGTTGGACAACCAACGTATTGTCAATTATCAAAACTCGTATAATACGCTACAGCCTTATTCTAATTACCAACTTACCTTTCCTAATAACCTGACCCGTATAAAACTATCTGGTAATTATATCTTGAAAATATACAATGCCAATGATGCATTGATGTTCTCCAGAAGGTTTGTGGTATATAAGGACCTTGTTTCTGTTGAGGTTATTTTGAAAAGGTCCCGGAATTTGAGTGTTATCAATGAGAAGCAGGTAGTTCAATTTGTTATTGATAGCCGGGGCAAACCACTGGTAAACCCACAACAACAAGTAAAAGTGGCCATTCTTCAAAACAGCTATTGGCCCGGAGCTATTACAGATATAAAACCACAGTTTTATTCAGGTAATCAGTTGGTGTATAGGTATGATAAAGAGACTGCTTTTGATGGGGGAAATGAATTTTTGTTTTTTGACAATAAAGAAATCCGTACTGCAGGGAATGGAATTCTTAAGGTGTCTTTAGAGGATATATATAACCACTACTTATATGTGGACAGGAACAGAAACAGAAATACATTACCCTACGCATATAACCCTGATCTGAATGGCGATTTTCTGATCCGTACCCTTGAAGGAACTGATAGCCATATTGAATCAGATTATGCACGAGTACATTTTGCTTTGGAATATGATAATTTCATAGGACTAGACAATGTATATGTATATGGAAAGTTTAATAATTATGTGCTTACAAGCGAGAATAAATTGAAATTCAATGAACAAGAAAAGCTACTGGAAACATCCATCATATTGAAACAGGGGTTTTACAATTATAAGTATGTTACGGTAGATGATAAAGGAAGTATAAATCACGTTAAAATATCCGGAAATCATTTTGCAACAGAAAACAATTACCTTGTGATTGTTTACTATCGGAATTTTGGAGAAATGTATGATAGTATTATAGGCATTGGTAGTGCAAGTTCTGTAAACATTTCAAATTAAAGAATTTCCTTATTGTATGATAATAAAGGATTTAACGTAAGCCAAAATGTAAAAAAATATATAAAACCAATATGTTGGCGATATAAAATTTGTATTTTTGAAAAAGCGTAAGTTATAGGATATTCTATGATCACACAAGTAACTAAAGGGATTAAAATCTCTGTGGAAACTAGTTTTGAAGGTACATTCTACAAAAACTATAGGATGCATTTTGCCTTTGGTTACCGTATCACTATTGAAAACCAAAGTAAGGACTCTGTGCAATTAACAGCGCGTCATTGGAAAATTTTTGATTCTTTGAATGAAGTTGAAATTGTAGATGGAGAAGGGGTTATCGGTAAAAAACCGGTATTAAAACCCGGACAGTCCCATAGCTACAGTTCAGGGTGTTTGCTTACTTCTCCTATTGGAGCCATGCGGGGGCATTACAATATGGTGAACTTTACATCTACCAGAAAATTCCGTGTCATTATTCCTGTCTTTAAACTTTGTGCCCCTTTTGCACTTAATTAATTGACCATTTTATTTTCTAAGCAAACGGCATTTAGTACCTTTGAAAACATTTTAAAATCATAAATAAATTAGTATGGGAAAAGGTTTTTTTCATGTTCCTGTGGCCGTTAACGAACCTGTAAAATCGTATGCGCCCGGAACCCCCGAAAGAGAAGCTGTTTTAAAGCAATATAAAACATATTACAATGCCAAAATAGATGTGCCCATGTATATTGGCGGCGAGGAAGTACGGACTGGTAATACAAATACCATGTCGCCCCCACATGACCATCAACATATTGTAG
Source organism: Leptobacterium meishanense (assembly GCF_037645805.1). Taxonomy (NCBI): domain Bacteria; kingdom Pseudomonadati; phylum Bacteroidota; class Flavobacteriia; order Flavobacteriales; family Flavobacteriaceae; genus Leptobacterium; species Leptobacterium meishanense. The sequence continues at coordinate 18,111 of NZ_JBBEXE010000004.1, forward strand.
GGCAATACCATTTAGCAGAAAAACAACATGTGGAAAAAGCAATTGCCACTGCTTTAGAAGCCCGAAAAAAATGGGCGGCTGTATCATGGGAGCAACGTGCTTCCATTTTCATGAAAGCTGCTGAACTGATTGCAGGCCCCTACCGCGCGAAAATTAATGCAGCTACCATGCTTGCCCAGTCAAAAACGATACACCAGGCAGAAATTGATGCTGCTTGTGAATTGATTGATTTCCTTCGTTTCAATGTAGAATACATGTCGCAGATTTATGGAGAGCAGCCCGAGTCGAGTGAAGGGATATGGAACCGTGTGGAATACCGTCCATTAGAAGGTTTTGTATACGCCATTACCCCTTTCAACTTCACAGCGATTTCAGGGAACCTTCCGGCAAGTGCTGCCATGATGGGGAACGTTGTTGTTTGGAAACCAAGCGATAGCCAGATATTCTCAGCCAAAGTCGTAGTAGATATTTTCAAAGAAGCCGGCGTACCTGATGGGGTTATCAATGTAGTATATGGCGACCCTGTAATGATTACAGATACAGTACTGGCAAGTCCCGATTTTTCTGGTCTCCATTTCACAGGTTCTACATTTGTATTCAAAGAATTATGGAAAAAAATAGGTGCCAATATTCATACCTATAAGACCTATCCGAAAATTGTTGGAGAAACAGGAGGGAAAGATTTTATCATTGCACACCCTTCCTCCAACCCAAAACAAGTTGCAACTGCCATTGTCAGAGGGGCTTTTGAATTTCAAGGACAAAAATGTAGTGCGGCATCACGGGTTTATTTACCTAAATCACTTGCTGATGAAGTATTGGGGCATGTAAAAGAAGATATAGCTTCCTTTAATAAGCCGGGCTCACCGGAGGACATGAGCAATTTTGTCACTGCGGTAATCCACGAAGGGGCTTTTGATAAGTTAGCCAGTTATATCGATCAAGCAAAAGCAGATAAAGAAGCAGAAATTATTGCCGGTGGCAGCTATGACAAATCCAAAGGATACTTTATAGAACCTACGGTTATTTTGACAACAGATTCGCAATATAAAACCATGACGACCGAATTGTTTGGTCCGGTAGTAACGGTTTATGTTTATGAAGATGCTGATTGGCAAAAAACGTTGGAATTGGTTGATACTACCTCGGAATATGCACTTACCGGTGCAGTGTTTTCACAAGACCGCTATGCATTGGAAGAAGCAACAAGAGCTTTGGAAAATTGTGCCGGAAACTTCTACTTAAATGACAAACCAACAGGAGCTGTAGTAGGCCAACAACCTTTCGGTGGTGCCAGAGCCTCAGGAACGAATGACAAAGCAGGTTCTATGCAAAATTTATTGCGCTGGGTATCCCCGCGGCTCATTAAGGAAACATTTGTGCCATCAACGGATTACCGTTATCCGTTTATGGGAGAATAGCAACTATATGTTGATTGTGTTAACAAAAACCCTCACAGGTTTTAAAACCTGTGAGGGTTGTTTATATATAGTCATAGTTTATATTAATGTAGAAGAAGTTTTGGTTAATGGTTTTTTTATGTGATTTTCTACATCGAGTTCTATCCAAAAATCACTATAAAAGTTTTTTGAATTCATAAGCTGTTCGTGAGTTCCAAAATCAGATGTTTGCCTTTCTTCTATAACATATATTCTGTCTGCTATTTTTTTCAATGAATGTAACCTGTGGGAAATGAAAATAATAGCCATGTCAGATTTTAGTCTGTTCAATAAACTTAGAACGAATTTTTCTGTTTTCCGGTCCATTGCTGAGGTAAACTCATCTAATAATAACAATTTAGGTTTTTTATAAAGTGCCCGCATTAAAGCAATAATTTGTTTTTGACCACCTGATAAATTGATGCCTTCTTCCCCTAAAACGGTAGCATATCCTTGAGGGAGTTTTTTTATAAATTCTTCAAAGCCATAGTTTTGGATAAATTTTGTGATATTTTCAGGGGTATCTTCTTTGCCTAAAAGGATATTGTTGATGATATTTCCATTGAAAATGGTAATTTCCTGGGGTACAACACCTAATATAGTACGCCATTCTTCCATGTCAATATCTTTTAGCGCGTGTTGTTTGTTTATAGTAATGGAACCACTTTCATAAGGATAGAATTTCTGGAGTATTTGTCCTAAAGTACTTTTCCCGCTGCCACTTTCGCCCACAATTGCAATACATTCGTTTTTAGAAATGGAAAAATTTATATTTTTTAACAGTTGGCTCCTTCCTGCAAAACGGAACGAGAGTTTTTCCATGTTTAAGGACTCAAAGGCAGCTATTTTGGCATTTCCCGGTAATTCTTTTTCCATTGCTGCAAATTCATACATTCGGTTAAATGCCACTTTGGCTTCGTTGATAGGTATTGTAATAAGTGCTAAATTGGCTACTGAAGGCAACAAAGAGCCGGCAATGCCCAATATGGCCATTAATTCTCCCAACAACATGGTTTCATTATATACCCTTATAGCAGTATAGGTTAAGATACCTATCAAAAATAGGACGCTAAAGATCCCTGAAAATAAGGAAAGGCGCACATTAATTTTCCCAAGGCCAAACATTTTATTTTGGTAATTTCCGTACACCAGTTGATTTATTTTTTGAAAAACAGTTTGTCGGTTATGGTTTTTTATGGTGGCAATGCCCTGCATGGAGGTAATATAGTTGCTTTCGCTATGTGCATAGCTTTGCATTACTTCCTTTTGTGCATATATAATTCGTTTGTTAAAACTATAGATCAAAAAGAAATAGAGTGGCAGGCTTATAAATGCAATGAGCCCTGTTTGCCATGAATAATAAAACAAGAATCCTAAAGAGACTATCGTGACCAATACATCAATAACCACATTGCCAATGACAGTTCTTATGACCCTTTGTACACGTTGTGTGTCATTCAGCCGGGCTACCAATTCTCCTATTTTACGGGTATCAAAGAAGGATTTAGGCAAATGCAATAAAGCGGTATAGAAACTATCGATAATCCGGTTGTTAAAATCTTTGGTTTGTCGGATTAAAAAATATTCCCGTAGGGCTGTGAAAGCAAACCTGACCATAAGTAAAAAACCGACCAAAAAGATTCCTGTTATCAATTTGTTGAAATCTTTTGAAGGTAATATATCGTCAATGAGCTTTTGTGAAAATATCGCCATTGCCATTCCTAGAATGGCAATTCCGGAACCTAATAAGATACTAAAACCAATAAGCCGGTAATCTTCTTTTAAGAGGCTGGCAAACCATTGTTTTTTATTCTGGTTTTCAGCTTGTTCCTTTATAAAATCCTTATTAGGTATAAGGGTCAAACATGTTTGTGATTTCCATATCTGTTGTAATTTTTCTTTGGTATAGGTAACCACACCCTTAGCAGGGTCGCCAACAATAAATAAACCGTCTTTATAACCGTAACATACTATATAATGCTGCAAACGTTCATCTATAACAACATGGAGGATAACGGGTTGCTTGTGGTCTATCAAAGCTTGTATATCGGCTTCGTTCCCGGCTGCGTCAAACCCTAGTTGGCTGGCGGCTTGATACAAGCCTAAAAGGGTTGTCCCTTGTCTGGTAGTGCCACTTAGTTCCCTTAATTTTTCCAGAGAACCGTTACCACCATAATATTGTATTAATGATAGCAGACATGCTACTCCACAGTCGCTTTGACCGTGTTGTAAAATAAAGGTTTGTTTTATGTGTTTTTCAGTCAATTGTGCTTCCTTTTTTATCAATTATACTGTTTAAGGTTTTTATGATCCCTTTGGCGTTTAATTGCCCTTTATGCATTTTTATAAGGTTTTGGTCGACATCGTACATCAATGTAAAAGGAGTTGATGTAACGTTAAATTGATAAGAAAAATGATGAGTGCTATCATGTAAAAAAGTGATGTTTTTTTCGTTATTGAGGGAGTATGTCTCTGAAAAAGCCCTGATTTTTTCTATAGGCTCTGTTGATACAAAAATTAACTGTATGTTTTTAAGTTCATTTTTATTATCGCTAATGTCTTGTGCTTCATACTGGCAAAAATGGCATTCACTATTAAAGTATATAAATACCGTTGGTAAATGAGGTGCTAAGTTGTTTTTTGAGAACACGGTGTTATCCATAGTTTGGTAGCTAAACTCAGGCATGTCCCGGATACGTTCTTTAAAAGCATTTTGTTCTTTGGTTATAGAAGCTACATTATATCCCAAAAAAGAAATTAGTAGGAAAACAATACCAAATATGCCAAACTTTAAAGCTCTTTTTCTCACGGGCTAGCTCATATTTAAAGTGAAAAACATTACGCTTATGACCCATATAAATAACCCTATGCCATAACTGCTAGCCACAATAGAAAACCCTTTTTCTGTTTTAATTTTAAGTGTTTTGCCCAAGAGGTAAGCTAAAATTACCCAATAGGCCAGTTCAAATAGGTTGACTAGTTGAAAAGGATAAACCCACCAAACATCCAACCCTTTATACCCTATAATGCCCAATACTGAAAACGGGTAGAAATATTGCAGGTCTTCCAAGGTATAGTTTGGTTGGAAGATATAAAACCAAAGTGTTTTACATACAATGACCAATAGAAAAACAAACTCTGCCTTTACCACAATGTTAAAAAGCTTCTTGTATTTAATTTCTTTATCAAAAAAGAAACACCCAACGTCTATAATAGCAGCGATAATTGCTATTTTTAATAATAGCAGTATAGGAAGAAAGACATAGCCTATCCATTCCCATTTTTGTTGAAAATTTAAAATATTTTCTACTTGTTCTCTCGTAAAGCGGTCAGATAAAGATTCGACCAATAAAGTATCTACGTTTAATAAATACTTTGATAATAAACCTAAAAAAATGATAGAAATTAACAAGAGTAAAAAAATATACAAACCTTTCATTCTTTTATATCAAGAGCTTATAATTCATTTAGATATCTTAGTTAGCCTTAAGTAATTGTTTCTTCCAAAAATTTGCCAACCCACAATAAGCAACATCGGTAAGAATGATATCAGATACCAATAAGGGCCAATTAGCTTTAGAATCCAAAGTATGCCTCCTATAAATAGCGAGGAAAAAATTAAAATGAAAAGTCCATTTTGTATTTGGCTAGTCACTCTTACTTTATTACATTGTGGTGGTTCACTTTTAGATTTATTTAAGTGTAGTTTGTTCGAATAACACCAATCAACTTTTAGTCTAACTTCTTTATCATCGTCTGCTATCTCAATTACTTTACTTTTATCATTTGGTTCAATGTGGTCCACAAATACACCATCAACATAAACTTTCAGAGCACGAAATCGTATCATAAAGTTGTTTTCTCTTTCGATTATCAATTTTGCCATTTTATTACATTTTAAATTAATAAGGAGGGCTTTTATGATTTTTCACAAAAACCCTTTAATTAAATATTTAACAGCCTGCGGCATAAGCTACAAGTGACGCTACTCCAAGGACAACAGAAATACCGGCACCAACTCCTGACCACCAAGAAGCTGCTCCAAAAATGGTTGCGGCACCACCTAGCGCAGCTGACATTCCATCACATTCTACATCTCCCCCTTGTAAATTTTCCATTCGATTTAAATCTAATGTTTTCATAATAAAATAAGTTTAAGTTATACCATTCTCTATTCAGTAAGTATAAAAACTGTGAATGGCGTTAGCAGCTTCTATACTATATTAAATTAATTGTAATTTTTAATTTGTAGGTGGTGGAGGGCAATATTATGTAATATAGACCACAAATGTTATGTAGCCTTATATTTCTTTTTATAAACGTAAAAACAAATTTTAAATAATCAAAATTTTTTAAATAAAAAATGAAAAATATTTCAAAAATAATTATTTTCTTTTATGCCGCTACTTTATAAGAACGCTAGGGATCGATAAGTGGCAGAGGTTATAAATAGGCATTTTAACAATTGATTATCAATACTATAAAGGTTTAAGTATTGTTTGTTTGGGAAAAACCATTTAACTGAATAGTGAAAAACAAACCTTCACAGGTTTTAAAACCTGTGAAGGTTCTGCTAAAAATTTAACTCTGAGTAATTCAATTATTCAGAATTCTTTTTCTGATCTCTAATAGTGACAATCATCGCTAAAATGAGAAATATATTAGATGATATCTGCATCCAAAACCTTAAGTCCATTTCTTCTGAAGTGAATAAAACATTTAGAATGTTAAAGGTTATCAGTAGTAAACTTGCAGCAATTAATAGTAATGGAAGGTTCTTTTTATTCATTTGAGTTTTTTAAGGGGTAATTATTTATTCAGAAGATTAGTAATCTTTGGCGTGAAGTTTGAAAATCTCCCTTTATCTGATATGACAAAAGTAAGATTACATTGTTTTTTTAATTCCAAAAGCTTTTTATATATCAAATTGAGGCCTTTAAAAACCTTTTCTCTAATTAGATTACCCTTTTTAGTCATCTTAGATTTTATCCTTTATAGCTTTAAAAGTACAAATATTTTTATATCGACTTCATTATCAGCATATCCTTCAGTTATCAACTCAAAATGTAATTTTGAGTTGTCGAAGAACGTCCAATAATTGCAAATAGGAATATATAATTTGAATAGGTTTTGTAATCTAACAGAACACCTGCGGATAATCACCAATTTTGGAATGTCGTGGCCGTCTTTCTATGGCATAAAGATAATTTATTTAATGAAATGTGATTTAGCGTGTAATTGTATTATTCAATTGTAAAGGAGGCGAACTTTTATTCACATTCTTCCTTTATAATTGGATACATATCCAATGCTTGTTCGTTCACATAACGATGATCCTTGCTTGTACCATTACCAAACTGAATTACATCACCATATAAATTATGCATTATTATGGAACCTATATCTTCATTGTGAATGGATTGATATTTAATGGTTATCCGATTGAAAAGTTTACTCATAGAGACAATCCGGTAAGGATCACTCCCACTCCAAAAATCAATTGAATTAGCGTCAATAGTAATGCCAATAGGAGCTTCCATACATGGTTCGTAAATAGCTTCTTTTCCATCTAGCTCACTTATTTGATACCAAGTGGTGGGTATCCGTTTCATTATTTCTTCAGCATCTGTACAGGGTTTCATTTCAAAGTTTTCTACATCTTCTATTTTTACAATAGGAGTAGTTTCTTTTGAACCCATCATAGCAAAATCCCAAAGAAGGTCATTTGTGTTTTTAGAAAAAATAAAAGTATTTTCTATGTCTTCTTTCGAGGTGATATAAATGTCGCCATCTTTTTCCTTTACAGCATGAATGGAAAAAGACTCGTCCAACCAATAAATATCCCAATACCCTGACTCCTCTGCAACTTCTGTAATCTTAACATCATATGGATTGTAGCTGCAAGATTCTTCATAAAAGAGATTAGTGCCGTCTTTTCGTAGTGTGTAATATATTCCCTCCAGTTTCTTTACCAGTTCTATGGCTTCTGTTGTAAGGGCGTTATCTAAGTTACTTTCTACTTCAATAGGGTTAGAAACTTCTTTTCCACCCTTGTTGGTGTTAGTATTTGAGTTACGGCAACCAATAAATATTAACAGTATGGTAAATACTAATAGAGTTCTCATATCAAAAACAGATTAAGTATAATAATACAAAAAGCACCTTTTGGTGCTTTTTGTATTAAATAGAAAGAAATTAATCTTTTTTATCTTCTGGACGTGGTTTACGTTCCTGACGTGGAGGTCTTGGTAATAAAGCCTTTCGCGAAACTTTTTGCTTCTTGGTCCTAGGATCAAGCCCAATATATTTCACCTCAATTTCATCACCTACATTTACCACATCAGTCACATTGTTGGTACGTTCCCATGCCAGTTCAGAGATATGCAATAAAGACTCTTTTCCGGGCATAAATTCAATTACGGCACCAAAATCAAGTACTTTAATTACTTTTACTTTATAGGTTTCGCCTTCTACCGGTTCAAAAGTAGCTGCTTTAATACCCTTAATGGCTTTTTCAATACCTTCAGGGTTTACACCTAATATTTCTACAATCCCCAGATCACCTTCTTCTTCAATGACAATGGTGGTTTCTGTTCCTTCCTGTAATGCCTGGATATTTTTCCCTCCAGGCCCGATCACGGCACCAATATAATCTTTTGGAATTTCCATTTTGATAATTTTAGGAGCGTGGTCTTTAACTGTTCCTCTGGCTGTTGGAATGGCCTCTGTCAATTTATCAAGGATATGTAGGCGTCCATCTTTTGCTTGTTCCAAGGCCTTTTCAAGGATCTCGTATGACAAGCCTTTTATTTTAATATCCATTTGGCAGGCAGTAATCCCATTAACAGTTCCGGTTACTTTAAAGTCCATATCGCCTAAGTGGTCTTCATCGCCCAGAATATCAGAAAGCACGGCGTATTTTTCACCATCGGTAATCAACCCCATGGCAATCCCCGATACTGGTTTTTTGAGTTGTACACCAGCGTCCATCAATGCCATAGTCCCAGAACAAACTGTTGCCATTGAGGAGGACCCGTTAGATTCTAATACTTCGGAAACTACACGTACAGTATATGGGCAATCATTTGGGATCATTCCCTTTAAGGCGCGTTGTGCAAGGTTTCCATGACCGATTTCCCTTCTGGAAGTACCACGGATGGGGCGTGCCTCTCCGGTAGAAAAAGGTGGGAAGTTGTAGTGCAAATAAAATTTTTCCTCTCCTTGGTCGGTTGGTAAATCAATAACATTGGCTTCCCGGGAAGTTCCAAGGGTAACCGTAGCTAATGCCTGTGTTTCCCCACGGGTAAAGATAGAAGAGCCATGTGTGGACGGCAAGTAATCTACTTCACACCATATCGGGCGGATATCAGTTGTTTTACGACCATCCAAACGAATGTTCTCATCAAGAATCAAGTTTCTGACAGCCTCTTTTTGTGCTTTTCCAAAATACTTTCCGATAAGGTCGCCGTTTTCTTCAAGTTCTTCTTCAGTAAAGAGGGTTTCGCAAGCCTCTTTTACTTCGGAAAACTTCTCGCCACGTTCTTGTTTTGAGGTGTCTTCTTTAGCAATGGAATAACATTTTTCGTAGGCGAAATCATAAATCTTTTTCGCCATGGCCTCATTTTCTTTTTCAGTATCGTATTCACGAATTTCTTTTTTGCCTACTTTTTCTACCAATCGAGCCTGTGCTTCACACTGTACTTTAATGGCTTCATGTGCAAATTTGATAGCATCTGCCATTTCTTTTTCCGAGACTTCTTTCATTTCACCCTCTACCATCGCCACAGAATCCATAGAAGCTCCCACCATGATGTCCATATCGGCCTCTGCCAATTGTGCTTTGCTTGGATTGACAATGAATTCACCATTGATCCTTGCCACCCGAACTTCAGAGATCGGATACTCAAACGGGATATCAGATAAGGCAATACATGCCGAAGCTGCAAGCCCTGCCAAAGCGTCGGGCATTACATCGTCATCATGTGACATTAATTGGATCATCACTTGGGTTTCCGCATGATAATCTTTTGGGAACAGTGGACGGAGTACACGATCTACCAAGCGCATGGTAAGTATTTCTGAGTCACTAGGTCGGGCTTCTCGTTTAAAGAAACCTCCGGGGAAACGTCCGGCAGCGGCAAATTTTTCACGATAATCTACCGTTAAAGGTAGAAAGTCAATGTCAGGGTTAGAAGTTCTTGCAGATACAATCGTTGCCAACAACATGGCATCACCCATACGCACCACCACAGATCCATCGGCTTGCTTGGCCAATTTTCCTGTTTCTATGGAAATGGTCCTTCCATCTCCTAAATCAATAATTTCTTTTTTTACTTCAGGAATCATAAAATATATAGTTAATTAAACAATGGGTGTTGTGTTGTTGTAGTTGTTGTGACCCAATGAAAAACTAATAGTTTCAGCTTTTTATAAAACAGTGCCATTCTAACTGTCAGGGGGCATTAGAAATGACTTATATAAGCAAAAAGAGGCACGAGGCCTCCCTTTTATTACTTTCTTAATCCGAGTTCTTTTACAATGAAACGGTACCGTTCAATATCTTTCTTTTTCAAATAATCCAACAGACTCCTTCTTTTACCCACCAGTTTAACGAGCGATCGTTCGGTATTAAAATCTTTTCGGTTTTTCTTTAAGTGCCCTGTGAGGTGGTTAATGCGATGTGTGAACAACGCGATTTGCCCCTCTGCAGAACCGGTATCTTTCTCAGACTTACCGTGCTTTTTAAAAATGTCTTCTTTAACTTCTTTTGTTAGATACATGCCAATATTGTTTAAATGATTTTTATGTATTACGGATAGGTTTTCTATCAGCTCGCAAAGATAGGAATATTTTTATTATGTAAATAGTTTCTGTTTTTTCTTTTTCAATTTAAACCTTTTATCATTTATGTGGTCTTATCTTCAGATTAACCATAAAAAATATGTATTATGAAAAACAATCTCAAAAAGCTAGGTTTATTAACGATTGCAACTTTTGGTTTATTGGCAAGCTGTGATTCTAACACCGACGACGATGTTCTTTCTCCTCCGGAAGAAACTATTGTGGCACAAGAAGTCAGGTTGGCTGATGAAACTGACTTGATTTCGGAAGAAGTGACGAATGTTGTAGAGGATGTTTTTGCTGCAGATGAGCTTTCATCGAGCGGTAGAGGCCCTTTTATGTCTGATTTCTTACCTGATTGCGTTACTATTACAAAAGTTGTGACTAACAATATGGTTGAAAAGACCATTGAGTTTGAAGGCGATTGCGAATTGCCCAATGGAAATGTTTTCAGTGGAACGATTCACATGAGTTATGAAAATAATCCGGAGTTACAGACAAGGATAATTACCTATTCATTGGAGGATTTTGTGTTCAATGGAATTGCTGTAGAAGGATCAGCCACCATTAGAAGAACACGTTCTAATGAAAATGGAGTGCCGCAATCGGTTGTAGAAAGAAGTTTTGAAGCTACGTGGCCTGATGGTTCTTCGGCAAGCTTTTCAGGAACAAGAACACGTGAGTGGATAGCAGGATATGGTTCCGGGGTATGGGCTGATAATGTCTTTTTAATTATCGGGAACGGAACATTTGTAAGCAGAGAGGGCATTACTTATACGAAAGAAATCACGACGCCGTTACGAAGAGAGCTGTCATGTCGTTTTATTGTAAGCGGTGTGTTGGAGATGACACGCAATAATCTTACAGCAAGTATTGATTTTGGAGATGGCACATGTGACGATGTCGCCATATTGACAAAACCAAATGGGGAAACAGAAGAAATTAACCTAAGCCGTTTTAGGTAAGTAGAAAGATAAGTTGATATAAAAAACCTCATAGGTTTTAAAACCTATGAGGTTTTTTATATGCTCTTCTTAATTATTCTATTCTCTAATAGGTTGGTTTTGCACCAAGTCAAGGTAAAGGTTGATGTTATTTTTAAGGTCTCTCCTGTGGGATATAAAATCCAAAAACCCATGTTCTAAGACAAACTCAGCAGTTTGGAACCCTTCTGGTAGTTCCTTTCCGGTAGCTTCTTTTACTACACGTGGGCCTGCAAAACCAATTAAAGCACCAGGTTCTGCAATGTTTATATCGCCCAGCATGGCGTAGGAAGCTGTGGTGCCTCCAGTTGTGGGATCGGTACAAAGTGAGATATACGGAATCTTCGCTTCGTCCAATTGTGCCAGTTTGGCCGAAGTTTTTGCCAATTGCATAAGAGAAAGGGCTGCTTCCATCATACGGGCACCCCCTGATTTAGAAATCATCAAAAAAGGGATCTTTTTCTGTAATGAGTGATCGATGGCACGTGCAATTTTTTCACCTACGACGCTTCCCATGGAACCACCTATAAAGCTAAAATCCATACAGGCAACTACAAGGTCTTTCCCTTTTGATTTTCCAACGGCAGTGCGTACGGCATCTTTTAGCCCTGTTTTTTCTTGTGCAGCTTTCAAGCGATCTATATACTTTTTAGTATCTGTAAATTTTAAAGGGTCTTTAGAAATAAGATTTGGATTGAGTTCTTTGAATTTATTACCGTCAAACAATATTTCAAAATATTCTTTACTGCCAATGCGCACATGGTAATCATCTTCAGGGCTTACATAGAAATTTTTTGCAAGTTCTTCTGATTCAACAATTTTTCCTGTTGGTGATTTGTACCAAAGCCCTTTCGGGGTGTCTTTTTTTTCCTCGGTAGCAGTTTGAATACCTTTTTCTGTTCTTTTAAACCAAGCCATTATTGTCGTGTTTGATTATTTTAAAAATAATAAATAAAATCTATTATAATGTGTTAATGTTATTAAGATCTTCAAAGGCTTTTTTCAAACGTGTGCAGAACGTTTTCTCTCCTTCACGAAGCCACACTCTGGGATCATAATATTTTTTGTTGGGTTGATCTTCGCCATCAGGATTTCCAATTTGCGATTGCAAATAATTAGATTTTCCCTGGATGTAATCCCGAACACCTTCTAAAAAAGCATATTGAAGGTCGGTATCAATATTCATTTTGATAACACCATAACTAATAGCTTCCCGTATTTCTTCTAATGTAGATCCAGATCCTCCATGGAATACAAAATCAATGGGATTGGCTTCTGTACCATACTTTTCCTGAATATATTCCTGTGAATTTTTTAAGATTTTTGGGGTCAGTTTCACATTGCCGGGTTTGTATACACCATGTACATTTCCGAAGGCAGCAGCGATAGTAAATTGATCGCTTACTTTCTTTAACTCTTCATATGCATAGGCTACTTCCTCAGGTTGTGTATACAACTTAGAGCTGTCCACATCCGTATTATCTACACCATCTTCTTCACCTCCGGTAATACCGAGCTCTATTTCTAGGGTCATTCCCATTTTGCTCATCCTTGCTAGGTAGGTTTTACATATTTCAATGTTTTCTTCGATCGGCTCTTCAGAAAGATCAATCATATGTGAACTGTATAAAGGTTTTCCGGTAATAGCATAATGCGCTTCACTAGCATCGAGTATCCCATCAATCCATGGAAGGAGTTTTTTTGCACAGTGATCGGTATGGAGAATGACTGTAGCACCATATGCTTCGGCCAATTGATGTATGTGTTTAGCTCCGGCAATAGCTCCGGTAATGGCTGCTTGTTGGTTTTCATTGCTAAGTCCTTTTCCGGCATTAAAATGTGCCCCTCCGTTAGAGAATTGTATAATTACGGGAGCATTTAGCGAAGCAGCTGTTTCTAAAACACCATTGATACTACTGGACCCGATGACATTTACAGCTGGCAATGCAAACCCTTTTGCTTTGGCATAACCGAAAATTTCCTGTACTTCTTTACCAGTGGCAACGCCGGGTTTTATGTTGTGTTTCATAATTGGCTTAAATTAAATAACAGGGTACAAAAGTAGTAAATTTATACTGCTTAGAAAGGATAATTGATCCCTATGTTATATACAGCGTTTCCGAAGTTATATTCTCTAAACCACCTGCTTCCGTCAGGATTAGCGGGGTTATAGGTTTTAAAGCCTATATCGAGCCGTAAGATAAAAAAATTGAAGTCGTAACGAAGGCCAAAACCAGTTCCCAGGGCAATTTCTTTTAACGATGAAAAGCCTTCAAAAGTTGCACGCTCATCAGCTACATCGTCTAAGGCGTTCCAAATGTTTCCGGCATCTGCAAAGAAGGCTCCGTTGAGGCTTCCAAAAAGATTATACCGATATTCCAAGTTAAAGGCGAGTTTTAGGTTTGCTTCATTGAAATCATTAAAGTTACTGGTAGTTCCAGGGCCTAAGGAATAGGCTTCCCATGCACGGTTATCATTTGATCCACCACCAAAATAACTTTCAGAAAAAGGGATGTTGTCTGAATTTCCGTAAGGGATAGCAAATCCCAAAAAACTTCGAAAAGCCAATACTTGTTTTTGACCTACTGACCAGTGCTTCACATAGTCGAGTTCTGTTTTTACATACTGTGAATAGGGGACGCCAAAAATAAGCTCTTTGTCTTGTTTATTTTTTTTGAAATTAATAATGTTTGAGACTCCGGAGAGAAAATTTCCGGCAGCTTCTAACCGTATTCGAAATTGGGAAAAATCATTATCATCAAAACTCTGACGGTTGTTTTTGGTATGTGTAAAACTGGAAGCAAAGATTAAGTTGTTATCGGTAAGCCGTATTTTGCGTTCTTCAATACTTCTGACATCTCTAAATGCTTGAGAACCTTGTGAAATATCAGGTACATTATTGTTAAGTACATCTACAATAAATCGATCTGCTTCTAAAGGTATTTGTAGATTGTCCCCTGAAGGATAATTGACAGATTGTGCTATGGTATTTAGTTGATTATAGGTGTCCTCATATACATTGAAGAAGTTATCAATATTAACATTCCGGATAAATTCCAGATTGACCATTTCGAAGATGTTACGCTTTGTTTTACTAGGGTTCCATGTATATCGTAAGATGTTATTTAGGCTTTGTTTATCAAGGCCAATATTTTTCTGAACACTTGTACCGATAGAGATACGTGTTTCGGGGAACATGGATTTTGGAATAAACTTATCTGTATTGATAGGAAAGAAGATCCTCGGAAAGTTGAGGCGTACATCTGCTCCAATTTCAGAAATATTAAAAAACCTGTCATCTGCGTCATTGGCTTCTTTGGAAGAACCCAAGGTGCCTCTTGCAGCAATTTCGAGTGTTTCAGTTCCCCTGAATATATTTCTGCTTATTAGGGAAGTACTGAATGAAACACCAATGTCCTGAATGTTGGAATGCGATACATCTGTATTGAAAGCTAAAGAAAATCGAGGCCTGGGAGATAAATAGATATGAGCATTCAGCACATCAGCTGTATTCTTTTCATAGGAGTAATCAATGTTTGGATATTTAAATGTACGAAGGTTACTGACTTGCTGATTGGTAAGTGTGCGATCCGATTCCCTGTATATTTCACCGGGAATAATGGCCATTGCATCCGTTAACGCCTTAGGTTTATATCGTAGTTTTCCACTATAATGGATAGTATAGTTGTCATAATTAATCGTTTTTAAGGAATCTATTCCTTTTGAAAAATCATAATCGGCATAAATATGTACATTTTTAATTTTATGAACTTTGTATGCAATTTCTTTAAGGCTGTCGTTTATACGTTCTAAATAATTGTTGATCTGTACCTCTACGGGCATTTTAAAATCATTATTAGCAGCAATGGTATCTCTCTCAATATCAAAGACAATAGAAGTAGGCTGAAATTTATAAATTCCTGAATTAGAAAAAATAGTCGATAAGCGTTCTCGTTCCGCTTCGAAATTCAACAAGTTAAATTGTTGTCCTTTTTTAACTAATGAGACTTTTTTATTGAGTTCATAAATAGAATCAATATCTTTTGAAGCAATATTTTTCGTAATGGAATCCAGAAAGTAGGCATTTCCTGTTTGGATTTTATAATTTATTTCCGCCCTTTTTTCTTTTTGTGCTGTAGTATCTATTTCATAATTTGCCAAGCTATTGAAATAACCCTGACTGTCGTAATACAGTTTCAGCCGTTTAAGAGCTTTTTTTGTTTTATTGATGTCAATGATAACAGGTGCCTCCCCAGTATTTTTTATCCAATTATTAATGCCGGAGTAATAATTTTGTAATTCTGTGACTTGTTTTTCAGATAGTGATCTATTTAACCGTTTAAGCCTTTTTGGTTTTTTATGTAACCATGTTTGAAAGGTAGTATCAGGATACTCTTTGGCAAAATTATAAATATGTAATTTTACGGGAATACCAAACACAGTGGTGTTAGGTTGTTGGTATAAGAGGTTTTCTATATTAGGGGCTGTTTCTTTTTCATTGTTGACTAGGATGGTGTTTTTTACAAGCAATAGTTCACCATCATTTACTCTTTTTACAGCATTACATGATGCCAAAATAAGTATTAAAAAGAATACGGTTATTTTTGTGAAAAAATTTCTCAATCCGGACAGCAAACTTTATTGATTTTGAACCAAAAATACACTATTTGAATGGTTAGTAAAAACCAAATCAAGCTAATAACGAGCTTACATCAAAAAAAGTACCGAAATGTTCATGGGTTGTTTATGGCTGAAGGGGTTAAGGTAGTCAATGAATTATTGAGTTCAGGAATGAAAGTACACTCAATTTATGTTACTGAAGATCATTTGATTGATTTGGAAGCGGTTAAGCCAACCCTAATTTCTGAAAGGGACTTAAAAAAGATAAGTACACTGAAAACCCCAAATAAAGTAGTGGCTGTCTTTGAAATCCCTACACTAAAAAAAATACAGGAAGCAGGATTGATCTTAGTTTTAGACACAATAAGAGACCCAGGAAATTTAGGGACTATTATACGGCTTTGTGATTGGTTTGGAGTAAGGGATTTGGTGTGTAGCTACGAAACAGTTGATTGCTACAATCCTAAAGTTGTACAAGCCTCTATGGGATCTTTAGCTCGTATAAATGTGACCTATACTAAGTTAGAACAATTTCTGGACAGTACAGATTTATCCGTTTATGCAGCAGTAATGGACGGGGACAATGTATATGAAACATCCTTGCCAGCATCAGGGATATTGGTGATGGGCAATGAGGCAATTGGTATTTCGAAGACTGTTCTTGGACATGTGAAGAACCATATTGCAATTCCGAGGTATGGAGATTTACAACAAACAGAAAGCTTAAATGTAGCTACGGCAACAGCTATATTATTGAGTGAGTTCAGAAGGACAAGTACAATTATTCAAAAGTAAAGTTTATAAAAATACCCCTAGAGGCCATTTTATCAATATTACTTGTCCAGGGACTATTAGGATCAGCATCAGGAACTAGTTCATCGTTAATGGCAAAAACACCTCTTATAGAAGGAGAGAACTTAAAATAGAAAAGATAGAAATCAATCCCGAAACCTACCTCATAATAATAGGTAGTGCTTTTCATCCTAAATGTGCCATTACTATTATCATCAGGACTTTTTTCACCACTTCCAAGATTGATGGAAGTAGATACGCCGCCTACCACGTAGGGTTTAAAATTCCGGTAGCGTTTGGCACTAGCTTTAATGAGCAATGGAACATGAATGTAAGTTGACTTTACTTCTCGAAGAAAGTCATCACCTTGTGTAAACCCGGGAAAGCCTAAATTTCTTTGTGTATAATATAATCCGGGCTCTAACCGGAGGTTAAAGTAGTCATTAATCCTAAGATCACCTATTAAGCCTACATTAAACCCTATACTCTTAGAAACTAAAACATCTCCTAAGTTTTCTTTATAATTAAATTTAAAATCATATTGGTTAAATCCCAAAAAGTAACCCCAGTGAACACGTTGCTTATCAAAATTTTCCAGATTAATGATAGGGTCTCTTTTAAATTGGGCTTTTAAAGGAAGAACAATCAAGAAAATCACTAAGAGGAAAAAACATTTTTTCATTTGATAGAATTTCATGTAATTATTTCGTGGCGGTATAGATAGTAGCGACTCCAAATGTTTGAGGATAATGTTTCACATTAATAAACCCTATTTTCCTTAAAATATTGTTGAAGTTTTTTCCATGAGGGAAAGCAGCAGCAGATTCAGATAAATAAGCATAAGCGGATCGGTCTTTTGAAAATAATTTTCCAATGGAAGGCATTATTTTTTTTGTGTATATATTATACCCTTGTCTAAAAGGTGCTTTAGTGGGAACAGAGGTTTCCAGTACTACAAAAACACCTCCCGGTTTTAATACCCGATATATTTCTTTGAGGCCTACCTCTAAATTTTCAAAATTCCTAACACCAAAAGCAACAGTAACGGCATCAAATGAATGGTCATCAAAATGAAGCTTTTCACCATCGCCTAGAACCATTTTAATGGTGCCGGAAAGTTTTTTCCTGATTATTTTTTGTTTTCCAATCTCAAGCATTCCGGGGGAAATGTCCAAACCTATAATTTCTTTAGCGCCTGTTTTAGAAAGGTTAATAGCTAGGTCACCTGTTCCGGTTGCAATATCCAATATTCGGTTAGGGTGATGCTTCTTTACAATATTCACGACCTTTCTTCGCCACCTGATATCAGTTCCAAAGGAAATTACTCGGTTCAACCCGTCATAATTCCCGGAAATAGTATCGAACATTTGGGTAACCTGTTCTTTTTTACCCAAAGAAGAATCTTTATATGGAGTAACTTTTTTTGCCATTAAAAAATTGTTGGAGCAAAGATACTATAATGGTGTTTATGGCAATCATCTATTTTATAATTAAGGAGAAACTGGGGGTGAATTTAATTTTCCCGTATATTTGCAGTGCATATAGCGCTTAATTTTCATGAAAATAATAATTGCAGGTGCTGGTGAGGTAGGTTTCCATTTAGCTAAACTCCTTTCGTATGAATCTCAGGAAATCACACTCATCGATACTAATAAGGAAAGCCTCGCTTACGCAGATACACATCTGGATATCAAAGTATTAAAAGGAAATGCTACATCTATAAGTATATTGAAAGAAGCGAAAGTTGCCAACGCAGACCTTGTAATTGGTGTTACTTCTTCCGAAACGACTAATATTACCCTTTGTGTACTGGCCAAACAGTTGGGCTGTAAACGTACTATTGCCCGCATTTCCAATACAGAGTTTATCGAAAATAAAGATAAAATACGGTTTTCTGAGCTGGGGATTGATGAATTGATTTCTCCTGAAGAATTGGCTGCGGAAGAAATTCAATTGCTGTTAGACCAATCTGCATTTAATGACAGTTATGAATTTGAAGAAGGTGCCCTTATTATGGTAGGGACGTATTTACAGCGTACAGCACCATTTGTTGGGAAATCTGTAAAAGAAGCAGCAAAAATTTTTCCTGAACTACATTTTGTCCCGATAGCTATTCAACGCTTTGGAACGCAATACACACTGATTCCTAGAGGAGATACGATCTTTAAGGAAGGTGACCAAGCATATTTTGTCACTTCCAAAGAGGGTGTGGATGAACTGTACAAGCTTACAGGAAAGACAAAAGAAGAGATCAAAAACGTAATGATTCTTGGTGGAAGCAAGATAGGCTATAAAGCTTCCAGAGATTTGTGCGGTAATAAGTTCAAAGTAAAGCTTATTGAAAAAGACAAAAACAAGGCTTTTGACCTGGCAGATGAACTTCCTGATGCACTGGTCATTAATGGCGATGGACGTAACGTTGAGTTAATGGAGGAGGAAAATATCAATGAAATGGATGCCTTTATAGCGGTTACCGGAAATTCAGAAACCAATATTATGTCATGCTTGGTGGCCAAATCCAAGAATGTAAAAAAAACGATTGCATTGGTGGAGAATATGGATTATTTTCAGCTTTCTCACTCCATAGGTATCGATACTTTGATCAATAAAAAACTACTTGCTGCCAATAATATTTTCCGTTATGTCCGTAAAGGTGAGGTAGTAGCATTGACCCGGTTGAACAACCTGAATGCAGAAATCTTGGAATTTATTGTGAAGCCTTCTTCCGAAGTTACCGGAAAACTCATAAGAGATATTGACTTTCCCCGCTCTGCTATTATTGGTGGGGTGATACGTAATGGAGAAGGACTGATCGCTTTGGGTGATTTTGAAATAAGATCGGGAGATAGGGTCGTAGTCTGCAGTTTACCAAGGTCCATTGCTAAAGTAGAAAAACTATTCCTCTAATTGATGACAAGGCTCAATTCTAAAATTATTTTTCACATCATGGGACTGTTGCTCCTTTTTAACGGGGGCTTCATGTTGATGGCAGCTTTGGTTAGTGGAATATATAATGATGGTGTCACCCTTGATATTTCATTAGCAGGTATTGTTACTGTTTTATCGGGAACTCTTTTGATGTATATTACTCGAGGCCACAAAAGAGAAGTAAAAAAGAAAGAAGGCTATATCATTGTTACTTTCGGATGGATATTTATGTCATTTTCCGGAATGTTGCCCTACATTTTTTCGGAAGCAATTCCGAGTGTGACCAATGCTTTTTTTGAAACAATGTCCGGTTATACCACCACAGGGGCCTCCATACTAAACGACATAGAAATTTTACCGGAAGGAATTTTATTTTGGCGCAGTACTACCCATTGGATTGGCGGTATGGGAATTATTGTATTGGCCATTGCTATTTTACCATTGCTTGGCATAGGAGGGATGCAGTTATTTGCTGCAGAAGCCCCCGGCCCAAGTGCTGATAAACTCCACCCTCGGATTACGGATACTGCTAAACGTTTATGGCTCATTTATTTCGGATATACAATAGCAGAAACTATTTTATTGAAAATAGCGGGCATGTCTTTTTTTGATGCCATCAACCATTCTATGTCGACACTTTCTACCGGAGGATTCTCTACCAAGAATGCGAGTTTAGCATACTGGAATGACAAGCCCATTATCCAATATATAGTGATGTTATTTATGTTTTTAGCGGGAACCAATTTTATCTTGAGTTATTTTGCTTTTAAAGGAAAAGTTCAAAAAATCATTAAAGATGATGAGTTCCGGTTTTACAGAAGGGCCATTTTTATCTTTGCTATTATAGCCGCTGTGGTGGTCTATTTTCAAGCGAATGTTTCTATTTCTGAGTACCATCCAATGGTATGGGGTGCCGGTGAAAGTGCCTTTAGGCATTCCTTGTTTCAAGTCTTGGCTGTTGTGACAACAACAGGTTTTGTAACAGCAGATTATACTGCGTGGACTGCTTTTTTAACAGTGTTCTTTTTTGGGTTGATGTTTATGGGGGGGTCGGCAGGATCAACTGCCGGTGGTGTAAAAGTAGTAAGGCATATGTTGATGATAAAGAATGGGTTGTTAGAATTCAAACGAACGTTACATCCCAATGCTGTTATCCCTGTTCGCTATAATAACAGATCGGTTACCCAGGAAATCATTTATAACATTCTTGCCTTTTTTATTTTGTATATGCTATTATTTATCATAGGGGCATTGGTATTTGGTTTTATGGGACTGGATTTTGAATCGGCCATAGGCACGGCAGCATCATCCTTAGGAAATGTAGGGCCGGCATTTGGTGATATGGGGCCTTTAAATAATTATGCGTCGTTACCAACTTTAGGCAAATGGTGGAGCACTTTTTTAATGTTGCTAGGAAGGCTAGAGCTCTTTACCGTACTTATTGTGATAACACCTTATTTCTGGAAGAAAATATAATAAAAACTAAGCTAATGCTTCTTTAATCCGCTTTATTGCCTCACGGAGTTCTTTCTCTGATGCAGCATAGGAAATTCGGATGCAGTTTGGGTTGCCGAATGCTTCTCCGGTAACGGTGGCCACATTGGCTTCTTCCAATAAATAGATTGCAAAATCAGAAGCATTGTTAATTTTTTTACCACGCAGGGTCTTCCCAAAGAAATAAGAAATATCAGGGAATACATAAAAAGCACCTTCCGGTACATTTACCTTAAAACCTTCTATTTTTCCTAAAAGCTCCAGTACAATATCACGTCGTTTATGAAACTCGTCAATCATATGCTGTATCTTGCTTTTAGGGGCTTCCAATGCTGCAATGGTAGCACGCTGTGCAATGGCATTGGCCCCGCTGGTAATCTGTCCCTGTATTTTATTACAAGCCCTGGCAATCCATTCGGGTGCACCGATATAACCAATACGCCATCCGGTCATAGCAAAAGCTTTGGAAACACCATTTACGGTGATTGTCCGATCATACATGCCATCTATGGAGGCAATACTTGCGTGGCCGGAATCCGTAAAGTTGATATGCTCATAGATCTCATCAGAAACCACATAAATATTCGGATATTTTCTCAATACGGCAGCAAGCCCTTCCAATTCTTCTTTGCTATAAAAAGAACCGCTGGGGTTGCAAGGCGAGCTATACCAAAGCATTTTAGTTTTAGGGGTGATGGCAGCTTCCAATTGCTCAGGGGTCATTTTAAAATCGGTTTCAATAGAAGTCGAGACTTCTACCGGAATACCTTCAGCAATTTTTACAATATCAGAATAACTGACCCAATAAGGAGCGGGTAAAATAACCTCATCTCCCGGGTTGAGCATAACCATAGCTACATTGGCCAGCGATTGTTTGGCACCCGTAGAAACTACAATTTGGCTCGGCTTATATGTTAAGTTATTATCACGATTAAACTTGTGAATAATAGCTTGTTTTAGATCTGCATAACCATCTACCGGAGGGTAACTACTATAGTTATCATGAATGGCCTGTATAGCAGCTTCCTTAATAAATTCAGGGATATTAAAATCAGGTTCCCCAAGGCTTAATCCTATAATGTCTTTTCCTTCCGCACGTAATTCCCTTGCTTTAGCAGCCATAGCCAAAGTAGCTGAAGTGGACATTTTTTCAATCCGGTCAGATAGTTGGTTCATCTTTGGTAACAATTAATTTTTTATGATAATTGATAAGAAGGCTTTTGTCCCAATTCCTTCAAATGCTTAAAGTGCGAAATTATGGCTTTTCTGGTAGATTTATACTCGTTGTATGGTAAATTAAACTCTTTTGCAGTTTGTTTAACAATTTCGGCAATTTTTGTGTAATGAACATGACTGATATTTGGAAAAATGTGATGCTCTACCTGATGGTTTAATCCACCTGTAAACCAGTTAACAATTTTGTTTTTAGTAGAGAAGTTTGCTGTTGTGAACAATTGATGGATCGCCCAGGTATTTTTCATAGTTCCAGTTTCATCAGGCATGACTATTTCTACATCTTCCACAACATGTGCCAATTGAAAAACAATACTTAAAATAAGCCCTGCTGTATAATGCATTACAAAAAAGCCGATCAATATTTTCCACCAGGCAATGTTTAGAATTAACATGGGAAGTACAATCCATACAGCTACATATATGAACTTACTTATAAGAAGTACACTCCACTCTTTTGTTGGGTTCGGAAATTTACCATACGACAGTTTTCTCTTTAGGTACCGTCGCATTTGTTTAAAATCAGAAGTAATAGCCCAGTTAATAGTTAACAACCCATATAAGAAAACAGAATAATAATGTTGAAATTTATGGAACCGTTTCCATTTGGCATGTTCAGAAAATCGCATAATGCTTCCTGTCTCCAGATCTTCATCATGTCCATGGATATTGGTATAGGTATGGTGCAGCACATTATGTTGTACTTTCCAGTTATACACATTTCCGGATAAAATATAGATACTGGCGCCCATCAACCTGTTTATCCATTCACGAGAAGAATATGAGCCATGGTTGCCATCGTGCATAACATTCATGCCGACTCCTGCCATGCCAATTCCAATGATAACTGTAAGTAATAATTGTACCCATTGGTTCATATCAATCGTCAGGATCAGAAAATAAGGAGTTAAAAACAGGCTGAACATAACAAATGTCTTCACATATAGTTTCCAATTACCTGACCGCTTTATGTTATGTTCTTTAAAATAACTATTTACCCTTTTGTTTAGGGTTTGAAAAAATTGGGTAGTATCTTTTCTTGAAAATCGAATGGTATTTGACATGAATGCTTCTCTTTTTCTATAAAATAAAACAATAATTTCCCAAAAATACACTTTCTTTATAGAACACAACCCGTATTACGTATTAAAAAAATGATAAAAAATGTACTTTTGTTTTATTCTTTAAGTATAACTGATGGAGCAGCTACTTTATTATTTTCCTGACCTTACTTTTGAGCAAAAAATACAATTTGAACAACTGGAGGGCTTATATCGCGAATGGAATACCAAGATCAATGTGATTTCCCGAAAAGATATTGATGCACTCTATGAACGACATGTGCTCCATTCGCTGGGAATTGCTAAGGTACAGCCCTTTCTCCCTAAAACAGAGATTCTTGATGTAGGTACCGGGGGTGGTTTTCCGGGGATTCCCCTTGCAATTCTTTTTCCTGAAGCTTACTTTTACCTAACTGACGCAATTGCAAAAAAAATAAAAGTAGTAGATGAAGTTGTTTCAGCATTAGGCTTAAAAAATGTAAGAACGGCTCATATACGTGCAGAGAAAGTAAAAGAAGAATTTGATTTTATTGTAAGCAGGGCGGTGACGAATATGCCTGATTTTGTAACATGGGTTCGAAAAAAGGTAAAAAAAACATCAAGACATGAACTCAAAAACGGGATTTTATATTTGAAAGGGGGCGATTTAGAGGAAGAGTTGAAACAATTTAGGAATGTACAGCAATTTCCATTGACTACATTTTTTAAAGAACCATTTTTCGAGACTAAAAAAGTAGTGCACTTGCCTTTAAAATATAAACCAACTCGCTGAATAGGTCCGGATTTTGTCATCATGTGCACAACAAACTTCCGTATATTTGCAGCAATCTTTTGAAGTATGCCTATGTTTTTATTCATTAGCGGAGCAGAAATATTCTTCATCCTTTTTATAGTAGTGATGGTGTTTGGTGCGGATAAGATTCCTGAAATTGCACGGGGATTAGGTAAGGGAATGCGGCAACTTCGCAATGCCACTAATGAGATAAAACATGAAATTCAAAAAAGTGCCGAAAATCAAGGAATTGACACGAGTGTTACGAAAGAGATAAATGAAGAGATCAGCAAAGTAAAAAAAGACATTGATGATTTCACAGGCTCCGTAAAACGTAAACTCTAATGTTTGACAAGTTTTTACAATATGATAGGGAGTTGCTCATTTACCTTAACTGTTTTGGTATAGAAGGCCATGATCCTTTTTGGCTATTGATTACACATACAACTACGTGGATTCCCCTTTTTGTAGTGTTTCTTTTAGTTGTTTTAAAATATTACGCCAAAAGAGACGCACTTATTGTATCTCTTACAGTTATTGGTGCATTAGTAGTTACCTTGCTTTTTACGGAATTTATGAAAGAATACATAGCAAGAGTCCGGCCTAACAACGACATGGCAATAAACCCTTTTATCAGGGTATTAAAAATGCCGGTGAACTATAGCTTTTTTTCCGGACATGCTTCCAATTCTTTTGCGGTAACGGTAACAATTGTATTATTTTTGAGAAAACACCTAAAACTCAGCTACCTCTTTTTTATATGGCCTGTTCTGTTTTGCTGGAGTAGGATAATTATAGGGGTACACTACCCTTCAGATATTCTTGTAGGTGCTTTGGTTGGGAGTTTGATAGGAGTAATATCCTATTGGATGGCTAAATATATTTTATAGTACTCTTGATAATGTTAACCCATCCCTAATAGGCAGTAACACAGTTTCAATACGAGGGTCGTTTTTCAACTTTTTATTATAAGCCACCAAAGCTACTGCACTTTTATCGTTTTCATCTATAGGGTTTTCTATAACTTTTCCGCTCCAAAGCACATTGTCAGAAAGAATAATTCCTCCCGGGGTCATCCTATCAATAACTAAATCAAAATAAGCACTGTAATTTGGTTTATCCGCATCAATAAATACCATATCAAAATGCATATCCAATGTGGGAATAATATCCAATGCATCTCCTACATGCTGAACGATTTGCTTTCCGTAACCACTACGGTCAAAATACGCTCTTTGAAAATCAAACAATTCCTCATTGATATCAATTGTGTACAGTTGTCCATCTTTTGCCAGCCCTTCTGCCATACAAATAGCAGAATAACCAGTGTAAGTCCCTATTTCCAAGATATTATTCGGTCGGACTATTTTAGAGAACAAACTTAGGATACGTCCTTGCAGATGGCCGCTCAACATCCTTGGATGAATGACTTTTAGATGTGTTTCCCGCGAGAGCTCTTTCAACAATTCCGGCTCATCTTGTGAATGTTCCGCTACATATTTTTCAATAACTTCCGATAAAAAATGCATACCTGTGTTTTATACAAAACTACTTATTTTTTGATTGTGTATTTTTGGTAAAAATTTTAAATCATGCAGTTTGAAAACACACTTGAATTTTCCCAAAAGTTAGATGGACAAGATAAACTGAAGAAGTATCGAGATGGATTTCATTTTCCAAAAGTAAATGGCAAACAAGTTATCTATTTCACCGGAAATTCATTGGGACTGCAACCCAAGCGTACCCAAAAATATATAGATGAGGTAATGGCCGATTGGAAAACCTTGGCAGTAGAAGGCCATTTCTATGCAGACAAACCTTGGTGGGATTATCATGAACGGATGGCAAAACCTCTAGCAACAATTGTAGGTGCTAAACCGGAAGAAATTACGGTAATGAATACGCTCACGGTCAATTTACATTTACTGATGGTGTCTTTTTACCGACCTACAAAACAACGATTTAAAATTCTATGTGAAGAAAAAGCCTTTCCTTCCGATCAATACATGTTGGCAAGCCAGGCACGTTTTCATGGGTTTGACCCTAAAGAAGTCATCGTAGAAGTTAAAAAACGAGAAGGCGAACATTTTTGGCGTACTGAAGATATTCTCGTAAAGATTAAAGAGGTTGGCAATGAACTGGCATTGGTGCTCATAGGAGGGGTCAATTATTACAATGGGCAAGTGTTTAATATGAAAACCATTACTGAAGCAGGTCATAAAGTGGGCGCTATGGTAGGATGGGACTTGGCACATGCCACTGGAAATATCGCACTGAAATTGCATGATTGGAACGTAGATTTTGCAGCTTGGTGCAGTTACAAATATATGAATAGTGGTCCGGGAAACGCCTCGGGCGTGTTTATTAACGAAAAACACTTAAAAAAAACCGATATTTCCCGTTTTGAAGGCTGGTGGGGTACCAAAAAAGAAACCCGCTTTTTAATGCAACCGGAGTTTGATGCTATGGAGACTGCCGATGCATGGCAATTGAGCAATCCTCCTGTGTTGGCATTAGCTCCCTACTTAGCTTCTCTTGAGATATTTGAAGAAGCAGGAATGGAAAACCTGATAGAAAAAAGTAAGCTTCTCACGGCATATTTAGAGTTTGTATTGCATGAAATAGACAAACAAGTAGCTTCATCTTTTGAAATCATCACCCCTAAAGAAAGAGGGTGCCAGTTATCAGTTTTTTTGCATGGTGAAGGCCGTTCATTGTTTGATTACTTGATGAAAAAGGGTGTGATTACTGATTGGCGTGAGCCCAATGTTATCCGCTTAGCACCGGTACCTTTGTATTGTTCCTTTGAAGACATGTACCGTTTTGGTCAGATCTTAAAGGAAGGAATAATTGATAATTAATGCAAGTATTTTAAAGTTGATTGATTATCATTGGCACTTCCATTAATAGTACCTTGGCTTGTGAAACTGCTTTTAATTGAAGTTTGTCTATACCATAGACACCCATACCATCCCGTCTGGATAAACTTTCCTCATTGGCTAAAATAGCTCCTTCTATCATGAATAGATATACACCATTCTCAACACTTTTAAGTGTGTACTCCAACTCTTTATCCACATCCATTTCTGTTATGTAAAACCATGCATCTTGGTTGATAGTAACCCCATCGTCATCACTGTTCGGGGAAACAATCTGTTGTAATTTGTTATGCCGGTCTTCTAATTTCATAGAAATTTGGTCATATCGGGGAGGTACATTTCTTTCTTTTGGGAGGATCCATATTTGTAAAAACCGCACTTCTTTATCCCTGTTCCGGTTAAATTCACTATGAATAATACCGGTCCCTGCAGTCATAGACTGTATATCACCTTCACGAATTACACTTTCGTTGCCCATACTGTCCTTGTGTTCCAAATCTCCATACAATGGAATGGATATGATCTCCATATTATCATGTGGATGCTTCCGAAAACCCATGCCGGGAGCTACTACATCATCATTTAAAACACGGAGTACCCCAAAATTCATTCGATCCGGATTATGATGCCCTCCAAAACTAAATGTATGATGGCTATTTAACCATCCATGATTAGCTTTTCCTCTTGTGTTCGCTTTGTGAATGCTAGTTTTCATAGTTCTTTTTTGTGAATTATGGAATAATGACCCCTATAAAATTAAGAAATTATAAAATGAACAGTCTCTTTGTTACTATCAAAGTAAAAATCTATAAATTTTGGGTTTTAATAAATTGTAAATGAGAATATTACAATTGGTAGTGTCCAACCCGCGATACCTAGTCTCAGCAGTTGTGTTTTTGATCATGAACATCCTTTTCGGTACATGGGCCATTTATATTCCTTCTATAAAAAAATAAGCTTGATCTTGATGAAGACCAGATAGGTTTGGCCGTTTTTTTTATGGTGAGGGAGGGCAACGGCTTTTGGTGGTGTTTTTATAATTGTCATATTTTTAATACCCTTTGTTGCAACATCCTATTTTTCAATTATCAAGTTTTCTGCATATCTAATAGCAGATACAATCAGGTTCTTTCGATTTCTAGCTTCTTTTTTATAATTGTCAAGGGTTTTTCTATTTAATTTCCTTCCCTTTATAAAAACAGTTTTAGGGTTCTGTAATGCGGATAAGTCTATTAACGGATTGTTATCTATTAAAATTAGATTTGCAATTTTCCCAACCTCAACGGTTCCTATTCCACCCATGCTTGAATGAGTTTTTGAAGCATTTACCGTTGCTGTTTTCAATACTTCATAATTGGAAAGCCCAGCTTTTTTGTAAAATAGAAGTTCTTGATGAATTGAAAAACCAGGAATAGTTATGCCTATTCCGGCATCTGTACCGCAGATTATATTTATGCCAGCATCATTAAGATTTTTAATTATTTTTAGATGAAAATCGTGCTGACTCATTATATTCTTAACAATTAAAGAGTCATTTATTTTTGTATTATGCCACCTATCAAATTCAGCTTTACTATCAACTTTTTTAATTAAAGGGTTCATAAATTGAAGTTGCTCTGATGCTAAAATATTATCATCAATAAGCATTTGATATATGTTGTTGTAGACGGTTAAAGTTGGGCAAAAAGAACTATGTTTAGAATTTGCAAAACCATCAATTACTTCTTTTAATTTTAGTGTATCTAGTTTATAGTTTAAAGGTTGTTGTACAATATCCTCAGCATGTTCTATAGATTTTATTTGTGAGTTAAAATGATATGAGTATGGTACATTTTGTGAAGGGTGCGCAACAATATCCATATCAGAGGCTTTTGTTTGTTCAATAATAGCCTCAAATAGGTCTTCCGTTAGCCCATAATAGGTTTTAATAAAATCATACCCTCTATTCTTATAAGAAATTACTTTTTCTTTAGCTTCATCTTGACTTACTAATTGCAAATTATCGTCTCCTATAAATTCCGGACCTGTAAGTTTAGGCCCTGTAGTAAAAAACATAGGAGCTATAATTTTATCATTTTTTATATCTTTTTTGAGCCTTAAATGCATTGGCATGCCCCATAAATTTCTAACAGCCGTTACGCCATTAGAAAGGTATAGGCCAAGTTCATACTTATCCCATACATGAACATGCATATCTATAAGCCCTGGAGTTAAATATTTATTTTTTGCATCAATAATTTCGATATCATTAATTTCAATGTTGTTTGCAATATTTTGAATCATGCCGTCTTTGATGTGTACCATTTTGTTAGCCAAAATAGTATCTTGATTCATTGGGACAATATTGACATTAGTAATTAAATATGTATTAGGCTCATTCGTAACATTTAAGTAGCTAGTTCCATGAGCATCTATTCTCAGTATAATTAGAATTGCAACAAACAGAAATCCAATAACAAGTAGAATGATTTTGAGTATACGGATTAATAATTTCATTATGGTTTCAATTACCCTTAATTATAATTTACAAATCTATATTATTTTCAATAGAAATGACAGAAACGATTAATTCAAGAGAAAGACATACATCCTTTCGAAGGAATACAATGACTGAGAAATCTCTCCATGATATACTTATTTGATAGCTTTCTCACACTTATTCCGTTTACGCAGAATTCAGTTTGAAATGAGCGAAGAGATATCATTTCACCTCCACCGAAAGCTCCGTAAAATATAATTTCCAGTTGCCCGTATCCCGATTCCGTACGGTAGCTATCTTAATACCGTTCAAATCTTTATACCCTTCCCAAGTAGTAGTTAAAGAAGGCTCTGGCGTGTTTCCTTTTCGGTAGGTCCACTCTTGTATAAGATAGTCATCACCAAAATAGAAATCATAGGCATCGCCCGGCGTATAGCCCCCCTCATTTCCATACACAATAGTCAGTTTTTGCAGTTCTTTCATGCTAATAGGCGCAGTGGCTTTTTCCGAGTGTTCATATGTAAAACCTTTGTCCCAAATAAGGTTAAAAGGCGAAAGGAGCCAATACTTGTCATTAATAAACCCCTTGTCAGCAACCATTGAAAGGCTATCTACACGGTGTCGATTATAGATTACAGTATCGTTTTTATGCCGGTACTCAACATCGTTCGTTTTTGGGTGCCACACCCAACTTCGTTCAAAGTGTGTGCTGTCCCTGTCCACATTAAATGTAAAATGAATTTCTGTCACCTTTTTCCAATGATCAAAACCGTGAGCATGGGCAACTTTTTCGAGAATAGATTGTTCTTTTTCGGTTTCAGCATTTTTTTTATTTTCAGTTTTACAACCAAAAAACAAAGAGGCCAAGAAGATCAAAAAGAAGGTATTTTTCATATTCTGGTATTTGTTACCTGTAAAAATACAATATAAAGTTATATGATATAGAACTTGCTAATAATCAGCTATTTAAAAAAATAGTCTTTTTATCATCTTTTGGTAAAATAAACAGTACTTTTGCACGCTTAAAATGAAGGACAGATGGAAACCATAAAAAACATAGCCATTATTGCACACGTTGACCACGGAAAAACAACGTTAGTAGACAAGATATTGCACCATTGCGAGCTGTTCAGGGACAACCAGGAAACAGGCGAGCTTATCTTAGACAATAATGACCTAGAACGTGAGCGAGGCATTACTATTCTGTCCAAAAATGTTTCCGTGCGCTATAAAGATACCAAGATCAATATCATAGACACGCCCGGTCACGCCGATTTTGGTGGGGAAGTAGAGCGTGTACTCAATATGGCCGACGGTGTGCTGTTGTTGGTAGATGCTTTTGAAGGCCCTATGCCGCAAACCCGTTTTGTGTTGCAGAAAGCGATTTCTTTAAAACTGAAGCCCATTGTGGTCATCAATAAAGTAGATAAAGAAAACTGTACACCGGAAGAAGTACATGAGGCAGTTTTTGACTTGATGTTTGAATTGGGAGCTGAAGAATGGCAGCTGGATTTTCCGGTAGTCTATGGCTCGGCCAAACAAAACTGGATGTCGGAAGACTGGCAGGACAAGACCGGTTCGATAGAACCCCTACTAGATACGGTCGTAAAATACATTCCATCACCAAAAATAGCGGAGGGCAACACCCAAATGCTCATCACCTCTTTGGATTACTCATCCTATACCGGCCGAATTGCTATTGGCCGCCTGCAACGGGGAACTCTCACGGAAAACATGAATATTTCATTGGTAAAACGAGACGGGAGTATTGTGAAATCTAAAATAAAAGAGCTGCATGTTTTTGATGGTTTAGGGAGAAAGAAGGTTTCCGGAGTACAGCCAGGCGATATATGTGCAATTGCCGGATTGGATGGTTTTGATATTGGTGATACTATTGCCGATTTTGAAAGCCCGGAAGGTTTGCCAACCATTGCAATTGATGAACCAACCATGAGCATGCTTTTCACGATCAACGATTCTCCGTTTTTTGGAAAAGAAGGCAAATATGTAACGTCTCGACATATCAAAGAACGTCTGGAAAAAGAAACAGAAAAAAACCTAGCCCTTCGTGTAGAGCCTACCAATAGCTCTGATAAATTCATGGTATTCGGGCGTGGGGTACTGCATTTGAGTGTATTGATAGAGACCATGCGCAGAGAAGGCTACGAACTCCAAATAGGGCAACCACAGGTAATTATAAAAGAAATTGATGGTGTGAAATGTGAGCCGATTGAAGAACTGACGATTGATCTACCTGAAAACTTGAGTGGCCGTGCAGTAGATATGGCCACAATTCGAAAAGGGGAATTGTTAAGTATGGAACCCAAAGGGGAGCGGATGCTCATTAAGTTTTTAATCCCTTCTAGGGGGATTATCGGGTTGCGGAACCAGTTGCTTACAGCTACCGCCGGGGAAGCCATTATGAACCATCGTTTTTTAGAGTTTCAACCGTATAAAGGAGATATTGCTGGACGTATTTCGGGATCACTTATTTCTATGGAAAAAGGTACAGCAATTCCTTATTCCTTAGACAAGTTGCAAGACCGAGGCAAGTTTTTTATAGATCCGGGGGAAGAAGTTTATACCGGGCAAGTTATTGGCGAAAACACGCGTGGGGATGATATGGTGGTCAATGTAACGAAAACAAAGAAGTTGACGAATGTACGTGCAGCCGGATCGGATGATAAGGTAAAACTGGCACCGGCAATTAAATTTTCATTAGAAGAAGCACTAGAATACATCCAAAAAGATGAATATGTAGAGGTAACACCTCAATCGTTACGTTTACGAAAGATATTTTTAGATGAGAATGAACGGAAACGTAATAAATAGTATTTTATTCGATACAGGGAATTTCTTTAACAGCAGTAACTTTTATAGTGAGCCCGTCGGGTGTTCCGTCATCACTTACTAATTCCCCTCTGATTTCCCAACATCTTGTATCCATACCTGCATCCGGGTCGTTTATAACATCCTTAATAAAGGTTCTAAACTCGCTCAAATTTTTCCATGCACCATGATTATTGCCAATTACAGGGCGGTTTTGATCTTCTCTATAACCTACTACAGTACCTCCAATAGAAGTGTTTCCGATAGCTACCTCAGTAGTTGGGCTGGTTATATCCCCCGATTCGGCACATAAAATTCCCCAATCTGCTTTTGTGCCTCCCCAGGCAATATCATTGCTGTCAATTTTGCCCCTGAGGGTAACACCATATAATGTTGCTGAAGCTCCTACCTCAACAGAGACATTGTCCGGTCTTGTATATCCTAACTGAATTACCCATTGCATGCATTCTTGTTTGCCATCAGGGCAGCTTTTCTTAGGCTCCGTATAGACCCTGAAACCATCATTACATGCCGCGGCCCATAGCCATGCTTCATCACATAAGGTGTTAATTACTTTTATGGGTGGGCCAACAATATCACATTTATCGCCACAACGAATGATGATATCCCATATCCCTCTTGCCACTTTTATTCCATAGCCATTTTTTACATAAAGCTCTCTGTCTTTAATACTCCAGCTACCTTTTTTAGCTGGCACATATACCGATTCTATATCATCTATATGAAAATGAATCACAGGTTCAAAAGAAGTTCCGTCTGCCCGTTCAGTACTGTAGGTTTCTAGGAAAGATGCATTGTTTCGGAACCAAACAGTTTTAATTATGTTATCCCCAACTTTTATATGGTTCCGTTTTTTAAAATCTTCAATAATACGATCTCTTTTATTCTGGAAACCAGCCTGATCAGCTACTTTGAATACTTGAAAGTTAATACTATCTATGATCGATATTCCAGCAGCATGGTCTACTACTTTTGCTGCCCATTTGTCTATATTGTTCTTATCAACGTTAGCAATAAATTGGCTATTTACAGTAACCCCTTTTAATCCTGTTTTATGGATGTAATGTGTTAATGTGCCGGGAATATATTTTGGCTTATTGTTTTTACAGCTTGTGAGAATTAGTAATATACTAATAGCACATAATAGCTGGTATTGGATATGAATAGGCCTCATAAGTTATATAGTCAGTCGTATTCTCCTATTAGCACAATGGTAGCTTTTCCTTTGTCCTGTTTTTCTAATTGCAATTTAGCAAGTGTAAACTCTTTCTGTACATCTTTGTAACCCGTAACCGAGGCCACAAACCGGATGTTAATAGTTTCATCCGGTTTGGGAAGAAGGTATTTCTTATCTATTACATACTTTAGTGGAGATTCCAGCCCACCGCTGAGACCCCCAATACGCTCATCATTTACGTAGATAGCAACCTGTGCGCCCATTTCAACCTCAATTTCAACCTCAAGGTTCTCGATGTAGTTGATTAATTCATCTTTTTTGTTGGCGTACATGGTCTCGTAAACAGATAAAATGGTCTTGGTGATCTCATCTTTCTGGCCCTCGGTGGGCGAAGAAGCAATAAGATCTCGTACCTTCTGGTACTCGGTATAATTTTTAACAATATCGTTATAAAAAGTTTGGTCAGAAGTAGAAGGGTCTATAACTGTGGAAGTTTGTACGATTCGACATTGTGCAGCCGTAATGGCTCTTAGTCGGTCGCTAAATTCGCTAATCAAAGATATTTTTTCAAAATTAGCTTGAAGCGAAGCTTCCTGTCCGGCATATTTTACCATGGCATCAATATTTACTTTTACTCCAGTATTAAAGTTTTCACAGGATTCAGGGACATCCAATGTTATTTTTTGCACCGGATCAGAATTTTTGATAATGAATTCCTTTTTGGTAAACGCTACTTTTTTCGGGCATGCCTGTATAAGCAGTATTAAAGGAAGTAGTAGCAAATAGTGTTTTTTCATGTTTGATGGGTGCATACTTTATGTCGTTGTAAACTTATAAAAGAGTTAGAATAAAACGCTGTGGTTTTTCCGCATATTATTTATGTTTTTGTGCGTTTAAAATTGAAGAATAGTAATATTTAATATAGAAAAAATTCTATGTTCATTTCTTGTAAATCATATTTTACAATATTGTAAAAGGTTGAACAGGCAGTATAAAATGAATGCCTGTTGCATATAAAGAAAATAGGCTATGTAAAAAAATCTATGGTGTAAGTACCATATTGCTATTTGGAAAATCAGGGTTCTGGCTATCTTCTACCAATAGCTAACCAATAAAAACTCATGGAATCGTTTATACCATTTCTTATATTTAATTGTGTGTTATTTAGAAGCGTGATATTGTGGGTATCGCCTACATCATTAGGTTTTTGAGTGTTTGTTATTGTAGCTTGTGCGTTATAGACAGCACTAAAAGCTCTTGGAAAAATCACTGTTGCTGTACCATTTCCGCCAACTGCTATACGCCCCCATTGAATCATCAACTCACCAATAACAGTATATCCATTAACTCCCAATGAGCTATTACCTCCTACAAGGGTATCTACATACGCCTTGGTAGCAGCGTCTTGATTGTTAACAGGATTTGCAACATTTACAATGCGGTTATTGGTCATGCCCAGATTACCTCCGGTAATGTTCAATTGGTCATTTCCTCCAAGAATAATCCGCATATCAAAATCATCACTAGGGCTATTAGAAAAGTCAATGAGAGGTACTGTACCTGACCCTTTTAATTCGATGGAACCTCCTTGGTTTGTGGATAACAAAGAACCTGTTGTCCCCCATGCAATGTTTCCACTCACCTGCAGCTTTTGTGAAGGGGCGGTAGTGCCAATCCCTACCCGTCCATTATCCCTTACATAGAAAGCAGAAGTCCCATTATCCTGAATGTTAAAATCACCTGTGCTGTTTAAGTTAAAAATCATATTGTTAGCTCCTTGTGTAATGGTGGTATTGGCTACTAAACTCCCCCCTAAACGTATCTGGTCAGAGGCAATGTTAAGCCCGTTGCCTACATTGGCATTTAAGGTAACACTGCCGGAGCTTCCGCCGCCGGTAAGGCCACTACCGGCAGTTACCCCGGTAATATCACCATTACCCCCTGTTGCATCGTTGGCGGGTGTCCAGGCACTTCCGTTCCATTTAAGGACTTGATTGGTTGCAGGTGCTGTGGTAGCTACCGGGCGATTTTGTAGCCCATCTACTATAGGATTAGGATAAGTACCCCTTAGGTCACCTCCGGCCGTAGTACCAGTATTAATATTATTGGATTCTAAATTATCTACATATGCTTTGGTAGTGGCATCCTGTGCAACAGTCGGGGTAGCCAAGTTGGTAATTTTCAAATTACCGGCACTGTTTCCACGTCCTAATACAGAAGATAGGTTTTGTAGTTCGTTGGTTGGACTTGCATCGGCATCGTTTACAGCATCGGTAAAAGAGCCTCCTCCGTTTGACAAGGTCACTGTATTACCCAACTTACTGATTGTTTGTAACTCATTCGAAGCATTATTATCATTATCTGCTACACTAATGGTAGTCCCTGTACCTCCGGTAATATTTATAGTTCGGTTTGTGCCTGAGGCAATACTACTTAAACTCTGGATTTCATTATTGGGATCCGGGTCTGCATCATTAACCTGATCTACCGGCAGGGTGACGGTATTTCCATTTGTTATGGATAGGTCATTTCCGGTTAATGAAAGTGTTTGTGCATCGGTATTGTCGAGATAGGGTGCAAGGTTTATATCGGTAGCCAAAGGGTTGTTGGTAATGTTAAGGACATTCCCGGTGAGGTTCAAGTCCTGGATTTCATTATTAGGGTCTGGGTCTGCGTCATTAACCTGATCTACCGGCAGGGTGACGGTATTTCCATTTGCTATGGATAGGTCATTTCCGGTTAATGAAAGTGTTTGTGCATCGGTATTGTCGAGATAAGGTGTAAGGTTTATATCGGTAGCCAAAGGGTTGTTGGTAATGTTAAGGACATTCCCGGTGAGGTTCAAGTCCTGGATTTCATTATTAGGGTCTGGGTCTGCGTCATTAACCTGATCTACCGGCAGGGTGACGGTATTTCCATTTGCTATGGATAGGTCATTTCCGGTTAATGAAAGTGTTTGTGCATCGGTATTGTCGAGATAAGGTGTAAGGTTTATATCGGTAGCCAAAGGGTTGTTGGTAATGTTAAGGACATTCCCGGTGAGGTTCAAGTCCTGGATTTCATTATTAGGGTCTGGGTCTGCATCATTGACAGTGTCAACGTCATCTACAGCTATCCAGGCTCCGGCAGTGTCGTTCCATTTAAGGATTTGTCCGTCATTAGCCCCCATATTTCCTAACGTTGCAGCAGTACCTGCATCCTGTGCATAGAGGGCATAGGGTACGGAAAGTAGTTCAAAAGCTCCCATATTGGTGAAACTTCCACTTATATTAGCATCTAACCCTATCTGGGTATAGTATGGTGTTTGACTCCAATCTATTTGTGTGAACTGGGTAGGGTTACCAGAACCAATTTGAAGGGTGAAGATCCCCAATTCATTGGTAGTTATAGCATGTGTTTCGGTATAGGTAGGTGTTCCGGAGGGGCTTCCTTGTAGGATGTTAATTTGGACTCCAATGTTTTGATTGGTAAGTGGTACACCATTGTTGTCCCTTGCAACTGCTTGATAATTGATTTTTTGTGGGGACTGTCCCCAAAGAGAGAATGCTATGAGTATAAAGAAGATAGAAAAAGTATGTTTTGTATTCATTTTTTTGTTTTTTTAGTGACTTCTAAAAGATGTTTTTTTTGAATTTTCTTATTAATAAGGTAGATGGAAAGAAATCTTATAATGTTTTATTGATATGCCAGATTTCTCACTTTTACCATTTTGGGAATCCGAAATGACTTATTTTTTAGGGTTTTAATCATTTTCATGAAATAATACGGTTACTTTTTGATGATTACTTTTTGATAGCTAAGGGGCTCACCGGGGATGTCTATCCGCACTTCATAAATGCCTTGGGCATGCTGTTGCAAGTTGATGTTTTTTTGATAGGAGGTAATGCCCTTGCCTAGATAAACCTGTTCGCTATAAACCAAAGTGCCTAATGTACTTACAATTTCAATTTTGAAGTACTCTTGTTGGGGTAGTCCGTGCAAGATAAGATTGAAACGGCCATTGTTGGGGTTAGGGACTATTTTTATATTGGTTTCTACTGCTACAGACGATTCGTTTAACGTTTGTGATACTACCATAGGAGAGATAGTTTCACTGACGCATAGACCAAAAGGCCCTGTACCTCCCTTTTTTTGATTACTACTATCTACCTGAATAAAATAGGTTTCTCCCTCCACTAGGTTATTGGCAGTAAGTTTCGTATCTACCAATTGGCCTTGTGGGGAAGTACATGCTATCATATTGGTAAACGTACTGTCCCATAGAGCAAGCATCCCATATTGTATTCCATCATTAAAATTGGTTTTAAGAACGGCCTCTATTTCTCCTGTAGCCGTAGCAGTAAATTTGAACCATTTATCATTTTTGGGACCTATCCGTGTAGTTCCTTGTACCCAACAAGCAGGTTCCGGGTTATTGGGTTCGATAGTACCATCTTCTGTAGTATATGCCCTTACATCTGAACACCAAGTGCCCCCCTCTGCTGCAATATTATTAGTAAGGTCAATAGCCCCCTCTATAAAGTCGTGACTAATAGTTTCGCTGACACATATACCAAAAAAACCTGTGTAGAAGGATTTCCTGTTATTGTTATCTACCTGAATATAATAGGTTTCTCCTTCCGTTAGATTATTAGTGGCAATTCTTACATTGATTAATTGGCCTTGTGGCGGGGTACATGTAATAATATTGGTAAGCGTATTGTCCCATAAAGCAAGCATTCCGTATTGTATTCCATCAACATAGTTGGTTTTAAGGATGACTTCTACTTTTCCAGTAGCAGTAGCGGTAAACTTGAACCATTTGTCAGCATTAGGCCCTATAGGGCTATTATTTCCATTTACCCAACAGGAAGGGGCAGGGTTATTGGCTTCAATGGTAGCACCAATGTTGCAAAAAGCACGTAAAGAAGAACACCAATTACGAATATCAGGAATAAGAACGGCATTGCTGATATCATCATTGTTAGTAATATTGAAAGTGTTTGTATACGGAGCACCTAATGCATCCGTTACAAGGACATCATAAATACCTGCTGTAAGGTTTTCGATAAAAGGGGTATTACCCCCAATAGGGATGCTATTTGTAGTCCAACTATAAGAATATGGAGGAATGCCTCCACTTGCGATGAGTGTGATACGTCCTGAAGCCCCCCCTTCACATCCTATGTTTTCTACAATAGCTTCTACCATGAGCGGGTTTCCGGGCTGTTGAAACCCTTGCGTTAAAATGTAATTGTTATTAGTGTCTTTTAGAGTTTCAATAAAAGGTTCCCCAATCGTCCAGCTTATTAATAAGGATGGATTTTTGTATTGTTCTCCTGATGTTGAGAATACCTGGGGCTGAAGAGATTGAGCCTGTGTTTTGAAATAAAATAAAAAACAAAAAAGTAAGAATGGAACTATAATTTTTTTCATATATACTTTTTAAGTAAAAACTTTTAATTAAAGTTATTTTCATTTCTTTAAAAGTATTTATTTATACTTAAATACTTATGTGTTTAAAACACATAATTTTTATAATTTTACCTTTTCAAAAATGTTTTTTTAGATTACATTTTTTATAGAAAAAACTTATTTATATAAAATATAAATACATAAAAATCAGACAGTTATCATCTGTGCTAAATGATTTTAATGAATATTTGTTTAATACTATATTAGTGTAGAAAGTAGTTGTAAAAAATCAGTTCTCTATTGTTTAACTAGGCGCACAGCAGTTGTTTTCTCGCCGTATTCGTTTAAGGAGCCGGTAAATTGTTTCCCTTCTTTGGCAGTCAATTCAAGGGTACCTGATGTAGATTTTGAGCTTTTGAAAACAGCGCTATAGCTTTCAGTCCGGACGTCAAACTTTAGTGTATTAAGGTCAATATAGCTGCCGGTTCCTTTAAGCCGGCCTATAAGTTTGCCCTCATCAAGATAGTCAATAGTAATAGAAGCTTCTTGTGCAGAAGTGATGGTAATATAGGCATTTCCGGCACCTACATTTTCAATGTAAAATTTATAGTCCCCAGTAGTGTTTTCCGGTATGAGTACATTGTTATGGAAGTTGTAGGCTTCTATTAACCGTTTATGGATTGCTTGCTTTTGTTTGTTATAGTCAGGGAGTTTATCCACGCAATAAAAAGCAGTATCTATCAC
This sequence comes from Leptobacterium meishanense, assembly GCF_037645805.1. NCBI lineage: Bacteria > Pseudomonadati > Bacteroidota > Flavobacteriia > Flavobacteriales > Flavobacteriaceae > Leptobacterium > Leptobacterium meishanense. The sequence goes on from NZ_JBBEXE010000004.1 coordinate 57,797, forward strand.
CTTATTCCCCATTTCAAGGTCTTTAAACTGAGTATATTCATCCATTGCCCATAATTCGTAGAGCTCAGCCATATGTAGATAGCGGGTAAGGTTTTTGTCTTCTTTTACTATTTGTATGTTTTTTTTCCTGAAATCACGGCTTAATGATTCATTGAAGAGTGATGAGGAATTATCAGCGTATAGTTTTGCCAATGACCGCATGGCATAGGTCATTAAGGTAGTGTCTTTACTGGTATTTACAATTTGTTGGTATAACACTTCGGCTTGTTTTACATCGCCGGATTTGTCCAAATGCCGTGCATAATCCATTAAAAGATTAGGGTCTATATTTGAAAGGTCTTCTGTTGTTATTTGCGTGTTTATTTCTTCCAATAGCCGGTTGGTTCTTGTCCGGTAAATTAGGGCAGCATTTTGTTTCGCAACATAATCAGAGTTGTTGCTAGAGGCCACTTGTAAATAATTTACTTCCTCTTGTAACATACGCTCAATTGCTTTTTTGATAGTGGCTATTCGTTCCTCTTCTGTTTTTTTAATAGCTGCCAGTTTTCTTTCTTTAGCGTCTTCAATTTCGTCAAGGATAATAATATAAGAAGCGATACTGGTAACGGCTACAAATGCTGAAAAGAATAGCCATTTAAAAATACGCTGCTTTTTCAGTTTGGCTTTTGTGCTTTTCAGTTCTTCCCTTATCGGGTTGTTTTCCTGAGTAATCCCATCCTCTGTATGCATAAGTTGTATTGTGAGCTCTAAAGTAAGTTATTCAAATGCTAATATAAAAAAAAATCATAGGCATAATAGGAATAAATATTCCAGAATGGAAGCTATTCTTTTTCATAAAAAATTAATCAGTATTTTTACCTGATATCGTTTTTTAATGGATTCCGCATAGGAGGTGCGGATTTATTTTTGATCTTTTTATGCAAACACCAAAAAGAATTGCAGTTGTAGGAAGTGGACTTGTGGGTTCACTTTTAGCTATTTATTTACGGCATAGGGGGCATACAGTGGATGTGTATGACCGTAGGCCGGATATCAGAAAAATTGAATTTTCAGGAAGATCTATCAACCTAGCGATGTCTACCCGTGGATGGTATGCATTGGATAAGGTGGGGATTGGAGATGACATCCGAAAGATTGCAATACCTATGGAGAAGCGGGCAATCCATGTGCAAGATAAACCGATGTATTATCAATATTACGGAAAGGAAGGAGAGGCTATATATTCTATCTCCAGAGGTGTATTGAATAAAAAGATGATTGACTTGGCAGAAGGGGCAGGGGTAAATTTTATTTTTGAGTCGCGCATATGGGACATTACACTTTCGGAGGCCACATTACATATAGGGGAAACTGAAAAAGGAAACTGGACCGATCATAAGTATGATATTGTTTTTGGCGCAGACGGGGCTTTTTCCCGTATCCGCCATAGGATGCAACGCCGGAGCCGATTCAATTATTCGCAGCGTTTTTTAGATACTGGATATAAAGAATTGACTATTCCTGCAAATAGTGATGGAAGCCATAAATTGGATAAAAATTCATTGCATATATGGCCCCGTGGCCGTTTTATGCTCATTGCATTGCCTAATTTGGACGGGAGTTTTACTTGTACGCTTTTTATGCCGTTTGAAGGCGAAGGTTCTTTTGAAGCACTGCAAACAGAGGTACAGGTACAGGCATTTTTCGAAAAACACTTTCCAATAATCACAGAGGATATTCCAAATTTGATCCGCGATTTCTTTAAAAACCCTACCAGTGCACTGGTCACCATAAAATGTTTTCCATGGACGTATTGGGATAAGGTAGCATTGGTGGGAGATGCTGCCCATGCTATTGTTCCGTTTTATGGACAAGGAATGAATGTGGGTTTTGAAGATATTGTGGTGCTTAACGAACTTATGAATATTTATGAAGATGATTGGGAAGCTGTCTTTAAAGAATATGAGAGACAACGAAAGCCTAATGCAGAAGCTATTTCAGAACTCAGCTATCGGAATTTTATAGAAATGAGCAGTAAAACGGCTGATGAAGATTTTTTATTGCGAAAAAAGATTGAGAAATGGTTTTCAGAAAAGCATCCTGATAAATGGATCCCTCTGTACAGTCAGGTTACATTTTCAAGAAAGCCTTATGCTGAGGCACTGGCAATGGGTGACAGGCAGGCAGAAATTATGGACGAGGTAATGAAAATTCCCAACATAGCGGAAAAGTGGAATAGTAAAGAGGTAGAAGAAAAGATATTGTCATTTCTCTAAAGAATTATTTCTTAGTCATTATTTTTTGATGTTCTTCATAGATATCCATCATGGAAGGTTCACTTCTCATTAAGCGGCTTCTTTCACTTTTGTCTTTCATCCATCGGTAGATCCATGAGAACCCCCATTTCCCATGATAGTAATTGGTTGCATTGTAGATATTGTCACGCATTGCATTATCCAAGGAAATAAAAGAGTAGCCTTGGTCTTTAAGTTTAGTAATCAATTCTTTAAGATAATGTGCATTCAACAAATTGTCATGACATAAATAAATGTGTTTTATATGGCGTCCATAATTGGACAAAGAGCTATTTTCAAAGTGTTTAAATAATGAGACAGTATATTCAATATAAGCATTGGCAACTCTTTTAGCATCTTCTGTTAGGTTCTTGTTAAGATAATGAATATAAAGTTCATTAAACAACCAATCTGCACTTTCTATGGTAAATGGTGTTATTGTGTAATGGTTCTTTTTAAGAAATGTTTTTATAGAATCAGATTGAATACTGTCTTTTCCTAGATCGTTGTATGGAAACCGAAAATATTGAAGTTCCTTGTGATATTTTTTTGCTAATTCATTTGTAATCACTTCTCCTTTGATAACATCCCGGCTAAATTCTTCATAGCCTACTTTTGAATAACGCAAATGGCTGTAGGAGTGATTGCCTAAGGTCACATACGTTCTTTTCGCCCATTCATTTAATAAAGCATAGTTTCCGATAATTGTATCACTGTGATAGATACGATTTTCATTGATAAAAATAGCAATCGGTATTTGTAAGTTGTCTAATTCCTTTAAAAATTGAACAGAAACACCTTCGTTTTTAGTGTTAGGAATATCATCTATGGTTATCGCCACTTGTTTTTGAGCATAGACAGGATACGTAGCTAATAATACAATCAATAAAAGAAAAGGAAACTTCATAATTATTGGAAGTTTTGCTAATGAATTTTGCTATGTAATTGCAAATAAAAGAATTATTTTTTCAAATGCATCCGTATTTATGAGTATTCATAGCCCATTATATTTTCCAAGCTGACAATTATCATAATTTATAGACAGAGCTACTTGTATTTTTGAGCTATAAACATGAATAGTATGTGTTCTTCAATCATCAAAAAATACAATGTAGCAAGCCCTCGTTATACAAGCTATCCCACAGTACCTTATTGGGATAAAGATAGTTTTTCTTATCAGGGTTGGGTAACCTCTTTTAAAAAAACCTTCAGGGAGAGCAATGATATGGAAGGGATTAGCTTGTATATCCATTTGCCTTTTTGTGAGCAAATGTGTACGTTCTGTGGTTGTCATAAACGAATTACAAAACGGCATGAATTGGAGAATCCATACATTGAAGCCGTCATAAAAGAATGGAAGCTTTATGTGAGTTTATTGGGAAAAACCCCGAAAATTAAAGAATTACATTTGGGAGGAGGGACCCCTACTTTTTTCTCGCCGGACAATTTACAAAAACTAATTAATGGAATTTTGGATTATGCTGAAAAAGCAACGTCATATGAGTTTAGCTTTGAAGGGCATCCCAATAATACAACCAAAGATCATTTACAGGCATTATACGATGTGGGCTTCAGGCGTGTAAGCTATGGCATTCAGGATTATTCGTTGAAAGTACAGCAGGCCATCAATAGGATACAGCCTTTTGAGCGTGTAGCTGAGACTACCCGGACAGCTAGGGAGATAGGGTATACTTCTGTAGGACATGATTTGGTTTTTGGATTACCTTTTCAAACTATGAAGAATATAGAAGGAACTATTGAGAGAACTAATACCCTATTGCCCGATAGAATTGCTTTTTATAGCTATGCTCATGTACCTTGGATGAAAGGGAACGGGCAGCGTGGTTATGATGAAAATAATCTGCCAACGGGTGCTGAAAAACGAAAGTTGTATGAAAAAGGAAAGCAAATGTTAAACGAAATGGGGTATGATGAAATAGGAATGGATCATTTTGCCCTGAGAACAGACGCATTGCATATATCCATGAAAAACGGGACTATACACAGGAATTTTATGGGATATACAGCTTCCAAAACGAAGTTGATGATAGGGTTGGGAGTTTCTAGCATAAGTGATAGTTGGTATGGTTTTGCCCAAAACGTAAAAAATATAGAAGAGTATGAACATTTGGTCTCTAAAAACAGTATTCCGGTGTACCGTGGACATCTTTTAAGTGAAGAAGACCAGATTATCCGTCAGCATATACTTAATTTAATGTGCCGGTTCAAAACTTCTTGGGAAAATGGTGATTTGCTATTTAATGAGGTGCCTGAAGTATTGATGAAATTACAAGAGATGAAAAAAGACGGACTGGTGGAGCTAACAAAAAACAGTATTATAATAACAGAAAAAGGGAAACCATTTGTTAGAAATGTATGTATGGCTTTTGATCTTCGATTACAGCGTAAACAGCCGGATACACAATTGTTTTCTATGACAGTTTAAGTTTTGTAGTTTAAAAGTTGAAAGGTGAAATAGTTTACGGGGTAACGCAGTCTGCATCAGCTTTTACCATCAGGGTCATATCTGACGGAGATACATATGGTATTCCTAACCCCATTCCGCGGAGTATAAAGAATGTACCTATTATAACTATAAATACCGGAATAACCTTTTGGATTTTTTGTCTTACAGCAATAGATAAAAAATTACCCAAATACCCTGCTCCGGTCATTAAAGGAATGGTCCCTACTCCAAATAGCAACATATACAATGCACTTTTTTCAGTACTTCCGGTAGCAATAGCTGCAAATAAGGCCATATAAACTAATCCACAGGGAAGTAATCCATTAAGGATGCCAATAGCGAATAGGGCATTGTAGCTTTTTTTCTTCAATTGTGTGCCCAACTTGGCTTTTAACTTACTTATAATGCTAAATAATGGCTTTGAAACCGAATACTTTCGAAGAATATGATAAGGAACTAAAACAATAACAATCATTAACGCCCCTATGAAGACAGAAAGTTGCTGTTGTAACCCACTAATGAACAATCCTTTCCCAAGCCATCCGAAGAGAAATCCAATAAAGCTGTAACTGAAAAGCCTTCCAAAATGATACAAAAATAATTGAGTGAATTTTTTGTAAGGGTTTTTTCTATTAAGAGGTAGAATGAAAGCAATAGGCCCGCACATTCCTACACAATGAAGGCTCCCCAATAAACCAAATATGACAGCAGTTAACAGCATCTAATAATTTATCTCTTTTTTGGACAGGAATAATTGGTCATTGTATTGCCAATCAATATCAATGTTCCATCGGCCGCCTAACAAACGAGCGTTAGGTATGAGCAAATGTGAATTGGAAATTGAGATCGGAATTTCAAAATCCAGTTGTTTATCAGACGGCCTGTATAGGAACACTTTTCCTGAAATTTTTGAAAAATCTGTTATGTTTTCGGGAAAAATAATAAGTAAACCCTCTTTGGTTTTATGAACAGAAGGCACCATTCCCGAAGTGATGGCGAATTGTTCTTTATCAATTTCATTCTGAAAATCAAGTTCTTTTTTATAATATTCTTCTGTTACTAAATCATGATCATATTTTTTATTCGTATTCATTGTAATGACAAAATACATGATGAAAGAAATGAATAGAATGAAAGCAATTACAATCCCTGTTCCCCAGTTTAGTTTCATGTTGTTCAGTTTTTAGTTTACAGCTTGTAGCTGATAGTTTGTTTATTCCAGTATAAAATTTTTAATTATCGATAGCTTCTAGGCCCTAAAAAATTTGTTTCTGTTGTTTCAATTAACTCATTGTTACTGTATATTCCTATTTTTAAGGGGGTCTTGTCACCATCTAAGTTGTTATCTGCTATTTCTATAAAGAGCGTGCCTTCTGCGAGTCCCTGTTTAGGAACAATAAATAGTTGCTTTTGGACAGTATTTATTACTCCTTGATGGGATAGCAATTTGAACTCGACATTTTCAATTACATCGGTTGTCTTATTAACTAATTTATAGGTATATACATTGCTTATGATATTATTTTCTTTATGCTCATATAATTGCCCGGGAAGTCTCAGCACAGTAGCTTCTACATCATTTCGCAGAAATAACATTCCACCTAAAATACCAATAAGAATAAATAATACTGCGGTATAACCTTTCATGCGTGCGGTAAACCGGAATGAAGTTTTCTTTTCAATTTCGTCTTCACTGGCATAGCGGATTAACCCTTTTGGGAACCCTACTTTCTCCATAATAGTATTGCATTCGTCAATACAGGCAGTACAATTCACACACTCTAACTGAGTGCCATTTCTAATATCTATTCCTGTAGGGCATACATGTACACACTGAAAACAGTCGATACAATCTCCATAGCCCAATGCTTCTCGATCTTCTCCTTTACGGATTTTTTTTCGTCCATTTTTCCGTTCTCCTCGTTTATGGTCATAAGCAACCACAACCGATTTATTGTCTAACAGGACCCCTTGAAGCCTTCCATAGGGGCATGCAATGATGCATACCTGTTCCCTGAACCATGCAAAAACAAAATAGAAAACTGCTGTAAAAATAATGAGCGAGATGAGTGTATTTAAGTGTTTTAGTGGCCCATCAATAACATATTTGATTAACTGGTCACTTCCAATTAAATAGGCCAGAAACACATTGGCTATGAGAAAGGAAATGATAAAATAGATACTCCATTTTAATACCCTTTTTCTTATTTTTTTTCCATTCCAAGGTTGTTTGGCCAATCGTATTTGAGCACCACGGTCACCATCAATCCAATATTCAATTCTTCGAAAGATCATTTCCAGAAAAATGGTTTGTGGGCACATCCACCCACAAAAAATACGCCCAAAAGCAACGGTGAATAGCGCAATAAAAATAACACCAATAATCATAGAAATAACAAAGAGATGGAAGTCTTGTGGCCAAAAAGGAGCCCCGAAAATATTGAAACGGCGCTCTAAGACATTAAACAACAGAAATTGGTTCCCATTAATTTTTATGAAAGGGGCACTTATGAGGAATACTAGTAAAAGCCAACTGACCCAAATTCGGTACTTATAAAAACGTCCATGCGGCTTTTTAGGATAAATCCAGGCCCTTTTCCCTTTTTCATCAATCGTTCCTATGGAGTCTCTGAATATTTCTTTTTCTTGGTCCGCCATTTTGGAGGTTTTAGCCCCCTATGAATTCAAAACTTTTTCACAGGGATCATTCTTAATTTTCTTCAGTTGTGCTATCGGGGTTTACCCATAAATCTCCTTCCGGTGCTTTAGGATTAGCAGCTTCAGTACCTTGTAAAGAAAGTACATAACTGGCTACTTGCTGAATTTCAGAAGGTTTTAAAGTTTGTTTCCATGCAACCATCCCTTTACCATCACGCCCTCCTTCATAAATAGTTTTAAAGGTATTTTTAATGCCTCCACCTAATATCCAATAGTCATCGGTTAAATTAGGGCCAATTCCACCACCACCGTCTGCTTGGTGACAGGCTATGCAGTTTAATTCAAATATTTTTTTTCCTGCGTTTAAATCAGAAGCTTCAGTAAGCAATGTTACAGTGTTAACATCAACAAGGTCTTTAGCTGTTTTTTTATACGCCTCAATTTGTATCTTAGCTTCTGCAACCGCTTTCTCGTATTCCACAGCTTGTGTGTCTCCTCCAAAAATATGGAAATGAGCAAGGTAAACAACGGCAAAAATAATAGTAATGTAAAATCCATATAACCACCAAGGTGGTAGTGAGTTATCTAGTTCTTTTATTCCGTCATAATTATGATCAAGGATAATTTCACCTTCTTCAGCTATAGGTTTTGCTTTAGTGAGTTTTTTATACCACTTTCTGTACCATATATTTTCTTTTCTGGCCAAGCGTTTTGCTTCCATTGTTTTTTTCTGTTCCTCTGTCATTATTGAATCGGCAAGCCCTTGCATAGCACCAACCATAATTTCAATAGCAATAAGGGTTATGGAGAAAAGCCCAAGGAAAATAATAACTTCAGGATGTGTTATGAATGCTGGCTTGTCACCGGAATCAATAAAATATTCTGCGGCTAAAAAAACGAGTGTGATGATAATAATGACTCGTAAGTATGATGAAAATGTTCTCATAATTCTATATTGTTTTCTTGATTGTCTAATGGAAATCGACTTATTTTTTTGATATATTCTTTTTTCGCAGTAAAAACCCACCAAAAAAGGCCTATAAAAAATAAAAAGAATATGGAAAGTGAAATAATGGGGTATAATTCAATTCCCTCTATGGTTGCCATATGATCTTTAATAAATTTTAGCATGACTTATTTTTTTTCAGCAGTTGCATTATCGTCTTTTATTTTAATATCTGTACCTAGTCGCTGTAGGTATGCAATAAGTGCTACAATTTCCCGATCTTTCATTTCTACAAATTCTTCGCCGGCAGCTTGAGCGGCTTTTTTATCATCCTCATAAGTTGTTGCAAAATCCGGATCATTATATAGGTTTTGCTCAATAGCGGTAGCCTGTTTATCCATATTTTCTTGTGCGTTGGCAATGTCTTCTTTGGTATATGGAACACCTAGTGAAACCATTGTACGCATTTTAGAAGCTACTTCTGACCGATCATGTTTGTCTCTAATCATCCAAGGATACGCCGGCATGATACTTCCCGGAGAAGTGCTTTGTGGATCGTACATATGGTTAAGGTGCCAATTATCTGAATATTTTCCTCCCACTCTTAGAAGGTCGGGGCCTGTACGCTTGCTACCCCATAAAAAAGGATGATCATATACATACTCGCCTGCTTTTGAATATTCACCATACCGTTCTACTTCACTTCTAAAAGGCCGGATCATTTGCGAATGGCAGCTTACACAGCCTTCACGAATATATAGGTCACGTCCTTCCAACTCGAGTGGGGTGTATGGTTTTACACTGGAAATGGTCGGTATGTTTGATTTTACCATGAGGGTTGGGATAATTTGAACAATTCCACCAATTAGAATAGCAACAGTAGCCAAAAGGGTTAATTGTATAGGCCTTCTCTCTAACCAAGTATGGAAGCCTTCTCCAAGCACCCTTCCTTTTCGAACACGTTGCAATGCAGGAGCTTCTGCTAATTCATCTTCTACCTTGTTTCCTCTTCTGATAGTAACAACGATATTGTATACTGCAACTAACACTCCAATAAGGTAGAGTGAGCCTCCTATGGCACGCATCCAGTACATGGGCATGATTTGGGTAACAGTTTCTAAGAAGTTACCATAAACTAGTGTACCGTCAGGATTGAATTGTTTCCACATCTCAGCTTGAGTAAACCCTGCTACATACATAGGGAGTGCATATAGAATGATCCCTAAAGTGCCAATCCAAAAATGGAAATTGGCAAGTTTTACAGAGTGTAATTTGGTTTTGAACATTCTTGGAATTAAGTAATAAATCATTCCAAAGGTCAAGAAGCCGTTCCAGGCCAGTGCGCCTACATGTACGTGTGCAATTACCCAATCACTAAAGTGAGCAATGGCATTCACATTTTTTAAAGAAAGCATAGGCCCTTCAAAAGTAGCCATACCGTATCCGGTAATAGCCACAACCATGAATTTTAGTACCGGATCTATACGTACTTTGTCCCAAGCACCACGAAGGGTTAACAACCCATTTATCATACCTCCCCATGAGGGGGCTATCAACATTACAGAGAATACAACACCTAAGTTCTGTGCCCAATCAGGTAAAGCAGAATACAGTAAATGGTGAGGACCTGCCCATATATAAATGAATATTAGTGACCAAAAGTGTACAATGGACAGCCGGTATGAATATACAGGCCTGTTTGCTGCTTTTGGCACAAAATAGTACATAAGTCCAAGGAAAGGCGTTGTTAAGAAGAATGCTACTGCATTGTGCCCGTACCACCATTGCACCAATGCGTCTTGTACGCCTGCATAAACAGAATAACTCTTTAAAGCATTTACCGGTAATTCCAAACTATTGAAAATATGTAATACGGCTACCGTCACAAACGTAGCAATGTAGAACCACACAGCCACATACAGATGACGCTGTCTCCTTTTTAGAATAGTACCTATCATATTCACCCCAAAAGCCACCCATACAAGGGCAATGGCAATATCTATAGGCCATTCCAGTTCTGCATATTCTTTAGAAGTTGTATATCCTAGAGGAAGTGTTATGGCTGCTGCAACGATGATTAATTGCCATCCCCAAAAATTGAAATTGCTGAGGAAGTTACTGTACATCCGTGCTTTTAATAAACGCTGTAAAGAATAGTAAATTCCGGCGAAAAGGGCATTCCCTACAAAGGCAAAAATGACAGCATTCGTATGTAAGGGTCTTATACGGCCGAAGCTTAACCAAGGAATTTCACCTGTAATACCGGGATATATAAATAAAAAGGCCAGTAACAATCCTACTAGCATTCCTACTACTCCCCAAAGTATAGTTGCGTAGAGAAACTTTTTTACAATTTTGTTATCGTAATAAAATTGTTGCACTTCCATAGTGGTTATTATTTGTTTTTAGTTTGATTTTTTTCTTGTTTGTTCTCTTTTACTAGTTCATCCTCAAAAAGCATGCGTATAGAAGGCGTATAGCTATCATCATATTGCCCACTTTTTACTGCTGTTATAAAAGCAACAAAAAAGACAATTGCAACAGCAATACTCACAGTAATTAAAATATAGATAACACTCATACCTACTAGAATGTATAACAAATGTACTTTTGCATGTTCCTTAAAAACATGATTTTTATCATGCTTTGAAAATTATTTTAATTTTCTACTTATATAATTGGTCATCACCGTTGTGAAAATTACAACACTGATGGAACTCAAAGGCATTAAAATAGCAGCAATAACAGGGGAAAGCTTTCCGCTTATGGCAAAAGTCAACCCAACGATATTGTATAAAAAAGACACTATAAAACTCATCTTAATAACCTCTATCCCTTTCTTAGAGGAAGCTATATAGTGATCTATTTCTGTAAGCTTCGATGCATCTAAAATAGCATCACATGCAGGCGAAAACACATTGATATTTTCTGATACAGCGATACCTACATTACTTTGTTTTAGGGCACCAGCATCATTCAACCCGTCGCCGATCATCAAAACATTTGCACCTTCTTGTTGGTGAAACTTTATATAGTTGAATTTGTCCTCTGGCTTTTGATTAAAAAACAATTTGGTCTTTGCAGGCAATAATTTTTGAAGGTTTTCACGTTCACTTTCATTGTCCCCTGATAAGATAGCCAGATTGAAATGTTCCTTTAGGCGATTGAAAAGTGAAGCGATACCTTTCCTATATTGATTGTAAAAAGTGTATTTGCCTTTATATTGATCATTAGTACTAATATGCACACTAGTTTTTAATGAAGAAGCATAGGTATTGTTTCCGACAAACTCAGCAGACCCGATTTTTATTTTCTGATTTTCATGGCTTGCTATGATACCTTTTCCAATATACTCCTCATATTCATCTAGTGTAATAATATCGTTAGCTTTTAAAATACTATACAATTGCCTACTTAATGGATGATTCGAGTTTCGAAGGCTGTTTTTCAACAGAGTGGTTTCCTTTGTGTTTAATGTAAGCCCTTCATATGCAATACGGCTCTTATTGTTAGATGTGATAGTTCCGGTCTTGTCAAATATGATGGTGTCAATTTTGGCTAACTTTTCTATAACTTGTGCATTTTTAAGGTAAAATTTCTTTTTTCCGAAAATGCGTAACAAGTTGCCCAATGTGAACGGAGCAGAAAGGGCCAATGCGCATGGGCAAGCAACAATAAGTATGGCAGTAAAAACATTTAAAGCCTTAGAGGCATCATACCAAAGCCAAAACCCTCCGGATAGTATAGCAATAAGAAGAATTGTAATTGTGAAATATTGACTGATGGAATCGGTTATGGTTTTATATGGTGATCCCCCATTTTTTTCAAATGAGCCATTACTCCATAATTGAGTTAGGTAACTTTGCGAAACAGCTTTTAAAACTTCCATTTCAATAGCTCCGTTTAATTGTCTTCCACCTGCAAAAAGCATGTCTCCACTATTCTTAGTAATAGTATCAGACTCACCGGTAACAAAACTATAATCTATTCGTGCTTTACCATGTATGAGGATACCATCTACGGGGATGAGTTCTTCATTACGGATGAGCAACCGATCCCCTTTTTTAATATCATATACTTGTACGCTTTCTTCTTTTTTATCAGGAGTTATTCGGGTAACGCCGATAGGGAAGTAACTTTTATAATCGCGTTCAAAAGATAGAAAGCTGTATGTTTTTTGCTGAAAGAATTTCCCGAGCAATAAGAAAAAAATCAATCCTGTTAAACTATCAAAGAAACCTTGTCCGGTATTCATAATAATTTCAAGCGTACTTCTTAGAAATAACACAAAAATTCCTAACGCAATAGGAACATCAATATTTAATATGCTTGACTTTATACCTTTGTATGCCGCTATAAAATAATCAGAGGCGGCATAGAAAACAACGGGAAGTGACAACCCGAACATCAGCCACCTGAAGAAAGGTTTATATTGGTTGAGCCAAAATTCATTTACTTCAAAATACTCGGGAAAGGAGAGCAGCATGACATTACCAAAAGCAAAGCCGGCTACACCTAATTTATATAAAATAGTACGGTTAAAATATTTTTTCTTTGGATCATAATCTTCTAGACTTATATAGGGTTCATAGCCTATTCTAGTTAGGAGCACAACTAATTCTTTTAAACTGATTTCTTCAGGATTAAATGTAATCCGAACTGTTTTTTTTGGAAAATCTACCTGCGAAGCCTTTATTGCTGTGTTTAATTTATGGAGATTTTCCAATACCCAGATACATGAACTGCAATGAATTTGTGGTATGTATAAAGTAATAATTTGAATAGATGCATCGTTAAATTCAAGGAGTTTTTCCTGGATTTTAAGATTGTCAAGAAAATCAAACTTTCCAGCTATTTCTTTTGGGCTATTGCCCGGGTTTTTTTCCAGATCATAGTATGTGGAGAGGTTATTCTCATAAAGGATTTCATAGACCGTTTTACAGCCGTTGCAGCAGAAAACCTTTTCATTGATATAATATTTAGAAATACATTGATTTCCGCAATGAAAACAGGAAACCTTCATAATTTGCTCATTTACCTGCTACAAAAGTTATAATTAAACCAATTAAAAAATATGATAATTGTCATGCAATTCGTATTTTTACGTAGAGCAATTAATTCTTCAGAAAATTATAGGTATGAGTAAGTGTGAACAATGCATCATAAGGCAATTTAGTTCTCTGAAAACACTTTCCAGAGAAGAGCTTGTAAAGATGTCAGAGTGCAAAACTTCACAAATTATAAAAAAAGGAGAAGTTATTTTTCAAGAAGGGGACCATCTCAATGGGATTTTCTGTGTCAAAGACGGTGTTTGTAAACTCACAAAACTAAGTGCTAACGGTAAAGATCAAATTGTCAAGTTCATAAAGAAAGGTGATCTTTTAGGGCAGCGTAGTGTAATGGGTGATGAAGCTGTAAACTTGAGTGCTGTGGCCTTGGAAAACATGGAAGTATGTTTTATTCCTAAAGAAGAGGTTATGACCCCGTTTCAGAACAACAAACGTTTTTCTATGAGTATGGTAAAAGATTTGTGCCAAGACCTTAAAGAAGCAGACGACCTTATTGTTAATATGGCGCAAAAGAATGTGAAACAACGTGTAGCAGGAACATTGCTTTATTTGGAAGCTACCTTTGGAACTGATAAAGGATCGGCTATAGCAGTGCAACTGTCCCGCGAAGAGATAGCAAACATTGTAGGGACAGCTACAGAATCTGCCATACGGTTACTTTCCGAATTTAAAAAAGAAGGCTGGGTTGTTTTTGAAGGAAAAAAAATCATATTGAAAAATAAGAAACAATTGCAACGTATTTCTGAAGGATTATAATAATATTCTATTAGTGTTTGGAATTTTAAACTTTGTGACCTAGAGGTGCACTTTATCGAAAAAACATAAAAAGAACGAATAACTAAAATTCTTTTTTGTATTTTTAACTATCTGAAAATCAGAACCCCTCATTTCTTTCCATTGTTCTTTAGTATGCCCCGAACCTTTTAAAAGTAAAGCATATTTTATCTAAAATTCTTTTATATGGGGTATAACGTCGAAAATAGCACTAGTTTTTTAATGATTCTAAAGGTAGTAGTGTTTTTATTAATGTCCGTCATAGGGATGGTTATTGTATCAGCACTGTTAAAACTTGTTGGGATTATATCATAATCCTGTTTCTTAACAGTTGATTTTCTATAAAAGCACATAGTATAAGCTTTGTGAGGTTATAGATTATCTTCCTTATAAGAAGCTGCTCTTTCCAAGCGATCATTAATAGCCATACCAACACCTTCATTTGGTGCACGCTCTATGATAATGAGTTCAAGGTTTTGAGCGTCCATTATATGCATGGTATAATAAAGGTTTTTAGCAACCTCTGTTAAATCCCCACTTTTCGATAAGTATGTTTGTTTAGCTGTGTTTGGGAGTTGTTTATGTGGCATGAGCGTAATAACTCCCAACATTTTTTGTGGATGTCTCTTTACGGAAGCTTCTATATTATTGGTGATAAGCGTAGGTGTTTTTGGCGCATAATGAGTTGACAACATGCCTGGGGTTTCTATTTTTTTTTGTTTTTTGGCCACTATTTTTGGCCACCTTCCCAATACATTTTCAATATCTTGTGGTGTAATGGTACCTTGTCGGTAAATAACAGGCTTTTCACTGGTATCCCATCCTAGAATGGTTGATTCGATCCCTTGATTGCAAGGACCACCGTCTAAAATCATAGCCACTTTGTCCCCTAATTGTTTTTCCACATGCTCTGGTAGTGTAGGACTGATATATCCCGAAGGGTTCGCACTGGGGGCTGCCAGAGGAAAGTCTAATTGTGAAAGCAGTTTTTGTGTGACAGGATGGTCCGGTACCCTCACGGCAACACGTAGAGACCCTGCTGTAATACTTTCAGGTACATTATCCGATTTGGGCAACAATAATGTCAAGGGTCCGGGCCAGAATGCTTTTGCTAATTTTAAAGCCTGTTCCGGAAACTCGGCTACATAGGGCAAAACAGCTTCTAAAGAAGCAAAGTGTAGAATTAATGGGTTGTTTGTAGGCCGGTTTTTAGCGGTAAATATTTTTTTTATGGCATGCTCATCTGTTCCGTTGGCTGCCAACCCATAAACAGTTTCTGTAGGGATAGCGACAAGTTTTCCTTTTTTGAGAAACTGTATGGCATTATTAATATTTTGCGTGATGGTATGCATATATAAAATAAACCTTAAAAGTATTACATTTTGTATTAAGACGAAGTTATTAATAATTTATTTTATGATGTTGGAAAACCTAGGTAATTATGAGTGTTTATAGGAATCATTTTTTGATTCTTGATTGATCACTTTTAATGTTAAAAACAGCTCTACCTTTGTCTAAAGAAGTTCTTTATAATTTAAGCTGTTTATGTTTTTAAAAATGGTAAGTATACCTTTTTTCAATAGTAGAATAACTATATAAATTCTACCATTTTGTCCAATTTGAATCAGGTCTGGTAAAAGGTTCAGAAAGAAACCTTTCCACTATCAGGTTGAACATTTTTGGATTAGACGCCGGAGTAAAATGAGTTTCTCCTGGCATTATGCATAATTGAGCATTAGGGATGTTTTGATATATCTCTATAGTATGTTCCTCTTTTATTACGTCTTTATCCCCTGCAATAATTAATACAGGAGCTATTATCTTGAATAAATCTTTATGAGTGATTTTAGGTTGGTATAATAATAAGCCTATCTGTTGTTTAATTAGCCTCCAATTATTAGATGAATCCCTCTTTTGAATCATCAAATCAACTTCATTTTCATAGCCTTTAGTATCTTCTTGGGCCCAACTATATACTGCATTTTCATCTGGTCTAAGATTTGCTCCCATAGCAACAATTTTTTTTATTTTAGCTTGTTTGCTAATCCCCATTAATAGGCCTATAATTCCCCCGTCACTCCATCCAATAATATTGATAGAGTCTAATTTTAAGCGTTTTGTTAATATATTCCAATCTTTAGCAATTTGAACATAAGTTAGAGAATCTATTTTTAGCTCTGATTTTCCATGACCTCTACTATCTGCAATTATGACTCTATATTTAGATTTAAAATGATCGATTTGGTTTCCCATATCTCTAATGCTACCTCTATTTCCATGTATTAAAAGTAATGGCTCTCCTTGCCCATATTCTTCATAATATATCTTGGCACCATTTATTTCCAAATATTTTCCAACAGCTTCATTATTTCCATAAGGGGTGTCAAAATTAAAGTTCATTTGAACTTGAGAAGTTATTACATTACTAATGATAAATAAAGAGATGAAGATGCAATTTTTGATTAAGTTTCTTTTTTTATGCTTTATGGAAATATATAATAATAGAGGCCCCATTTTTTGTTTTTATGAATTAAATATGATGCATAATATTATAAATAAAAAAGACAAATCACAAAAGTAATTTGTCTTTCAATTTTTAGTGGAGTCGGGGAGAATCGAACTCCCGTCCAAACAAGCAATTAAAAAGCTTTCTACATGCTTAGTTTTCATTTGGTTTTCGATAAATAACCGGTCGAAAACAACCTATTATTTACTTAGCTTCAAGGTTTTAAAAGTTGTATTGAAGCTATACAACTTCTGTGTTGATATTTATGGTGCCCCTTATCAAGCCGCCATCAACAAGGGCTGCTTAGGGACATCTCGCTTTCCCGCCTTGCGGGACTAGGCCAAAAGACGTACTATGTTTCCGTCGTATTAGGCAGCAAGAGCGTAGTTATTCTCGCCATTTAAAGGTTTAATGCATGATATTTAAGAGCTACACATCAATGCTCTGCATGCTTACAATCCAATTAGACTCGCTGTCAAAACCAGTCGACCCCAATATTTTTCAAAGAACATTTTCAATTTTTGATAAGGCTGTAAAAATACTGCGAAAATTTATAGTACAAAAGTTTTGCAGAGCCCAATCACATCTGTTACATTTGGGTCAAAATCCATACCAAAAACTACTATTAATGCTATTTGGGATCATAAAAGAACGAAAAACACCACCGGACAGGCGTGTGGTATTATCACCTATAGCCTGTCAATACGTCATGGAACATTTTCCGGAAGCTAAAATAAAAGTAGAAAAATCTGACATACGTGTTTTTCCGGATGTGGACTATGAAAAACATGGAGTAAAGGTAATAACTTATATGGACGATTGTGATGTGCTTTTGGGGGTAAAAGAAGTTCCGATAGAAGCTTTGATCCCGAATAAAAAATATTTTTTCTTTTCACATACTATCAAAAAACAACCGTATAACAGAAAGCTACTTCAGGCAATTTTAAAAAAGAATATCACATTGTATGACCATGAAGCTATTACAAATGCTAAAGGGCAACGGTTGGTGGCATTTGGCAGGTACGCAGGAATTGTAGGAGCGTATAATGGTATAAGGGCTTATGGGCTAAAATACAATTTGTTTGAGCTGCCAAAAGCAGAAAGTTTACCGGATCAGCAAGCACTGATTGAAGCATTACGAAAAATCAAACTTCCTGCCATTAAGATATTATTGACAGGAAAGGGTAGGGTAGGGAATGGAGCAAAAGAAATGTTAGACGGTATGGGACTTAAGGAAGTAAATGTTGATGATTATTTAGCGCAAAATTTTAATGAACCGGTGTTCTGTCAAATAGATGTATTGGATTATAACAAACGAAAAGATGGGCAACAGTTGAATAAGAATGATTTTTATCAAAACCCACAGATGTACGTGTCTGATTTTATGCGATTTGCCAAAGTAACCGATTTGTATATTGCAGGACATTTTTATGGGGACGGAGCTCCTTATTTATTTACCCGTGACGATGTGAAGTTACCCGATTTTAATATCCGGGCAGTTGCTGATATTAGTTGTGATATTAATGGGCCGGTAGCAACAACTATTAGGCCATCTACGATAGCTTCACCTATCTATGGGTACGATCCGGCAACTGAAAGTGAAGTGGATTTTAAAAATAAAGATGCCATTGCTGTAATGGCAGTGGACAACTTACCTTGTGAACTCCCGAAAGATGCCAGTGAAGGGTTTGGTGAGCGCTTTATAAAATATGTAATCCCGGCATTTTATAATAATGATAAGGATGGAATTTTAGAACGTGCCTGCATTGCACAGAACGGAAAACTTACAGAACAATATCGTTATTTGCAAGATTATGTAGATAGTAGTGAATGAAGAACTATTTATTGCCATTGGCAATTTCTTTTTTAATACGGCTCAGGGATTCCGGTGTAATTCCTAAATAAGAGGCAATCATATAATTTGGGATAGAACGGATAATTTTAGGGCTGTTCTCTAATAAATCCAGATATCTTGATTTGGCATCTTGCAATAGAAAGGATTCAATCTTCTCAGAGGAAAACATATAGAAATTTTGACTCAATTTCCTGGCAAAATCAATAAAAACAGAACTGAAATTATAAAATTCTTGAATACTCTTATGTGATATCGCGAAGACTTCACAATCTGTTAAAGCATCAATAATTAATTTAGAAGGGACTTGCTGTATGAAGCTTTCAAAAGAATAGGAATAATCATTTTCAAAATAAAACCGCCTTACTTGCTCTTTCCCTTCAATAAGATAATAACTTCGCATAATACCCCTATTAATAAAATATACATGGTCACATATTTGTCCTTCCCTTACTATGGTTTCCTTTTTCTTGAACTTCATAGGGACAGCCCTTTCAACAAGAAAATCTTCTTCCTTTTTCGTCATGGAAGGCGTAAGGTCATAATGGTATTTTATTAACTGTTCATGCATGCAGATAGGCAAATAGTATAATTAATTTATCTACAAATGTAATGGATTATTCATTTAAAGTTAACATATGTTAACTTTAAATGGGTCACTTACAAAGACTTTTCTTGATACGGCTTAAAGATTCCGGGGTAATGCCCAGATATGAAGCAATCATATAATTAGGGACTAATAAAATAATTTCAGGATGGTTTTTCAGCATCTCTAAATAACGTGTTTTAGCATCTTGTAGAATAAAAGACTCTACTTTCTCTGAAGAAAAAATAAAAGATTCACGGTTTAACCTTCTGGCAAAGTCAATAAAAATAGGACTTTTTTCATAAAGTTCCATAATGCTCTTTCTTTTAAAAGCTAATACTTTGCATTCTGTCAGAGTATCGATGATCAGTTTAGAAGGGATTTGTTTTACATAACTCACAAAAGAATATACATATGAATTCTTTGTATAAAAACGCATTATTTGTTCTTTTCCTTCTGCAAGATAATATTCCCTTATAATGCCTTCATTTATAAAGTAAACCATATCACAAACTTGGTCTATGTTTACAATAACTTTTTTTTTCTCAAAAGTCATTGGTATAGCCCTGTCAAGGAGCATTTCTTCCTCTTTTTTAGACATAGGAGGTCCAATTATGTCATTGTGGAATGTTAATAATTGGTTATATGCATCGGTAAAATCGGGGGAACTTTTCTCAAACATACCAATAATATAAAGTATATACATGAATACAGTAACAAAAATAGGTATAAAATCCTATATTTATAGGATGAATCCGGCTGAAACATACATTTTAAATCAAAAAGAACCATACAAGTCTATTTTGATACACATACAATCTGTTATAGAAGATGCGGTTCCGGATGTAGACCTTAAATACAAATACAACATTCCTTTTTATTATATAGCAGGAAAACCATATTGTTACCTCAATCAAAGTAAAGATTATGTAGACGTGGGTTTTTGGCATGCAGCACGCCTTACTGTTTATACAGAACATATGGTGACAGTGGGCAGAAAAGTAATGAAATCACTTCGTTATAAAAAGCTAGAAGATATTGATGATATAATTTTGATAGCAGTGCTACAAAATGCGTACGATGTAAGGCATAGAGTATTTTATAAATGATTTATTGTCTTTCTAATAGCTACTAAATTGGTGAGCAATTTTTCGAGGTGATCCAGATGTAGCATATTAGCTCCGTCACTCTTAGCATTAGCAGGGTCAAAATGTGTTTCCATAAATAACCCATCCACTCCTGCAGCTATCCCTGCCCGGGCAATGGTTTCAATCATATCTGGCCTTCCTCCAGTAACCCCGCTTGATTGATTGGGCTGTTGTAGTGAATGCGTTACATCTAAAACTACGGGAGCATATTGTTTCATGGTAGGAATGCCTCGAAAATCAACAATCATATCCTGATAACCAAACATGGTGCCCCGGTCAGTGATCATTACTTGTTCATTTTTGGAATCCAATACTTTCTGGACAGCATGTTTCATACTTTCCGGGCTCATAAACTGCCCTTTCTTTAGATTGATGATTTTTCCAGTATGTGCTGCCGCTACTACTAAATCTGTTTGGCGTACCAAAAAAGCAGGAATCTGCAATATATCTACATATTCAGCAGCCATTTTTGCATCCGAAACTTCATGGACATCGGTAATTGTAGGAACATGAAAAGTCTCCGAAACTTTTCTAAGGATTTTTAGTGCTTTTTCATCGCCAATCCCAGTAAATGAATCAATTCGGCTACGATTTGCTTTTTTAAAACTCCCTTTAAAAACATAAGAAATTTCTAGCTTATTGGTAATGGAGACCACTTTTTCTGCAATGCGCAAAGCCATAGCTTCACCTTCTATAGCACAAGGCCCTGCCAATAAGAAAAAGTTGTTGCTGCTATGATGCTTTATTTGTGGAATGGATTCGAGTTTCATACGCTAAAAATGCTTGAATGCAAAGATACAGTTTTTGAAAGAGGGTAAATAAGAATTTATTCATTAAAAAACCCAAAACCAACTAGTTGGTTTTGGGTTTTTATAGCTGTTTGTATAAAAAGTTATTTAATCATCTCAAAACTACGTTTTATGAATTGTGTAAGTTCTTCCCCCTTTAACAGGTTTTGAGATAGCCGTGCCAGGTCTAGTGATTGTTTGATCAACCGTTCTTGTTTGGGGCGTGTTTTGGTATTCAGTATCTGCCCTACCAATGCATGGTTGGTGTTGACTACCAGATTGTACATTTCGGGCATATTGCTCATACCAAACATACCACCACCTCCGGTAGCACTCATTTCTTTCATACGTCGCATAAACTCAGGTTGTGTAATTTTGAAGGGAGCAGACACACTATCCATAGCTTCTAATTGTACCGTATAATTGGTTTTTGGCACCACTTCTTCCAATACAGTTTTTAGTTTTTCTTTTTCTTCATCTGTTAACTTTGAGATTTGCTCCTCTTCTTTTTGGATAAGTTTATCAATTGAATCGGCATCTACACGTGCAAAAGATATTTTCTCTTTCTCAGTTTCTAGTTTTTGGATGAGGTGTGATACAATAGGGGAGTCTAGCAACAATACTTCATATCCTTTAGCTTTCGCCTCTTCTATATAACTGTGTTGTGCTTCTTTGTCACTTGCATAAAGGATAACCAGTTTATCATCTTTATCAGTTTGTGTGTCTTTTATTTTGTTTTGTAACTCCTCAAAAGTAAAATAGTTGCCTCCAACTGTTGGGTATAAAGCAAATTTTTCAGCCTTTTCAAAGAATTTATCTTCAGAGAGCATACCGTATTCAATCACTAACTTGATGTCATTCCACTTCTTCTCATACGCTTCCCGGTTTTCTTTGAATAATGAGTTGAGTTTATCGGCTACCTTTCGGGTAATGTAATTGGCAATTTTTTTCACATTCCCATCAGCTTGCAAGTATGACCGTGATACATTTAAAGGAATATCAGGAGAGTCAATTACCCCACGGAGCATCGTCAAAAATTCCGGAACAATCCCTTCTACATTATCTGTTACAAAAACCTGGTTTTGATAAAGCTGGATGCGGTCTTTTTGTATGTTAAGGTCGTTTGTTAGTTTCGGAAAATATAATATCCCTGTCAAATGAAATGGATAATCTACATTTAGATGGATATTGAAGAGCGGTTCTTCAAACTGCATTGGGTACAATTCCCGGTAGAAGTTTTTATAATCTTCTTCTTTCAGGTCGGCAGGTTGTTTGGTCCAAGCAGGATCCGGGTTATTTATGATGTTGTCAACTTGAACCTCTTTTTCTTTAGCATCTTCCCCTTCACCTGTTTTTTCAGTTTCTGTACGTGTCCCAAACTTAATAGGGACAGGCATAAACTTATTATATTTTACAAGTAACTCTTGGATCCTGTTTTCTTCCAAAAATTCTTTGGAGTCCTCTGCAATATGAAGGATAATTTCGGTTCCGCGTTCTTTTTTATCACTTTTTTCTAAAGTGAATTGGGGGCTACCATCACACACCCAATGTGCTGCAGGCTCATCTTTATAGCTTTTAGTAATAATCGCTACTTTATCGGCCACCATGAAGGCAGAATAAAAACCTAAGCCAAAATGGCCAATAATACCGGAATCTTTGGCAGAGTCTTTATATTTTTCTAAAAACTCTTCTGCTCCGGAAAAAGCAACTTCATTAATATATTTTTGTACTTCATCCGCCGTCATCCCTAACCCTTGGTCTATCACATGAAGTGTTTTCTTTTTTTTATCTATTTTAACTTCGATGATAGGGTTTCCATAGTCAACTTTTGCTTCCCCAATGCTGGTAAGATGTTTTAATTTTAGGGTAGCATCAGTAGCATTAGAAATAAGCTCTCGGAGGAATATTTCATGGTCACTGTACAAGAACTTTTTAATGAGGGGAAAAATATTTTCAACAGATACATTAATATTTCCGGTTTTCATATGTAAGGTTTTTTAAGTTTTTACGATTAATATAGTAGTGTTTCAAAAAAAGTACCATTTTTAAGTACGCTGACAAACTGGCATTTTGAAATTTATGAGTTAAAAAAAATGAACTTTTTTTGATATATGTTGATTTATTAGCATATGATAAGTGAAATAAAGAATTTGTGATATACTTTTACACTTGGAAATATGAACGAAACCTACATAATTCCAAATTTGTTTAGAAGATCACATTTAAAGATATATTAAGACCTATAATTGGTTTGTTTATTTATTGGTTAGGTTGTTTAAAAAGCGCACTCTCTACTTTTGAGTGTGCTTTTTTGTTTTTAGATTGAACTCTATTGTCTGCAATGCTTTATTTATAGATATCTGAATATTGGTTATATTGCTACACTTTTTTGCTTTTTGATAGCAGAAGGAAATAGAACAGCTAATAGAAACTAAATTATATTGATAATGTACAACTCTAAAATTGTAGGCCTTGGTTACTATGTTCCTGAAAACATAGTGACAAATGACGACTTGTCTAAAGTGATGGATACCAGTGATGAATGGATACAGGAGCGAACAGGTATTAAGGAGCGCCGATATGTAGTAGAAGGTAGTGGCGACACTACTACGAGTATGGGTGTAAAGGCAGCAAAAATTGCTATTGAACGCTCAGGAGTGTCCAAAGATGATATCGATTTTATCATTTTTGCAACCTTAAGTCCTGATTATTATTTTCCAGGGCCGGGGGTATTGGTACAGCGCGACCTTGAAATGAAAACAGTGGGGGCGCTGGATGTTCGTAATCAATGTTCAGGATTTGTATATGCTGTTTCTGTAGCAGACCAATATATAAAAAGTGGGATGTATAAAAATATCCTGGTAATTGGGTCTGAACTCCATTCTAGGGGATTGGACATGACAACCCGTGGGCGTTCGGTTTCCGTAATTTTTGGTGATGGTGCCGGAGCGGCTGTGCTGACAAGGGAAGAAGATGCTACAAAAGGCATACTATCTACACACTTACATTCGGAGGGGGCACATGCAGAGGAATTATCCGTAATTGCCCCGGGAATGGGAAAACGATGGGTGACAGATATTTTAAAGGACAACGATTCAGAGGATATATCCTATTATCCACATATGAACGGGCAGTTTGTGTTTAAAAATGCTGTAGTACGCTTTAGTGAAGTAATCATAGAAGGTTTACAAGCAAATGGTCTTACACCTGCCGATATTGATATGCTGATCCCGCATCAGGCAAACCTTCGGATTTCGCAGTTTATTCAAAAGAAATTTGGATTATCAGGTGATCAGGTCTATAACAATATTATGAAGTATGGAAATACGACAGCAGCTTCTATCCCTATTGCGTTGACGGAGGCTTGGGAAGAAGGAAAAATTAAAGAAGGAGATACGGTGGTATTGGCTGCTTTTGGAAGTGGGTTTACTTGGGGAAGCGTAATAATGAAGTGGTAATTACATTAGGTGCTCCCGAACAAAAGTGAGGCAATAGTCTTTAATATCGTCCCTTGTTTTCCGGAAGGCTTCCATTACCTCTGTAGCAGTTCCGGATGTTTTTGATGGATCTTTAAAGTTGTGATGTAACTTCGTAGCAGTAGAAGGGAATATAGGGCAACTTTCATGGGCATGGTCACATACGGTGATCACAAAATCGAAATTAATATCGTTGTACTCATCTACATGATTGGAGGTGTGTTTTGTGATGTCGATCCCGTCTTCTGTCATGATACCTACTGCAAAAGGGTTTAAGCCATGTACTTCAATACCTGCACTGTAAACAGTAGCTTTGTTGCCTGCAAGATGTTGTAAATAGCCATGTGCCATTTGACTTCGACAGGAGTTGCCTGTACATAGGACTAAGATATTTTTTTTCATTTGCTTACTATATTAAATTTAACAACATCCACTTTCACGCTCACAGTTAGTTGTTGAAAGTTCTTTCAAAGCAATTTTTGGTTTTTGATGTGTTGTTGGCATACAACAAGCAGAAGCTTCCTGTAACTCATAATGAGGATCATTGAATTCAGCATCTTCATGAAAATAATAAATTTCCCATTGGACTCCGTCAGGGTCATTTACCCAAAACTTATCTTGAATGGCATAACAACAAGTGGCGCCCATTTCTTCTTTGCTTACAATATTTTGCTCTTTTGCGATGGCTAGTCGTTCTTTCATTTCTTCTTTGGTAGCTACTTGGAACCCTAAATGGCCAAAATTAGACTGCACACGCTCCTTATTTTCAATAAATGAGATAATAAGGGAAGGTTTTTCTAAAATATATTTTGCATATCCTTGCTTTATTTTATCGGCATTTTTTCCGAAAAATGTATTGTAAAAGTTAATTGTAGCAGCAAGGTTACTTACGTAAAGTGAAACATGCATTCTGGGAAAGGTATTTGTGTTCATATTGCATTTATTTAGTGTCAACAGCAATTCTCTTTTGTACAGGAGGTTTGATAGGAATCTAAAAATGTGGTTAGCATTGATCGGTATGCTTCCCAGTTTTCTTCATGAATACAATAACAAATACTGGTTCCTTCAACAGTTCCTTTAATAATCCCAATATTTTTTAATTCTTTTAAATGTTGTGAAATAGTAGGTTGTGCAAGCCCGATTTCGCCTACTAGATCGCCACAAATACATGAATTTGATTTGATAATATGTTGTAGAATGGCAATCCGTGCCGGATGTCCAATGGCTTTGGCAATTTCAGCTAATTTATTTTGGTTTAGGGTATATATTTCTGATTTAGTAACTCCCATAAATGATTATTATATTGCAATATTACGATTAATAATTATAATCACAAAAAATTCCGGCAGTAATTTTCTGCCGGAATTCATCTGTAGCCAGTATTAGTATTAACCATCAACTACATCTATACAATGGCTACTGGGTTGTTTAAAAAAAGCCTCCGCCTCCTTGCTTAGTGTTGTCATCCCTATTTTTACGCCTCAATGCTCGGTTTTTTCCACCTCCGAAATTATAGGATAGCCCTAAATAAACAGTATCGCTCTCCCAATTGAAACTTCCTGTTTGTGGAAAAGGCAACCGGCCATCCACTGCAAATTGCATTGTATGGAAAATATCATTATAGTTAAGGCTGATTGTTCCCTTTCGATCTGCAAATGAATATCGGGCTCCGACATTTATGAACGTCATTGGGTCTATATCAAATTGTACAGTCCTTACACTTCCCCTATAAAACCCGAATAATGAAAGTGTTAGTTTTTTGGTGACCGTAAAATTATTATTTATACGCGCATTCCATGCAGTGTTATCTACTTCTACAGTTTCGGTTCCTACAATTCCATTTTGTGTTTGCGAATAAAGGTCAAAGCTGGCATTAAAACTCCACCATTTAGTTGGTTTGTAATTGCTTGATAGTTCAAAACCAAAAGAGGAATTGTCATTAAAATTATCAAATGTTAATATCGTCTTATTTTCATCTAAAGGGTCTATAAAAAGTGCCCGCGTTATTTCATCTTCAATTTTTCTGTAGAAAACACCTGCCGTGATACTTCCTCCTTTTAACCTTCGGGTATAGTTTAGTTCTACAGAATTAGTAAACTGGGGTATTAACTCTGTGTTTCCGAAAGCTGAGAGGAGGGGCGTGGTAAATTCTCGTATGGGGTTTACTTGGCTAATTCCAGGTCTGTCTACCCGCCTACTTACACTAAGTTGGTATTGATTTTTTTCACTAGGGTTGTATTTGACAAATGCTGAAGGGTATAATTGTGTGTATTTATCTGTAAATGCTCTTACCGTGTTGGTATCTGCTTTTACGGTTACATCTTCAAAACGGACACCTACTTGATACGACCATTTTTCAAAATTCTGCCCGTAGGTGGCATATGCTGAATAAATTTCTTGGTCATATATAAAATTGGTGCTAGGTGTAGGTACTAAGTCTCCATTTGAGTTGAATGATAATCCAGTAGATTCATAGTCGATCTCCGTATTAAAAAGTCGCACTTCGGTACCAAGTTCTAGTTTCGATTTTTCATCGAGCGGATTTACATAGTCTAGATTCACAATGGTTTGTTCCCTATCCACTTCATCAATATCTGTATAATCCGAGAGAGGTGAACCTATTAACATGAAATCAAATATGGTTTCACTCGTAAAAATATTTTGATCTATTTCAAGCTCAATATTATGCCCCTCTTTAGCAAAGTCTAATTTGTAATCCAAATTATATTGTTGACTTCTATTTTCAGTATCTACATCATTGAATTGTGTAATGTTAGGAAAGTCATTATTTAAGTATACGACCCTTATGTTTCCACCACCGCCTCCATCAAAAATATTTTGGTTTGTAAAAAATGACAATGTGTTTTTTTCATTGATATAAAAATCAACGCCCAGTTTATATAAATGAGATTCATTATCATTTAGGAAATCGTAAAATTGTATTGAATTTTCTTCGGGTCTTAATAAGTTTCCATTATTTATATATTGACCAATATTGGCTCCATAGTTTCCATAGAGGTTAAGCTTTCCGCTTCGATAGTTTAGGTTTAACGATCCGTTGAACTTGGGCTTAATTCCCTGTGTATAACCAAGGTTGGTACTTCCATTAAACCCTATATTCGCATTTTTGTGTAGTACAATATTTATGAGACCACTCATTCCTTCCGGATTGTATTTAGCCGAAGGGTTGGTGATCAACTCAATACTTTTGATAGAGGTAGAAGGTATTTGCCTGAGTAGTTGCGCTACAGGAACATTTGACAGTTTACCATCTACCATCACCCGTACATTTTGATTTCCTCTTAAAGAAAGGTCTCCTGTTTGTTGATCTACATTTACAGAGGGGATATTGTTCATGATGTCGGCAGCAGTAGCTCCTGTAGTAGTTAGGTCTTTTCCAACATTAATAACTTTTCTATCAATTCTTTGCTCAATGGTAGAACGTTCTGCAACTACATCTACACCTTCCAGATTGGCTACTTCCTCTTCAAGAACAATAGTTCCAACGTCGATGTTTCTGTTTTGACGGGAAACCACAATTTGTTGTGTATGCGTTTTATAGCCAATAAACTGGACTTCAAAGATGTGTGTGCCTTCGGGAATGTCCTTTAGCTTGAAGGTGCCATCATCTAGGGTAATACCTCCGGTGATGGTGGCCCCATCATTGGAAGATTTAACTACAACGGCTGCATAGGCTACCGGTTGCTGAAGGGTTTTGTCAATAATTTTTCCTGTAATATTCCCTATATTTAATGGATCAATAGGCGCGGTTTGTGAAGTTAGTGTGTATGAAGATAGCAACAATACACAGACTGTCAATAACTGTTTCATTTAGTAATTGTTTTTTGATTGATGATGAATTATAATGTCATAACGACACTATTATTGACGACGAGCACAGGAAAAAGTTACATAAACCACCTTTTAATTAACATTATTTTAACAATATGAGTAAAACTTTAGTTATTGGAGCTTCCTTAAAACCACATCGTTATTCTAACATTGCGGTGCAACGGTTAGTAAACCACGGAGAGGAAGTAGTGGCATATGGATTACGGAAAGGGAAAGTCTCAGGGGTTGTTATTGACACTGAATTAAAGATTTATGAAAATGTTGACACAGTAACGTTGTATTTGAACCCAAAAAATCAAAAGGCTTTTTATGATTACATTGTATCCCTTCACCCTAAACGTGTTATTTTTAACCCGGGGACTGAAAATGAAGAATTCTATACTATTTTAAAACAACATGACATTGTGGTAGAAGTTGCATGTACGTTAGTATTACTTTCTACGGGCCAATATTAAACCAATGAAAGTAATCAATCCATTTAAAACCAAGATAAAGAATCCAAAATTGAACCCAAACCATAGGGTACTATATTCTGAAACAAAATATGAAATAATAGGGGACAGCAGTGCAATGACAGGAACCCATTGATCTTTTACCTTCCATTTGGTAAATAATCCAAAACTATAGAGGCCTAACAATGGCCCATAGGTATATCCTGCAAAAACAAATAGCTTTGCTATTACACTTTCATTTTGAATAATATATTTAAAGGATATAATTACTAATACCAGTACTAGTGAAATAAATATATGGATGCGTTTTCGTAATGCAACCTGTTCTTTTTTATTGAGCCTTTCAATATTTAAAATATCTACACTAAAAGAAGTGGTAAGTGAAGTTAAGGCACTATCTGCACTACTATAAGCAGCAGCAATAAGCCCAATCAAAAAGAAGATAAAAACACCTATTCCTAAATGATCCTTTGCAAGTATGGCAAACAAATCATCTTTATGAGCATCAATGCCATTTTGTTGTGCATAGACCGTTAAGAGCAATCCTAAACTTAAAAAAATGAAATTTACGATAGTCAATACAATGGTAAACCAAAACATATTCTTCTGGGCATCTTTTAATGTTTTGCAGGTTAAGTTTTTTTGCATCATATCCTGATCCAATCCAGTCATCACTACAGCAATAAAAGCTCCTGAAAAAAACTGTTTCCAAAAATAATCGGCACTCTTAAAATTGTCAAAAAAGAACATTTTGGAGAGTTCGCTTTGTGAAATGTAATCTATAATCCCAATAGTTTCTATACCTAAATCTTCATACACAGAATAAATAGCTACTCCGACAGCAATCAGCATAAATAAGGTTTGTAGTGTATCGGTCCATATAATTGTTTTAATTCCTGACCTGAATGTGTAAAGCCATATCATTAGAATAGTAATCACCACCGTTACCCAAAAAGGGATGCCCATAGCATCAAATAGAATGATTTGAAGCACATTGGCCACTAAAAACAACCGAAAACTTGCTCCTATAACCCTAGATATTAGAAAAAAAGAAGCTCCTGTCTTATAACTGTAATCTCCAAATCGTTCTTGTAAATAGGTATAAATGGAAGTTAAGTTCAATCGGTAATACAGAGGCAGAAGCACAACCCCAATAATAAAATACCCTAGAATATAGCCTAAAACCACCTGCATATAGCTAAATTGAGAAGCCTCTACCCACCCGGGAACCGAAATAAAGGTAACACCGCTTAGCGATGCACCAATCATTCCAAAAGCAACCACATACCAAGGTGATTGTCTTTTAGCTTTGAAAAAAGTTTCATTACTGTCATCTTTTCCGGTTAAAAAAGAAATAAAAATAAGAAGCCCAAAATAAGAAGCTATTAACAGTAGGATATATATGGGTTGCATAGGATTGCTATTTGAATTGCAAAGTACAAACTCTGTTTAAAAAACCTAGAATAGTTTAGTCAAAATATATGTAGATTTGTAGCAATGGAATTCTCTTCAAAACTATTGGAAAATGCAGTATATGAAATGGCGCAGTTGCCTGGTATAGGTAAAAGGACGGCATTACGGTTGATTTTGCACCTATTGCGCCAACCTGCGGAGCAATCAGAGCGGCTCTCTTTTTCATTACAAAACTTGAGGAATGAAATAAAATATTGTGAAAGCTGCTACAATATTTCTGATACAGGTATATGTGAGATATGTGCTAATCCCAAGCGTAACAATGGGATTGTTTGTGTTGTAGAAGATATCCGTGATGTAATGGCCATTGAAAGCACCAATCAATACAAAGGCCTGTATCATGTGCTGGGAGGTAAAATATCCCCTATAGATGGTATTGGGCCTAATGACCTTCATATAGCTCCTCTAATTGAAAAAGCGAAACAGTCACAAATAAAAGAGCTTATTTTTGCATTGAGTTCTACGATGGAAGGCGATACCACAAATTTTTATATTTTTAAACAGATAACACCTTTTAATATTGCTGTTTCTACTATTGCTAGAGGGATAGCTGTTGGTGATGAGTTAGAGTACGCCGAT
This sequence comes from Leptobacterium meishanense, assembly GCF_037645805.1. Lineage (NCBI taxonomy): Bacteria > Pseudomonadati > Bacteroidota > Flavobacteriia > Flavobacteriales > Flavobacteriaceae > Leptobacterium > Leptobacterium meishanense. The sequence continues at coordinate 88,696 of NZ_JBBEXE010000004.1, forward strand.
GAGGTAACATTAGGGAGAAGCATCATAAACCGGATCCCTTTTGAAGGTTCCCTAAAAAAAATATAGCCCCACATGAAGTTGTCAGTAGTGATACTTAATTATAATGTAAAATATTTTCTGGAACAGTGTATTAGAAGTGTGCAAGCAGCCCTAACCAATATAGAAGGAGAGATTATAGTTGTTGATAATAATTCCAATGACGGGAGCTGTGAAATGGTTCGCAAATTTTTTCCAGGAGTACTATTAATAGAAAACGACACTAATGTAGGTTTCCCAAAGGGTAACAATCAGGGAGTTAACATAGCAAAAGGGGAGTATATATGTATATTAAACCCAGATATGGTCATTGCAGAAGATACATTTACAAAATTGTTAAGGCATGTTACTGAAGAAAATATAGGAATAACAGGGGTTAAATTAATTGATGGTGCAGGAAAGTTTCTGCCTGAAAGCAAGAGGGGGTTGCCAACCCCTTGGGTGGCATTTACAAAAATCTCGGGGCTATATAAAATATTCCCTAAAAAAGCTGGAAAATATTACGCCTCTTATCTTTCAGAAGATCGTGATGGTGAAGTGGATATACTTGTAGGGAGTTTTATGTTTATGAAACGATCACTATTTAATGAAGTTTCCGGGTTTGATGAAGAGTGTTTTATGTATGCAGATGATATAGATTTATCTTACAGAGTTAAAAATAAAGGATATAGAAATTACTATTTTCCAGAAGTAACAGCTATCCATTATAAAGGAGAAAGTACACAGAGAGATGAATTGTTTTTGAAACGTTTTAGAGAAGCAATGCGTTATTTTCATAAGAAATACTTTAAGCTGAATATTATTTTTGATGCCTTTCTTCAATTAGGGATATGGTATTTTGGTCTTACAAAACTTATAACATTTAGATCGATAGAAAAAAAAATAGGCATTGTGAAATGTTATCTTTTAGTCAAAAACGATAAAACACCTTGCCCTCGCATTGAAAAAGCGTTAACCGGAAAAGTTTCTGTAAAAAATGTTGAAGAGATTAAAGCATATAAAAAGTTTAAAAAAGGAACAGAAATTATTTTTGATGGCAATATAATAACAAACAAAGAAATCATCCAATTACTTCAAGATCTTAAAAACAAAGGAGCTACATTTAAAATACATCCTAAAAACAGTGAATTTGTTATTGGTAGCAATCACAAAGATACAAGGGGGCAAGTCATTGTGTTTTGATTTCCATTATTAGATATAATTTAAAAAGAAGTAGATATTTTTATTAATTTTGCATTTTGAACATCAAAATATAGCTTTAAATTGTAAATATGACAAAGTTTGAATTGAAATTGCCCAAGATGGGAGAAAGTGTAGCAGAAGCCACTATAACTGCATGGCTTAAAGAAGTAGGTGATCAAATTGAAATGGACGAGGCTATTGTTGAAATTGCTACAGACAAGGTAGATAGTGAAGTTCCTAGTGAAGTGGAAGGTATTTTGGTAGAGAAATTATTCAATGTAGATGATGTAGTTCAAGTGGGACAAACCATTGCCATTATTGAAACAGAAGGAGTTGATGATATTAATGAACCATCAGAAGCTGTAAAAACTACAGAAGAAGTTAAAGAAGAAGCTGTAGTAGCAGTTGAACAAACAATAGAAGTAGCGAAAGAGACAACTACAACCACATCAGATTATAAAAATGCAGAGCGGTTCTATTCGCCGTTAGTAAAAAATATTGCAAACCAGGAAGGAATAAGCCTTGAAGAATTAGAGGAAATCCCGGGAACAGGAAAAGATGGACGTGTTACCAAAAATGATATACTGTCATATGTAGAAAATAGACAGAAAAAAGACCCATCACCTGCAACAATGCAAAAAATGGTTGATTCGCCACCAAAACCTGTGACTTCAAAAACGGTTGAGAAAACTACAACTACTACTATGCCTGTTTCTTTGAATGGAGCAGATGAGCTTATTGAAATGACACGTATGGGAAAACTCATAGCCCATCATATGCGAGAAAGTGTGCAAACATCAGCACATGTACAAAGTTTCATAGAAGTAGATGTCACAAATATTGTAAAGTGGAGAGGCCATCATAAAAAAGAGTTTGAAAAGCGAGAAGGAGAAAAACTCACATTTACCCCGATATTTATGGAAGCTGTGGCCAAAGCGTTAAGAGATTTTCCAATGATGAATATTTCAGTAAATGGCGATAAAATCATCAAGAAAAAGAACATCAATTTAGGAATGGCTGCTGCGTTGCCCGACGGAAACCTTATTGTCCCGGTAATCAAAAATGCCGATCAGTTAAATCTGGTAGGATTGGCTAAAAAAGTAAACGATTTAGCTAACCGTGCCAGAAATAACCAATTAAAACCCGATGAAATTCAAGATGGCACCTACACAGTAACGAATGTGGGTACTTTCGGAAGTGTTTTTGGAACCCCTATCATTAACCAACCACAAGTAGGCATACTGGCACTGGGGGCCATCCGTAAAGTCCCTGCGGTCATAGAAACTTCTGAGGGCGATTTTATTGGCATCCGTCATAAAATGTTCCTTTCCCACAGTTATGACCATAGAGTAGTCAATGGCGCTTTAGGAGGACAGTTCGTAAAATGTGTAGCTGATTACCTTGAAGCATGGGATACAAACAGAGAAATATAACCGGCATTTTGACAAAGTCATAAATACCTCTAACATTCCTTATATTTACATCCTTAAAAGTGTAGGTATTAATGGAACTCAATCTTAATAGGTCTATCTGTTTTTTTGATTTGGAAACAACCGGCACCGATGTTGCGAAAGACCGTATTGTTGAAATATCAGTACTAAAAATCTATCCAAACGGGAACAAAGAAAGCAAGACATGGTTGGTCAATCCTGAAATGCCCATTCCTGAAACGGCTGCTGCCATACATGGCATTACTGATGAAAAAGTAGCGAACGAACCCACTTTCAAAGAACTCTCCAAGGAGATATATAACTTGATAAAAGATAGTGATTTGGCAGGCTTTAATTCCGACAGGTTCGATATTCCTTTGTTAGCAGAAGAGATGTTACGTGCGGAAATAGATTTTGATATGAAAAACAAAGTGTCGGTAGACGTACAAACGATCTTTCACAAGATGGAAAAGCGTACGTTGGGTGCAGCCTATAAATTTTACTGCGACAAAAATCTGGAAGATGCTCATAGTGCAGAAGCTGATACCAATGCCACTTATGAAGTCTTAAAAGCGCAATTAGCTAGGTATGAAGAACTTGAGAACGATATTAAGTTCTTAGCTGATTTCACCACCCGAAAAGAAACAGCAGATTTTGCCGGGTTTATTACCTATAATGAAGAAAAAGAAGAGATTTTTTCATTTGGAAAACACAAAGGCAAAAAAGTAGAAGATGTTATGGAAGAAGAGCCTGGTTATTTTGGGTGGATACTAAATGCCGACTTTCCATTATATACAAAAAAGGTGTTAACAGGTATTAAACTGCGGAAGCTTAATACAAAACACAAATAAAAAACATTTTTCAATAAATTAATCAAAGAACATGAAGATCATCTGCGTAGGGAGAAATTATGCAGCACATATAGAAGAACTCCAAAACGAGCGTCCTGAAGAGCCCGTTATATTTATGAAACCTGATTCAGCTGTCCTTCCAAAAGAACAAGATTTCTACATTCCCGGTTTCTCCAATGATATCCATTACGAAGTAGAGATATTGGTTAAAATATGCAAAGTAGGGAAACATATAGACAAGAGGTTTGCACATAAATATTATCAGGAAATTGGCTTGGGTATTGATTTTACAGCACGAGATCTCCAAAACAGACTCAAAGAAAAAGGATTGCCATGGGAAAAAGCCAAAGGCTTTGACGGTGCTGCAGTTATTGGTACGTGGCAACCCAAAAGTAACTTTGTAGATGTTAACAACATCAAATTTCAACTTTTAAAAAATGGCGAAGTAGTACAACAAGGAAATACAAATCACATGTTATGGAAAATAGATGAACTCATTGCCTATATATCAACATATTTTACATTGAAAAAAGGTGACGTTATTTTTAGCGGTACACCGAAAGGAGTTGGTAGCGTAAAAGAAAATGATTATCTTGAAGGTACCATTGAAAATAAAAAAACAGTTGCCGTAAAAATCAAATAAAAATGCACTACAATCTGGATAAAGTGAATGAGCTTTCAGGAGGTGATGAAGAATTTACGATTTCAATAATCAGTGTCTTCTTGGAAGAAACACCACAAGATATTTTAGATTTAAAAGAAGCTATAGAAAAAGAAGATTTTCAGGCAATATACAAATCTGCCCATAAAATAAAACCCAATGCCGATATTATGGGAATGGAGGGAGCAAGAGCAAAATTATTGGAGATAGAAAACCAGGGAAAACAAGATAAAGATATAGAAGTTATAAAAAGCCTATTCCCTTCTGTAGAAGCCTCTATAAACAGTGCCATTACAGAACTTAAAAACGACTTTGGCCTCTAATGCAAGCAGAAATTATTACCATTGGCGATGAAATTCTCATCGGGCAGGTTATAGATACCAATTCCGCTTATATAGCTAAAGAACTTAATAAAATTGGGGTTTCTGTATATCAAATCACTTCTGTTCAAGATGAAACCCATCACATACTAGAAGCACTTTCAGAAGCAGAAATGCGGGCAGATGTAATCATCATAACAGGTGGTTTGGGGCCCACTAAAGATGACATCACCAAGCATACTATTTGTACTTATTTTGATGACAAATTAGTACAGAACAGGGCTGTACTGGAAAATGTAGAAATGCTGTTTAAAAAATACATTAATACGCCTATATCCGAAGTGAACCGTAAGCAAGCTTTGGTACCGTCAAAAGCAACCGTTTTAATGAACCGCTATGGTACAGCCCCCGGAATGTGGTTAGAAAAAAACAACAAAGTGTTTGTTTCCCTTCCCGGTGTCCCCTATGAGATGAAAGCACTTATGCAGCATGAAGTACTGCCTAGGATACAGCAAAAATTCCATCGCCCTTATATAATTCATAAAACGGTATTGACCTATGGCATGGGAGAAAGTGCCATTGCTGATAAAATAGAAGATTGGGAGAACAACCTGCCTGATTTTATAAAGTTAGCCTATCTACCTAATTTAGGAAAAGTGCGCCTCCGATTAACAGCAAAAGGGGTAGACAAAACAAAAATAGAAGCAGCAATTGAGAAGCAAATAAAACTATTACACAATTATATTGGTGATATCATTTACGGAATGGAAAATGACCATTCCATAGAATACATTATTGGGAAACTCCTTACGGAAAAAAGAAAAACATTGGCAACAGCAGAAAGTTGTACCGGAGGTAAAATAGCGGAATGCATTACCAGTGTTCCCGGAGCCTCTGCCTATTACAAAGGGAGTATTGTGAGTTACGCAACTGAAGCCAAAACAGCTATTCTGAAAATTCCAAAAGAACTCATTGAAAAATATTCGGTAGTAAGCGCCAAAGTAGCAGAAGCGATGGCAAAAAATGTACAGCAGTTATTTAAAACCGATTATGCTATTGCCACTACCGGAAATGCAGGGCCTACCAAGGGAGATGAAAGTACACCTGTAGGAATGGTTTTTATAGCAATAGCCACTCCATCCAGAGTATTTTCAGAAGGGGCAAACATGGGAAACCATCGGGAAAAAGTCATTAACAAAACTGCCAATAAAGCTTTTGAAATGCTTCAAAAAGAAATTTTAAAAAATTAAGCAATCGTTATTTGCCTGTCAGATAAAAAATTCGTTAATTTGCACCCTGTTTTTAAATAACACAAAAGAAAAGAGATGTCAAGAGTGTGTCAACTTACCGGAAAGAAGGCGATGGTGGGGAACAATGTCTCTCACGCGATGAATAAAACCAAACGCAGGTTCAATGTAAACCTTACTAAAAAGCGTTTTTACATCCCGGAGGAAGACCGATGGATAACATTGAAAGTTTCTACTTCGGCTATTAAAAATATTAACAAAAAAGGTATCTCTGCTGTTTTAAAAGAAGCAAGAGAAAAAGGATTTTTGAAATAATACCTTCAAAAATAAAACAAGATGGCAAAGAAAGGAAATAGAATACAAGTTATTTTAGAGTGTACAGAGCATAAAGATTCAGGTATGTCAGGGACATCTCGCTACATAACTACTAAAAATAAAAAAAACACGCCGGATAGATTGGAGATCAAAAAATTCAATCCTATCCTTAAAAAAATGACCGTTCATAAAGAAATAAAATAAGTTGAACCATGGCAAAGAAAACAGTAGCAACATTACAAACAAGTTCAAAGCGGTTAACCAAAGCTATTAAAATGGTGAAGTCACCAAAATCAGGGGCCTATACTTTTGTAGAATCTGTAATGGCTCCGGAAGCGGTAAATGAATGGTTAGATAAAAAATAAAATTTGAGTTAAACTTTCGTTTATTAAAAAGCTACTTCTTGTCAGGAGTGGCTTTTACTTTTTCATATCTTTGATGCGCTGTATAATTTACCGTATAAAAAAGCTTTAAAATGAGCCTTTTTAAAAAAATATTCTCTTCAGAAAAAAAAGAAACGCTAGATAAAGGGTTGGAAAAAACCAAAACCAGCTTTTTCTCAAAACTAGGCAAAGCTGTTGCTGGAAAATCGAAGGTAGATGAAGATGTTTTAGATAATTTAGAAGAAGTATTGGTAACCAGTGATGTAGGGGTAAATACCACTTTAAAAATAATTGAACGCATTGAAGACCGAGTATCCAAAGACAAATATCTGGGGACTGATGAACTCAACGGAATCCTTCGGGAAGAGATTGCGGGGTTGCTTGCTGAAACCAACACAGGGGAAGAAACCGAATTCACCGTTCCGAATGATAAAAAGCCCTATGTGATTATGGTGGTAGGCGTAAATGGTGTTGGCAAGACCACTACCATAGGCAAATTGGCCTACCAGTTAAAAAAACAAGGAAAAAAAGTGGTGCTGGGAGCAGCCGATACCTTTCGGGCTGCAGCGATTGATCAGCTCCAAGTATGGGCAGATAGGGTAGGTGTCCCTATCATAAAGCAGCAAATGGGCAGTGACCCTGCTTCTGTAGCTTTTGACACCTTAAAATCAGCAGTCTCACAAGGGGCAGATGTAGTCATTATAGACACAGCAGGTCGGTTGCACAACAAAGTGAACCTAATGAACGAACTCTCCAAAGTAAAACGGGTAATGCAAAAAGTAGTAGATGATGCCCCTCATGATGTACTTTTGGTACTCGATGGCTCTACCGGGCAAAACGCTTTTGAGCAGGCCAAACAATTTACCAAAGCTACTGAAGTAACATCACTTGCAGTTACCAAATTAGACGGTACGGCAAAAGGAGGCGTTGTTATTGGTATTTCAGACCAGTTCCAAATTCCCGTAAAATATATTGGTGTGGGCGAAGGCATAGAAGACCTGCAAGTATTTAACAAGTATGAGTTTGTAGATTCTTTTTTTAAATAATATATTGACTTCTGAACAAAATGCCATTTCAATCTCGATTTATCGAGAGAGAAATCTTAAAAATGAAATAAACAGATTTCATATCCATCAGTACCCAAATTGTGTAAGTTTTAATGACTAAGGTTGTCATAGATTTGAAATATTTTACCATTTGACGCAACCAAATTAAGTTTTGTGCATCTACTAAGTAAAACAATAAAACATGAAAAAGATACTTAGACTTTCTATATGGATAATAGGCTCACTTTTATTAAGTTTCCAAACAGCATGTATTCTTGAAGAAGATGATTCTGATTCAGAATGCAATTATGTATTGTGTACTGAACAATTTGTAACAATTATGGTATCTATAGAAGATCAAAATCAAAACCCTATTTCTTTAGATTCTTTTGAAGCCATAGATATGGTTAGTGGGGCTGACTTAACGATACCACTTTCACCATCGGCTCTTACACGTATACAAGAGCGTGGGATATATCCAATGGTAAGTGATATGAGTGGCATTGAAAGAAATCAAGAATTACATGTTCAATTTAGAGGCTTTATTAATGGCGAAGAGGTTATTAGTGCTATTTATACCGTAGGAGCAGATTGCTGTCATGTATTTTTAATTTCCGGGGATTTACAATTAGTTCTTGAACTTGAATAAACGAAAGAGGATATTTTGCATATAAGTTAAGATTAAAAATCACTATATATGGATAACTATTAGAGGGCTCTCCTAAATGGGGAGCCCTCATTGCTTTAAATAAATTGGTATTATATAATGAAAATGGTGAGTATATGTTTATGAAATAGTCTTTATCAAAATTACAATACTTCAAAAACTAAACATTTTAAATTGACCTTATTCTCTTTTTCTATGTATATTTAAAGCAATAAAGAAGCACTTCAAATGAAAAAAATAGTTGTATTACTAACGGCCTTTATTTGTTTTATCTCCTGTAAAAAAGAAACAAAACCTATTGAAGAAATTATCTGGCAACCCTATGACGAAACTTCAGAATTAGCAGCACAGGCCAATCATGAGAATGCCCGCATGCGTTTTAAGTTGCTTAATTCTAAGCTGACCGATAAAAATACGTTATGGCAACCTTTTGAAATAGCCCTTGCTAATTTTTCTCAAGATGACTATGAAAAACTGAAACCTCTTATTCTCGAGCAAAACATTCCAAGTATTCAAAAAAGTGTTCAAGAAAAGAAACTAACCTACGAAGAATTAACGCTGTTTTTTATTTATAGGATCCGAAACTATGAACATAACAATGCAGTGTCGTTAAATGCTGTGATCACCTTAAACCCAAACATTCTTAAAGAAGCAAGAGAACTGGATAAAAAACCTTTTGATGAAAAAAGAATATACAGCCTTTATGGCATGCCCATACTGTTAAAAGACAATGTAGGCGCTTCCGGTATGTACACAACTGCCGGAGCTGCTGTATTAGCTGAAAACAACCCAAATGATGCGTTTATTGTAGATAGATTAAAAGCAAATAATGCACTCATCTTAGGGAAAACAAACCTTAGTGAATGGGCGTATTATTTCTGTGATGGATGCCCGCTAGGTTATAGTGCCATTGGCGGGCAAACATTAAACCCGTATGGAAGGAAACTTTTTGAAACCGGAGGTTCCAGTTCCGGAAGTGGTGTAGCAGTAGCCGCAAACTATGCGGTTGCTGCGGTCGGTACCGAAACCTCAGGGTCTATTCTGTCACCTTCCAGTCAAAACTCGGTAGTAGGGTTAAAACCGACGGTTGGTTTATTAAGCCGTACAGGTATTGTCCCCATTTCCAGTACATTGGATACGCCCGGTCCCATGACAAAAAATGTGATGGACAATGCCATTTTCCTAAATGCAATGACAGGGAAGGATTCGTTAGACACAGCCTCTATGGATTTGAATAAAGATTATTTAAAAAATTTGAAGAATGCCAACTTAAAAGGAAAGCGGTTAGGGGTTATAAGAGAGCTTTTAACAGATAGTATTTATGCCACTACCGTAAAGAAACTTGGGGAGTTTGGTGCAGAAATCATCGAGTATGATCCTCCATCTATAACCTTAAATGGATTTTTAACCTTGTTGAACATTGATATGAAAAATGACCTTTCGAAGTATTTGGAAAATTATGCCAGTGACAATATTACCCTACGGTCTATTGAGGATGTGGTTGCCTACAATCAATCGAATATGGATATTCGGGCACCCTATGGGCAGCAATTGTTTGAAGGTATTGTATCCGATGCTACGACCCCTGAAGACTTTGAAAGGATTAAGAACGACCTTCATGATAATGGCAAAAAATACTTTGCAACGCCTATGGAGCAATACCAGTTAGACGCAGTATTATCCATCAACAATTACCACGCAGGATATGCTGCGGTGGCCAAATATCCTTGTTTAACCGTGCCCATGGGTTATAAATCTACCGGAGAGCCCATAAGCTTAACATTTATAGGAAAACCTTTTACGGAAGATGACCTGTTAAAGCTAGGTTATGCTTTTGAAAAGCAAACAAAGGTTCGGAAAGCGCCCAAGAATTATCAGTAAAAGTATTTTTTAGTATACTATAGCATATATTTCCGGTATTTTTGCATACCAAAATCTATAGGGAATGCGTACCAAATCATTAAAAAAGAATAAAATTAATGTAATCACTTTAGGATGTTCCAAAAATGTGTACGATTCTGAGGTGCTGATGGGACAGCTACGTGCCAATAACAAAGAAGTGGTCCATGAAGAAGAGGGCAATATTGTAGTGATCAACACCTGTGGGTTTATTGCCAATGCCAAAGAAGAAAGTGTAAATACCATTTTAGAGTATGTTCAGAAGAAAGAGGAAGGGATTGTAGATAAAGTATTTGTAACAGGATGTCTAAGTGAACGCTACAAACCTGATTTGGAGAAAGAAATACCCAATGTGGATGAGTACTTTGGCACATCGGACCTGCCCAATCTCCTAAAAGCTTTGGGAGCTGACTATAAGCATGAGCTGATAGGGGAACGGTTGACCACAACACCCAAAAATTATGCGTATTTAAAAATAGCGGAAGGTTGTGACCGCCCATGTTCTTTTTGTGCCATCCCGTTAATGCGCGGCAAGCACAAAAGCACTCCGATAGAAGATTTGGTCACTGAAGCAGAAAAATTGGCAGCCAAAGGTGTTAAAGAACTGATCCTTATTGCCCAGGATCTTACCTATTATGGACTTGATCTCTATAAAGAGCGCAAGTTGGCTACCTTATTAAAGACCTTGGTAAAGGTGGAAGGGATTGAATGGATACGGCTCCATTATGCTTTTCCGACAGGGTTTCCTATGGATGTGCTAGAGGTGATGAAAAACGAACCAAAGCTGTGTAATTATATAGACATTCCGTTACAGCATATTTCCGATCCTCTGCTAAAGAGTATGCGAAGAGGTACAACGAAAGAAAAAACAAATAAGTTGTTAAAGGATTTTAGGAAAACGGTGCCGGAGATGACTATCCGGACAACATTGATTGTTGGTTATCCCGGAGAAACCGAAGAAGATTTCCAAATACTTAAAGATTGGGTTTCTGAAATGCGCTTTGAACGTTTGGGCTGCTTCACTTATAGCCATGAAGAAAACACACATGCTTATACTCTGGAAGATGATGTGCCGGAAGAAATAAAGCAACGGCGTGCCGCAGAGATCATGGAACTGCAATCGCAAATATCCTGGGAGCTGAACCAAGAAAAAGTAGGGAAAACCTACCGATGTATCATCGACCGAAAAGAAGGAAATCATTTTGTAGGACGAACTGAATTTGACTCTCCTGATGTTGATAATGAGGTATTAATTGACGCTACCAAACAGTATGTAAAAATCGGGGATTTTGTGAATGTGAAAATTATAGAAGCAGGAGATTTTGATCTTTATGGAGAACCAGCAGTATAAAAAAAATATAACATAATTGATATGTCATATTGAGCGCAGTCGAAATAATTGATTCAACAAATTTAGATTTCTCATCCCGATAGTTATCGGGAAATTCGAAATGACACTATTCCCAATCTTTTTTAGTCAGCCTCATTTCTAATCCATCAAAATCTTTAAAATCTCAATAGCAGCTTCACTTATCTTCGTTCCCGGTCCAAAAACGGCCGTTACGCCCGCATCAAACAAAAATTGATAATCCTGCTTGGGAATAACGCCACCAACAATCACCATAATATCTTCCCGGCCGTATTTTTTAAGTTCCTCAATCACTTGTGGCACCAACGTTTTATGTCCCGCCGCCAAAGAAGAAATTCCCAAGATATGGACATCATTTTCAACCGCTTGTTTGGCAGCTTCTGCAGGAGTTTGGAATAATGGGCCAATATCTACATCAAATCCTACATCGGCATAACCGGTAGCCACTACTTTTGCTCCACGGTCGTGCCCGTCCTGCCCCATTTTTGCAATCATGATACGGGGCCTACGACCTTCCGATTCTGCAAATTCATCGGCCAACTGTCTTGCTTTTTCAAAGCTACCGTCGTTTTTAATTTCTTTTGAATACACGCCTGATATTGATTTCGTAGTGGCTTTATACCTGCCAAATACTTTTTCCAACGCATTACTTATTTCTCCTAAGGTAGCACGTTTTCTGGCAGCTTCTACAGCTAAAGCTAATAAATTTTCTTCACCTGTTTTTGCACAAGCAGTTATTTTTTCTAGCGCGGCAGTTACTTTTTGATGGTCTCGTTCTTTTTTTACTTTTTCTATACGTTCGAGTTGTTGCTTTCGAACGGTTTGATTGTCTACCTCTAATATTTGCAGGAAATCTTCTTCAGGGGAAGGGTATTTATTGACACCTACAATGATATCCTGCCCGCTGTCAATACGCGCTTGTTTTCGGGCAGCGGCCTCTTCAATTCGCATTTTTGGGATGCCAGCTTCAATAGCTTTTGTCATACCGCCCAGCTCTTCTATTTCTTCAATAAGTTTCCAGGCTTTTTCAGCAATTTCATTAGTCAGGGTTTCCACATAATAACTACCTGCCCAAGGATCAACGGTTTTGGTAATATTTATTTCTTCCTGAAGGTATAGTTGTGTGTTTCGTGCAATCCGTGCTGAAAAATCGGTAGGAAGGGCAATGGCTTCATCCAACGCATTGGTATGCAAACTTTGTGTTCCGCCAAAAACTGCTGCCGCTGCTTCAATACATGTTCTGGCTACATTGTTAAAAGGGTCTTGCTCTGTTAAGCTCCAACCACTGGTTTGACAATGGGTTCTTAGTATCAGCGATTTTTCTTTTTTCGGATGGAATTGCTTTACCAATTTTGCCCAAAGCATACGGGCTGCACGCATTTTTGCAATTTCCATAAAATGGTTCATGCCAATAGCCCAAAAGAAAGAGAGGCGAGGCGCAAAATCATCAATGTTCATCCCAGCTGCAATACCTGTCCGTATGTATTCCAACCCGTCAGCTAACGTATAGGCCAGCTCAATGTCGGCAGTAGCCCCGGCTTCTTGCATATGGTATCCGGAAATACTGATACTGTTAAATTTAGGCATGTGTTTACTGGTGTACTTAAAAATATCAGCAACTATTTTCATGGATGCAGCGGGAGGATAGATATAAGTATTTCGCACCATGAATTCCTTCAGGATATCATTTTGGATGGTCCCTGAGAGTTGCTCGGGAGAAACACCTTGCTCTTCGGCAGCTACAATATAGAAAGCCATAATGGGTAATACGGCACCGTTCATGGTCATGGAGACTGACATTTGATCGAGTGGAATTTGATCGAACAGGATTTTCATGTCTTCTACAGAATCAATGGCCACCCCGGCCTTTCCTACATCACCTGCTACCCGTTCATGATCACTATCATAACCCCTATGGGTGGCTAGGTCAAAAGCAATAGACAGCCCTCTTTGCCCGGCAGCGAGATTCCTGCGATAAAATGCATTGCTGTCTTCAGCAGTAGAAAACCCTGCGTATTGGCGAATAGTCCAAGGACGCTGTACATACATGGAAGCATAAGGTCCACGAAGGTATGGAGGAAAACCTGCAGCAAAACCAAGATGCTGCATAGTTTTCATAGAATCAGGTGTGTAAAATGATTTTACCTTAATATTTTCAGCAGTTTCAAAGTCAGTATTAGTTTGATTTTCTTCTAACTTTTCACTTTCAACGTTTAACTTTAAACTAATATTTTTTAAGTCTTTACGCTTCATTTTCCAGTCGTTTTTGTTCTATTTGTTCGGCAAGCCGTTGTTCAAGAATCGGTTCGATCAATGTTTTTCGGGAATCAGTTTTTACAAAAGGGTATAGTTCCAATTCACTTTTCATTTTATCCTGTTCATTAACATATTTGTTGGTGCCAACAAGTATTTGTTTTTCAGTATCGTATAATGTTTGCTCAGCCGTTGCCTGCTCTTTTATCTTACGTTGGATTGTATGCTCTTTAAGTTGCTTTAGGAAACCACCTCCTACTTCTATCTGTTTAAAAATACGGAGAGCTTTTTCAGCAAGTTGCTGTGTAATGCTTTCAATGTAATAACTGCCATCTGCTGGATTGGTGGTTTTATCAAAATAACTTTCGTTTTTAAGGATCAACAGTTGATTTCGGCTGATTCGTTCGGCAAATTCATTGTCTTTATGATAAATATTGTCATATGGAAGATTACAAATAGTATCAGTTCCTCCTAATATAGCGCTCATGCTCTCGGTAGTGGTCCGCAACATGTTAACATTGTAGTCATACAACGTTTTATTGCGTTCAGAAGGTTGTGCAAAAATATGACAATCATGAGTGATCCCGTATTCAGATGCAATGGTATTCCAAAGTAAACGTAGTGCTCTTATTTTAGCAATTTCAAAGAAATAGTTAGCACCTATGGCAATGTTGAAGTTTATTTTGACAGATTTCTCACTCCCGGCAGTTGTCGGGTCGTTCGAAATGACGTTGTTGACGAAGTTAAGGTATTCATTGGCATGTGCCATGGCATAGGCAAGCTGTTGTGTATTATTAGCCCCGGCGTTTTGATAAAGGGAAGCATCTACAGATAAAATGGTTTCAAATGTATTGGAATACTGTAGAATATCTGAAAGAACCTCATGGTCTTTATCAAGGTTATGAAACCAGTTTCCGGTTCGTGCAAGGTTTCCAATGATGTCTATATGGAGATGGATTTCCGCATTTTTGTCCTCCAGATAGTTTTTTAGGTTTTTGATGAAACCACTATCTAAAAATTGCATTTGGAGATGAACAGGAATTTTGTTTAAATCAATTCCGCCAAACAGTTTTTCTATGGAAATTTCTTTTGTGGGGATAACAAAAGCAATACTTTCAGTTCCGCGCTGGATGGCATCTCTGGCTTTTTCGTTTGATTTTTTTGTATTGGCAACATATATTTTTTGGCAGATTTTCCAGTTGGGTGGAGCACTATTTTGGATTTTGACTTTCTCTATATCTTCAGTAGTATAGAAAGGTTTTACATCGATGCCTTCCAAGGTATTCCATACCATAGTTTTGTTATAGTCGGCTCCTTTTAGGTCAACTTGTATTTTTTGTTTCCATTGTTTTGCGCTGATATTGTCAAACTCATCAAATGAAAGTGTTTCAAAATATTTATTCATCTTCTTTTTTGTTAATGCTATCGGTATCTTCTATGAGGTATATTTCTTCATTTTCTTTTTTCATATAGTATTTTTCCCGGGCATATTTTTCCAATCCCTCTGCTGTTTTAAGGGTTTTGATCATTTGTTTGTCCTGCTCTATTTCTTCTTCAAGGTGTTGCTTTTGTTTTTCAAGCTTTTCAATTTCTTCATTTAACTGTTTGTGAATGAAGTAAGAATTAGTGTCAAAGAAAACCATCCATATTACAAAAATGGTGAGTATGATAACATATATGTTGCCAAATACTTTAAACCATTTATTTTCTTTGATGTTTTTAAGGTTCATTGTTAAAGCCGGTCATTAATGATTGTTTTTACAATATCTATTGCCACAGTGTTATATTTATTATGTGGAATGATGATATCGGCATATTCTTTCATAGGTTCTATAAACTGTTCGTGCATAGGTTTTAAAGTGGTTTGATATCGGGACAGTACTTCTTCAATATCACGCCCACGCTCGTTAATGTCTCTTTTTATACGGCGAATGAGCCGCTCATCAGAATCGGCATGTACAAATATTTTGATGTCAAACATATCACGGATGGCAGCATTGGATAAGATGAGGATACCTTCTACGATCATCACTTTTCGGGGCTGTGTAAGTATAACGTCTTTGGTACGGTTATGTTTTACAAATGAATATACGGGTTGCTCAATAGGTTTTTCTGCTTTTAGGTCTTTTAAATGTGCACCCAAAAGGTCAAAATCAATGGCTCTGGGGTGGTCAAAATTAATTTTGGTACGTTCTTCATAAGGAAGGTGTGAAGTGTCTTTATAATAGGAGTCTTGAGAAATAACGCCTACTTCATTTTCAGGGAGCTCATTGATGATCTGGTTTACTACGGTTGTTTTTCCGCAACCGGTACCTCCGGCAATTCCGATAATCAGCATACATGAATTTTTAACAAATTTACGGATTGCAAGTTACATTTTTAACACGGTATGTAAATAACCCCTGATGAGGAATCTTTGGCTGCTCCGGTAACTGAATGCAAACAATTAACCTCATTTCGTTCCCTGAGTACGCCTATTAAAGCAAAAATAAGCGCTTCTTTATAATCGATGCTATCTTTTTTAGGAACAACTACTTTATAGGTACTGCCCAATTGCTGCTGTAAGACGTGGATTAAAAAATCATTTTTTGCCCCACCTCCTGTAACCAGCACAGTTTTTATTTTGCCAGTTGTTGGCACATTTTTAATGCTTTTTGCAATTTGTATGGCAATATGTTGAACGGCTGTATGCAATAGGTTCTCCATAGCATCAGAGATGTTTTCTGCGATAGGGAGGATATTGTTTTCAAACCATTCATACCCCAATGATTTTGGGGGTGATTGGTGATAGTAAGCTAGCGCATTTAGCTGCTCTAAAAAATCATTATTGGGCACTCCTTTTTGGGCAAGCTGCCCATTTTTATCATATGGCTTATTCAGTTTCTGAGCAAGATGGTTAAGAAGCATATTTATCGGGGCAATGTCATAGGCAATCCGTTCTCCTTCCTTTTCAAAAGAAATATTTCCAATGCCCCCAAGGTTTAAGCAAAAATCATAATTTCCGAAAAGTAATCGGTCTCCGATCGGCACCAAAGGGGCTCCTTGTCCACCCAATGCTACATCATTGCTCCGGAAATCGCAAATGACTTTTTTCCCGGAGGCGTTTGCCAAGTGTTGCCCGGAACCTATCTGGAAAGTGAACCCATTTTCAGGTTGGTGATGTACCGTATGGCCATGGCTGGCTATAAAATCCACCTCTAAATTATTTTCAGCAATAAACTGCGCTGCTTGTTTTCCCAACCACGTTCCATATTCGTTGTGAAAAACGAGCAAATCAGTAGCGGATAATTGAATAGCAGTTTTTAAGCGTGCTTGAAATTGAGGTGTATAATCGACACTTTTTGTTTTTACAATCTGATAATTCCAAGAATTATTATTTTTTGTAATATGGCAATAAGCAATGTCGAGTCCATCCAAGGAAGTCCCCGACATTAAACCGATAACTTTATAAGTTGTTGTTTTCAAAAGCGTTTAGGTTTGTACATTTGTATTATTGGATGCGTGCAAACAAAAATAATGATTTGTTTGTGAACTCTTTGGATAGCTAAATTTTGGAGAATGACCTATAAAAAAATAACAGAAACAGCTTCTTTGTACAATAGTTTAGAAAAAATGAAGACCGCCGATATTCTCTTAAACATCAACAAAGAAGATAAAAAAGTAGCGGAGGCAGTAGCAAAAGTCATTCCCGCAATTGGCCAACTTGTTGATGAACTGGTACTGCGATTTAAGAAAGGAGGACGGCTTTTTTATATTGGAGCGGGAACAAGTGGGCGGCTTGGCATATTAGATGCTTCGGAAATACCTCCTACTTTTGGATTGCCACACGACAGGGTCATTGGCCTTATTGCCGGAGGTGATAGTGCTATTCGGAAAGCAGTAGAGTTTGCTGAAGATGATGCAGGACAGGCATGGAAAGATTTAAGCAATTACAACATCAATGAAAATGATACCGTAGTAGGTATTGCTGCTTCAGGGACTACACCGTATGTAGTAGGTGGAGTGAAAGCTGCTAAGGAACATGGTATTTTGACAGCTTGTATTACCAATAACCCGGGATCCCCATTGTCAATGGTTTCAGCTATTCCTATTGAAATTAAAGTAGGTCCTGAGTTTGTTACGGGCAGTACCCGGATGAAGAGCGGCACTTCTCAGAAATTGGTGTTGAACATGATTTCTACCGCGTTGATGATCAGGATAGGAAGGGTAGAAGGAAATAAGATGGTGAATATGCAACTCAACAATAATAAGTTGGTCGATCGTGGTATCCGGTTTATTATGGAAGAATTAAATGTTTCTGAGGCTGAGGCTGAGGCGTTGTTAAAAAAATATGGCTCCGTAAAAAAAGCAATTGCTTCAAAGGGATAAAGCCTATCCCCAATAGAAATTATTAGCAAATTTACCCATATTTTTTAATTCATCTTCCACGGCTTTTTCCACAGCATCTTTGTGGTTATAAGTTGTTTCAATGGTTGCAGTAAACCATTCAGGACCTGTTTCTCCATTTGAATACCAATACCCTGAATCTTCAAAAGTATCGATCACATAGGGATGTTTTTTCAACCTTGATGCTAATGTACTACAAACTCCTTCTGAAGCAGTAATAATAAGTCTTGATGTTTCCATTTTTGCGAATGTATAACCTTTAATGTATATGAAAGTGCCTTTTATTTTTCCTTTGTGTTTTCCGGCTTTTATGAGGCTATCGTCATTTGCAATGGAACCTGCATATTTCATTTGCCGCCGGTCTTCTTCAGAGATATAAATATCTACAGTATCATCTATATCCGATACCTTTTCCAGGTTAAAGGAAAGGCGGTTTTTGTCCAATGTCCAATTTCCTTTCATCGTATAAGAACTGGGCACTTCTATTTTTGGGATGTTTGAAGAACGTATCCCGATAATGGTACCGTCTTCATAAAAACGAAGTGTAGCATGAATGGTGCTATGCCTATGAATATCCCCATCACTGTCAGACCACCAGCTTCTAACATGTTGTTGGTAAACAGCATGGTGCAATTTATCTTCATAAGGGTTATAGTCTGGTTTTTGTATTACTTTTTTAGGAGGAATTTGCGTTTTTTTCTCTGGAATAGGTTTTTTTGAATCTTTTTTATCCAAAAAATACCCAACGATCATTAAAATAATTAGCGTACTAGCAACTACTAGATGTCCGCTAATACTTGCCCAAGAATCAGGGGTTGTCCCTAAAACAATCCGTGCAATTTTAGCTATTACGGATATTAAATAGATTATCATTGCAAGCCCTATAAGTGACGATATGATATTTTTCATAATGAAAATTACTTTTTAGGGATGATTTTCATAATCCCCTTTCCTTCTACAGCGATGTAGATATATCCGTCCGGTCCTTGCTTCACATTCCGTAACCTGCCAATGCCATCAAACAGTTTTTCTCGCCGGATTATTTGGTTATTTTCTATAACTAACCGTTCTAAGTATTGAAAAACCAATGAACCTACCAATAAATCACCCTTCCATTCCGGATATTTATCAGAGGTGACAAAAGTCATACCGCTAGGGGCTATGGAAGGCACCCAATAATGGAAAGGTTGTTCCATTTCCGGCAAAGATGTATGCTTTGTAATGGAAGTACCATCATAATTGGTGCCATAAGTAATGAGCGGCCAACCATAATTTTTGCCTTTTTTCAGAATATTGATTTCATCACCTCCTTTGGGGCCATGCTCATGAATCCATATTTCTCCGGTTTCAGGGTGTTTTATCATGCCCTGAGGATTTCGGTGTCCGTAGCTGAAAACTGCTTTTTTAGCTGTTGGGTGGTCGGCAAAAGGGTTGTCCTTTGGAATTGTCCCATCATCGTGGATTCGGTATATTTTTCCACCATCACGGTTGATGTCTTGCGGGTTTACGTCCCGGTTTCCACGGTCACCAATAGAGAAGTATAAAAACCCTTCGTTGTCAAATTCAAACCGAGAGCCAAAATGTTGCCCCCTTGTACTATTTGGAGCTGCCTTATAAAGTATTTCCTGGTCAACTAACCGGTTATTTTCTATACGGGCTCGTATCACAGCTGTATTCCCACCGTTTCCCTCTCTTTCTGAAGAAGCATACGAAAGGTATAGCCATCCATTCTTTACATAGTTAGGATGTAATTTTATATCAAGAAGCCCTCCCTGTCCTCTTACATAAATTTCAGGGAGTCCTTCAATGGCTGTTTTGTTTCCATTTTTAAAATGAAAAAGTGCCCCTGTTTTTTCAGTAACCAATAAGCTGCCATCAGGGAGAAATTCCATACCCCATGGAAAATTGATCTTGCCTGTTATGTTTTCAAGAGTATAATTTTCTTTTTCAGGTTTCTTTATTGTATTATCTCTTTTTTGGGCACAAGAGGAAATGCTAAACAGAAGAAATAATAGAGTGATTTTATATAGATAACACAGTTTCATCTACTGAGGCATTTGATACACAATTTACAAATAAAATTACTTTGTATGAATGTTAAATAAGGCTATATTTGCAATCCATGTTTTTCGGGGTGTAGCGTAGCCCGGTTATCGCGCCTGCTTTGGGAGCAGGAGGCCGCAGGTTCGAATCCTGCCACCCCGACAAATAAAGTATGGATGTTTTTCGTAGAAAGTTTACTTTCTGAAGAAAATAGGGAGGTTTATTGAAATTAAAGCAACGTTTTTAATTTGCAATGACTCTTATAGTATTATGTCGCTATGAAATGTGATTTGTGATTGTGCGACTTCGAATTTTAACAAAATAATTATTATTTTAACGCAACCTTTTCATTTTTTCTGCATCTACATATATAAACTATTTTAACAAAAATGTTTATGCGTACAATTATGGAAAACTTATTTAAAAATTATTTCCTCTTTTTATGTATTTTATTTCTAGGATGCGAAAAAGATGATGATCCTACAGTCCCTACTGATTATCCAGACCCCAAAAAATTTGAAGTCTCTGAATATGTTGAATGGATAGCTTCTGCACCTGATGAAAAACAAGTTTCAAAGTTTTTTTATGATGAAGGAGGCAATGTAATTTCATATGAGTTTTCATCTAATGATGATAACACAACTTTAAGGGTTGAATTTGAATACAATAATGGGTTATTAAATAAATCGACCACCTATGGTATTTTTGAAAATGAAGAAATTAAGACAATAGAAACAACTTACTTTTATAGAGAAGGGAGTAATAAACCACATAGAGTTCATCGTTCAAAATTAAATATATTGACAAACACATATAGTGAAGGAGAGATACAATATGAATATGACAGGCAAGGTAGAGTAAAGCGAATACTTGATAGTGGATCGGTCACTGAATTTACTTATGGTCAAAATACATTGACTGAGAAATTAATTTCAGATAACACATTAATTTATGAATATAAACTTTCGGAATATTTAAACCCTTTTTCAGGCCTACCGCCATTTTTTGGTAATATTTATCTTTTTAACATGCATCGTACAGTTTATTTAACAAACGAATGGGAAGCAAGAGAACCTAATAAAGAACCAGCTTCAATGGGTTCTTTTAATTTTGTTCTTGATAGTGAAAATAGACCAATTAGAATTGAACATTCTCTTGTTAATTCATCAACTCCTAATTTACCACCATCATTATTCATAACTGAAATAAAGTATAGGTAAAGTATGAAGCGTATATATTAAACTAATAGTTTAAATATAAACTCAAGCCTCCATTTTCTCTATTGAGATGAAATTTTGTGATTTATATTGTTTAATAATTAGGGGCATATTATATTTGCCCTCTCTGCTATAGAAAGGGTATAGTATACACGAGGTACAGTTAATAATTTGTTCTGACTATATTTCCGGGATGTGGCGCAGTCTGGTAGCGTACACGCATGGGGTGCGTGTGGTCGCTGGTTCGAATCCAGTCATCCCGACAAGCTAAAGCGAGTGAGTTCTCGTAAAAAGTTTACTTTTTAAAGAGAACGATCTGTTTTAGATTAAATTAAAGCAACGCTTTAATTTGCAACAACTCCTTATGGATCACTGAAAGTAATCCAGTCATCCCGACAAATAAATAAAAGCTAGAGAATTCTCTAGCTTTTATTTTTATAAAGACATATTTCTATACTGTTTAGTAACAATATTTATTCTCTGTCGTAAGCTTTTCTGCAATGGTATTTCTCAAAGCAACTACGTTTGGCATGTTGGCATATTTGGTAAACCGTTTGAGCCCCATCAGCATCATTCGCTGTTCGTCACCTTCAGTGAAGGAAGCAATGGCTTCTTTTCCTTTTGTATTGATTTTTTCTACAGCATGGAAGAGGTTTAGCTGCGCCATGGCAATTTGTTCTTTCTGTGTTTCTTCGCCAAAACGTTTTGCATTTTTCTCTGTACGGAGAATGGCAGATTCAGCCATATAGATTTCAATCAAAATATCGGCAGCGGCCATTAATAGTTGTTGGTGTTCTTCCAGTTGTGGACCATATTTCTGTACACCGGCTCCGGCTACCATCAAAAAGGCTTTTTTGAGTTTACTAATGATTTCTTTTTCCTCTGCAAAAAGTTCAGAATAGTCAGGTGCATCAAAAGAAGGAATGCCCATAAGTTCATCTTTAACCGCCATGGCAGGGCCTAACAGGTCTACATGTCCCTTCATGGCTTTTTTAACAAGCATGCCAACAGCAAGCATCCGGTTGATTTCATTGGTGCCTTCATAAATTCTGGAGATGCGCGCATCCCGCCATGCCGATTCCATAGGCGTATCGGCAGAAAAGCCCATCCCTCCAAAAATTTGAATGCCTTCATCAGTACAGTCCTGACAATCTTCCGAGACGGCTACTTTTAAAATGGAACATTCAATGGCATATTCTTCAACCCCTTTTAATTCAGCTTCTTGGTGCGAGTTTCCTTCTGCCTTTCGAATAGCTATTCGGTCTTCAATGTCTTTAGCTGCCCGGTAACATGCCGATTCTCCTACATAGGTAGCAGTCGCCATTTCTGCTATTTTGGACTTGATAGCACCAAATTTTGCAATAGGGGTCTTAAATTGAATGCGTTCATTAGCATACTTGATTGCTTCGGTAGTAACCCGACGCTGAGCATCTAGGCAGGCTGCTGCTAGCTTAATACGACCCACATTTAGCGCATTCATGGCAATTTTGAAACCATTTCCTCGTTCAGAAAGCATATTTTCTACAGGGACTTTTGTGTCACTAAAAAATACCTGACGGGTAGAGGAGGAGTGAATTCCCAATTTATGCTCTTCTTCACCTAAGGTAATCCCATTAGAAGGGTCATTTTCAACAATAAATCCGGTAATGTTTTTATCATTTTCTATACGTGCAAATACAATAAAGAGTTTACAAAATCCTGCATTGGAGATCCACATTTTTTGACCACTGATTTTATAATGAGTGCCATCTTCGGAAAGTACTGCTTTGGTTTTCCCTGAATTGGCATCCGATCCTGCTCCCGGTTCTGTTAAACAATAGGCACCAAACCATTCGCCTGTGGCCAATCGCGGGATGTATTTTTTCTTTTGCTCTTCGGTACCATAAAGAAGGATGGGCATGGTGCCTATCCCTGTATGTGCCCCAAAAGCCGTTGCTACAGAGCCTGTAGCCCCGGAAATATAATCGCAAACCAACATAGTGGTTACAAAACTCATTCCAAGCCCACCGTATTCTTCTGGTACGGAAATACCAAGAAGCCCCAGTTCACCGGCTTTCTTCATAATCTCTTCGGTAAGGGCATAATCTTTCTTTTCAAATCGCGCTTTTAAAGGCCATATTTCCCTATCAACAAACTCTTTTACCGAGTCGCGCATCATTTTCTGTTCTTCCGAAAAATCTTCTGGCGTGAATACATCTGCTGCTTTTGTTTCTTTGACCAGAAATTGTCCGCCTCTAGTTAAATCTTTTTCTATTGCTTCCATTTTTTTAGATTTTAGTAGTTAGTATTGAGTATACAGACTCTAATATTAAAGTTCTCAATACTCAATTCTCATATCTCAATTCTGTTAATTCAAAAACTCATAAATTCCTGCTGCTCCTTGTCCAGTCCCTACACACATGGTCACCATTCCATATTTTCCTTTCATGTTCCGTTTTCGCATTTCGTCAAATAATTGAACAGATAGCTTTGCTCCGGTACAACCCAATGGATGCCCAAGTGCAATAGCCCCTCCGTTAACATTAACAATATCTTGGTTTAAGCCAAGTTCTCTTATAACAGCTAGTGATTGAGAAGCAAAGGCTTCGTTCAGTTCTATAAGTTCTACATCGTTTTGTCTTAATCCTGCTTGTCTTAATGCTTTTGGAACGGCTTTTACAGGCCCAATCCCCATAATTCGAGGCTCCACACCTGCAGCAGCATAATTTACCAAGCGGGCTATCGGTTCTAGGTTCAATTCTTTGACCATTTCCTCGCTCATTACTAATACAAAAGCAGCACCGTCACTCATTTGGGATGAGTTTCCTGCGGTAACGCTCCCACCGGCTGCAAATACTGGCCGGAGTTTGTTCAATGCGTCTATACTTGTACCCTCTCTGGGTCCTTCATCTTTGGTTACTGTGTATGATTTTGTGGCTTTTTTACCGTTTTCGTCAATATAGGTCTGTTCAACGGTTATGGGAACAATTTGCTCTTGAAAGCGGTTTTCAGCTTGTGCTTTTAAAGCTTTCATATGTGAATTGTACGCAAATTCATCCTGGTCTTCCCGAGAGACTTTGAACTGATTGGCGACAGCTTCTGCAGTATTTCCCATACCCCAGTAATAATCTTCATGGCCAGACTTGGCCAGTTCATAATTTAATTCTGTTTTGTATCCTGTCATGGGTACTGCACTCATACTTTCGGCACCACCTGCAATGATACAATCGGCCATTCCTGCCTGGATTTTTGCAGATGCCATGGCAATGGTCTCTATCCCAGATGAACAAAACCGGTTTACGGTTACTCCCGGAACATCAACGATATCTAATCCCATTAGAGAAATCAACCGGGCCATATTTAACCCTTGAGAACCTTCCGGCATTGCATTTCCTACAATAACATCGTCAATACGGGTTTTATCCAATTGTGGTAATTCTTTCATCATGTATTGGATGGTTTCAGCGGCCAATTCGTCTGTCCTTTTAAATCGGAATAACCCTCTTGGTGCTTTTCCAACGGCAGTTCGGTATGCTTTTACGATATATGCTGTTTTCATTTTTTATGATAGATTTTAGCTATTAGTATTGAGTATTAAGTTTTTTCCTTTAAACTTTTTTGTAATGAATAATTCATTTTTTGAACTTCAGTTAATAGGTTTAATGAAGATCGAATGTCACTTTCCGATATAAGCTTTAGTTCTGTTATTAGAATTAATTGTGTTTGAAGTTCATATGCGGAACCATTTGCAATTCCTAGAAAATAATTAAATTCTTTCTCAGAGTTTCTTCCTGCTCCTTCTGCAATGTTAGAAGGTATGGATACCGCGCTCCTTTTTATTTGAGATGTTAGACCATATTTTTCATCTGAAGGTAGCATAACAACAAGGTTGTAGACTTGTTTTGCAAGCTCTATGGATTTTTGCCAGATTTTTAAATCTTCAAGTTTGTGCATAGCTTCTTTCTGATTACTCAATATTAATTTCTCAAATCTAATTGCGCAATGGTTTCCCTGTTTTTAGCATGTGTTGTATGCGTTCCAATGTTTTACGTTCTGTACAGAGTGATAAAAAAGCTTCTCGTTCAATGTCCAATAAATATTGTTCACTGACCAAAGTAGGCTCTGAAAGATCACCCCCGGCCATCACATAAGCTAGTTTATTGGCAATTTTATGATCGTGCTCGCTTATATAATTACTAGCTTCCATAGCGTCCGTTCCTACTAAGAACATCCCTAAAGCCTGTTTACCAAGCACTTTTATATCTTTTCTGTGGACAGGTTGTGTATAACCTGCTTCTGCAAGCAATAATGCATGTTTTTTAGCTTCCGCAATCTGACGGTCTTTGTTTACCACCACCACATCTTTTCCTTTTTGAAGGACTCCTATATCGAAAGCCTCATAGGCCGAGGTTGATACTTTTGCCATTCCTATGGTAAGGAAATATTCCTGTAACACATTCAACTCAACATCGTTCTTCCTGAAGGTATCGGAAGCACGCAATGTCATTTCCTTAGAGCCTCCACCGCCTGGAATGACCCCAACGCCAAATTCTACCAATCCGATATAGGTTTCTGCGGCAGCAACCACTTTATCGGCATGCATGGAAAGCTCACAACCGCCACCCAAGGTCATCCCATGCGGTGCAGAGATAGTGGGGATGGAAGAGTAACGCATGCGCATCATGGTATCTTGGAACATTTTAATAGCCATGTTCAGTTCATCATATTCTTGTTCTACAGCCATCATAAAAATCATTCCGATATTGGCACCTACAGAAAAATTTGCTGCTTGGTTACCAACAACCAATCCTTGAAAATCTTTTTCGGCCAAGTCAATAGCTTTATTTATACCTTGAAGGACACCACCGCCAATAGTATTCATTTTAGACTGGAATTCTAAGTTTAGGATTCCGTCACCTAAATCTTCAATAACAGCCTCAGTATTTTTCCAAACTTCTTTTGTTTTCCGGATATTATCTAAAATGATGAAAGCATCTTGTCCGGGTTTTTTAACTTGTTTTTTTGATGGGATATCATAATAATAGGTTGCCCCATCTTTTACAGTATAAAATGAGCTGCTTCCGGCCGAGATCATTTCGGTAACCCAATTTGCAGGTTCTAACCCTTCGGCTTTCATCAACTCTATTCCTTTTTCAATACCTATGGCATCCCAAATTTCAAATGGCCCGTTTTCCCAACCAAAGCCTGCTTTCATGGCGTCATCTATCCGGTACAGTTCATCGGATATTTCAGGGATCCGGTTTTGAACATAGGCAAACATGGCAGCAAAGTTCTTTCGATAGAAATCCCCTGCTTTATCTTTTCCGGTTATAAGGATAGGGAAACGGTCAATAACTTTGTCAACAGTCTTGGTAAGTTCTAACGTGGCAAATTTCACCTTTTTATTAGGGCGATATTCCAAAGTTTCCAGGTCGAGCGATAAGATTTCGCTTTTCCCATTTTCGCCTTTTACTTTTTTATAAAACCCTTGTCCTGTTTTGCTTCCCAACCATTTGTTTTCCATCATTTTTTGAATAAAATCAGGAAGTTTAAACAATTCATGGCGTTCATCATCAGGACAGTTTTCATAAAGTCCGTTAGCAACATGCACAAGTGTGTCAAGTCCTACCACATCTACTGTTCGGAAAGTGGCTGATTTTGGTCGCCCGATAACAGGACCTGTTAGTTTATCAACCTCTTCAATGGTCAACCCTAGCTCTTTTACTTGGTGAAAGAGGCTTTGGATACCAAAAATCCCAATCCGGTTTCCAATGAACGCTGGAGTATCTTTTGCGAGTACAGATGTTTTTCCTAGGAATTTTTCGCCGTACATCATTAAGAAATCGGTAACGGATTGTTGACAATTTGGCCCGGGAATGACTTCAAATAGTTTTAAGTATCTTGGTGGGTTAAAAAAGTGCGTGACAGCAAAATGTTTTTGGAAGTCATCACTTCGCCCTTCATTCATAAATTTGATTGGGATCCCGGAAGTGTTAGAGGTAATGAGTGTGCCAGGTGTGCGGTGCTTTTCAATCTGTTCAAATACTTTTTGTTTGATATCGAGCCTTTCTACTACGACTTCAATCACCCAATCCACATCTTTGATTTTATGCAGGTCATCTTCAAGATTCCCTATAGTAATCCTATTTCCAAATTTTTGATGATAAATAGGTGATGGTTTGGATTTTAATGAAGCGTTGAAATTATCATTTACCAATCGATTTCTAACTACTTTGTTTTCGAGTGTTAAACCTTTAGCTTTTTCTTTGTCATTTAGTTCTCTGGGAACGATATCCAATAATAAGACTTCAACTCCTATGTTGGCAAAATGGCAGGCAATGCCACTTCCCATGATACCTGAACCGATAACAGCAACTTTCTTAATTCTTCTTGTCATTTTGATGTAAAGTATGTTAATTAGTTGTTACTTTTCTATTGTTATATATTTTCTTCTCCAGAATGAGTTGATTGATAATGTCTGCCACTTCGAAAAAAGTATTCAATTGTTCCTGGTTTACATGTGTTTTAACGACTTCATTGAACCGTAAAACTACTTCTTTGGAGAGTGCCCTTTTTTCTATTCCAAAATCAGTAAGATGAATAAGGACACTTCTTCCGTCTTCTGGATTTGGTTTTCTCACTATCAATCCTTTTTCTTCCATCGATTTTAATATCCGCGAAAGGCTGGTTGCTTCCATTCCCATTTTTGGGCCAAGAGCTGTGGACGGGGTCCCTTTTTCCGGATCAATACTCAAAAGAGTGAAACCAGTAGCCATGGTACTGCCTACTTTTCCGGCTTCTTCGTTATACATTTTGGCAATGGCTTGCCAAGTTGCCCGCATCACATAATCAATAGTCTTTTCTTTCATTTTTAGAAAATGTGGAGTAAATATACAAATAATTTATTATGCATGCATAATAAATTATTGAAATTATTGTTGAGCTTTTTAAAATTTATTTTGTAAACCTAGCGTATAAAAAAAACGCCTCTTGCAAGAGGCGTTTTTTTGATTGTTTTTCAATATACTTTCATAGTAGGGGTGAGGTGCCCTCCTTCAATAGTCCAGATATCAGGAGTGAGCTCAAACCGCTTATTTTTTTTCATTTACTTCTTCAATACCTTTATCCTGGTTTTTTCTCCATCCCTGATAACCTCTACATAATAAAACCCTGAGGCATTTCCTAGAAAAAGGGACACCGTATATGTATTTGAAAAGGATTGAGACGATATAAACCTACCCGAACTGTCCCATACGTTGACAATAACATCATTATAGACCTGTTTAAAATCGATAGTTAAGATACCTGTATCGGGAACCGGACTCAAAAAGCTGACTTCATCCGATGCTTCTCCCAAGTTAAGAATACTAAACGGGTTAGAAGCTAGATTGTCATTGCTAGCAGCATCTATGGCTACTCCGGCAGGTACTTGTACGGTCACTTCCCCATCCGTTGTAGGGTCGATGGTAGCGGTATAGGACTCCCCTGATCCGCTAAAGGCTGTTATTGTCCCGTTTGTTACGGTAATACCGCTTTGAACAAACCCGGTAACGTCCTCACTAAAGGTAATGGTAACATCAAAACTACCATTTACAGGCCCGGCGGGTCCATCAATGGTCACTGAGGGAGCTGTTCCATCATTAGTAACACTGTAGGTATTGGAAGCCAGATTGTCATTGCTTGCAGCATCTATGGCTACCCCGGCAGGTACTTGTACGGTCACTTCCCCATCCGTTGTAGGGTCAATGGTGGCGGTATAGGACGCCCCTGACCCGCTAAAGGCTGTTATTGTCCCGTTTGTTATGGTAATATCACTTTGAACAAACCCAGTAACGCCCTCACTAAAGGTAATGGTAACATCAAAACTACCATTTACAGGCCCGGCGGGTCCATCAATGGTCACTGAGGGAGCTGTTCCATCATTAGTAACACTGTAGGTATTGGAAGCCAGATTGTCATTGCTTGCAGTATCTATGGCTACCCCGGCAGGTACTTGTACGGTCACTTCCCCATCCGTTGTAGGGTCGATGGTAGCGGTATAGGACGCCCCTGACCCACTAAAGGCTGTTATTGTCCCATTGGTTACGGTAATATCACTTTGAACAAACCCAGTAACGCCCTCACTAAAGGTAATGGTAACATCAAAACTACCATTTACAGGCCCGGCGGGTCCATCAATGGTTACTGAGGGAGCTGTTCCATCATTAGTAACACTGTAGGTATTGGAAGCCAGATTGTCATTGCTTGCAGCATCTATGGCTACCCCGGCAGGTACTTGTACGGTCACTTCCCCATCCGCTGTAGGGTCAATGGTAGCGGTATAGGACGCCCCTGACCCACTAAAGGCTGTTATGGAGCCATTGGTTACAGTAATATCGCTTTGAACAAACCCAGTAACGCCCTCACTAAAGGTAATGGTAACATCAAAACTACCATTTACAGGCCCGGCAGGTCCATCAATGGTCACTGAGGGAGCTGTTCCATCATTAGTAACACTGTAGGTATTGGAAGCCAGATTGTCATTGCTTGCAGCATCCATGGCTACCCCGGCAGGCACCTGCACAGTGACTTCCCCATCTGCTGTAGGGT